>JAFUOK010000076.1 GCA_017481925.1 Alistipes sp.
ATATTGCGTGTCGAAAGGTTATTCAGCGTAATACCCACCGAACCTACGAATGAACCTGCACCCCAACCTCCGGCGACATTAAACTGGTCGCTGGCCTGCTCCACAAGCGGGAAGCCGATGTTTACTAACTCGTCCGTGACGGGTTGCACGTCGGGCTGTATCTGCTCGGGATCGAAGTGACCCATAGCGGCCAACTGACGCAGCGTGTACATAAGCATCGAGCGGTCGTAGAGCGTACCGGGATAGATGGTCATCTCACGACGGATAACCTCGTCGTTTACACGTGTGTTACCTGAGATATCTACCTCGTTGATTGTAAACTGCTTACCCTCGAATACCTTGATCTCCATATCGATCGTATCCTCTGCCACAACGTGCTCGGCGGCATCGATCTGCGACATCAGGTAACCGTTGTTCTGGTACATATTCGAAACCGATACACCCTCGGGATCCACCTCGCGGCCGATACCCAGACGCTTGTGCATCGACTTCTTGTCATAGAGGTCGCCCTTATTCACGCCAAACAACTGCTGCAACTGCTCGGTAGGATAGGCCGAGTTACCCACCCACTTTACGTCGCGGATGTAGAACTTGTTACCCTCCGAGATATCGATGTGGATACCGATGCGCTCGTCGTTGATATCATAAACCGAGTCCTTCAGGATGGTGGCGTTACGGAAACCGTTTGAGTTATAGTAGTCGATCAACAGATTCTTATCCTCCTTGTAGTCCTCCTCCTTGAGCTTGGTGTTCTGGAAGAAGAGGATCGACTTCTGGTGAGTCTTCTTGAATGTACGACGCAGACGCGAAGCCTTTACGTTGTCGTTACCCGAGAAGGTAATCTCGCCGATGCGCACCTTCTTGTTGCGGTTTACGATGAACGTCACGTTTACGGCATTGTCGATCGTTGAGTCATCTACGATGCGGGTGCTTACCTCCACGTTGCGGTAACCCTTGTCGATGTACTCCTTCTTGAGCAGACGCTCCGAACGGTCGATTACGTAGTCCGAGAGCTCGGAGTTGCGGCGCAGAGCCAGCTTCTCGAGCAGGTCGTTACGCTTCGAACTACCGATACCCTCACCTCTGATGTCCCAGTTGAATACACGGGAACGCTCACGCAGGATAAGCTCCAGATCGACGCTGTCGCCATCGATTGTAGCGCCCACCTTCACGTCTGAGAAGTAACGCTGCCCCCACAGACGTGTGATCGAATTACCCACGAACGAGCTGGGCAGATAGATCGAGTCGCCAGGGATAAGACCCGATGTAGAACGGATAAGGTTCTCGTTCAGGTTCTTCACGCCGCTCACGTTCACCTTGCGGATGTAGTAACGCTTGGGAGTCTCGCGAGAGGAGAGAATGGGGGCATCCTCGTTGAACTCTATCTTTATGCTGTCCTTCTGTTCCTGCTCTGGCTCCTGCGCCGTGGCGGGCACGGCTGCCAGAAAGAGCGCAGCGGCAAGGATGACAAATAGTTTACTTGCGTATTTCATTATATATCTTTCAAATTCATTACTTTACTAATCCGTAGCGGCGATCGCGTCCGTTGTAGGCCTTGATAGCCTCCTCGAGAGCCTCTGCGCCGAAGTCGGGCCACAGCACGTCGGTGAAGTAGAACTCCGAATATGAAGCCTGCCACAGCATAAAGTTGCTCAGACGGCACTCACCGCTGGTGCGGATGATAAGGTCGGGATCGGGCATCGAAGCCGTGTAGAGCGACTGCGAGATAGCCTTCTCGTCAATATCCGAGGGCTGCAACTCGCCGTCGGCCACCTTCTGTGCCAACTGCTGCACGGCAAAGGTCAGCTCGCTGCGCGATGAGTAGTTCAGCGCCAGCACGAGTGTCATACGCTCGCCCTGTGCGGTCTTGCTCGTGATGCGATCCAGCGCGGCATTTACCTTCTCCGAGAAGCGTCGGCGGTCGCCAATGATCTCAACACGCACGCCCTCCTGGCACAACTCGGGGGTATTCATCTCCACGCCCGTGCATACCAGCTCCATCAGAGCATCCACCTCGGCCTGGGGACGACCCCAGTTCTCGGTCGAAAAGGCATATACGGTGAGGTACTTTACACCCATCTCGGCGGCAGCCTTTACGGTGGCACGCAGGGCCATCATACCGGCAAAATGGCCCTCGCTGCGATCCTTACCTCGCTGCTTGGCCCATCGTCCGTTACCATCCATAATGATGGCAATATGTTGTGGTATCTTCATCTCTTGGTTCATATAACTCGCAAAGTTAGATAAATTTACTCGGAAATTAAAGAATTTTCGCGTTTTTATCTATAAAACAGACCTATTGGCACCGTTTTTACGGTGTCTGGAGGTCATTTTGCGCTTGTTTTCTCTGTGAAGGGGGATTTAGTTGCGGATATCCACGTCCCACATCATCTTACTATGTAACGTTTGGTAAAATGATATATTGTGCTGTGCAACCAATAAAATCTGCTCCTTGGCACGGCGTACCTTGATGCGTGTGCCGTCGCTGATGCGGAATGAACGGTTATCCACCGATAGCGAGGCCGCACCATAACGGGTGTGGATCGTTAGCTCCACCTCTGCCGAGTCGGGCACCACCACAGGTCTTACGCCGAAGTTGTGCGGAGCCAGCGGAGTGAGCAGAAAACAGCCACAGTCGGGTGCCACGATGGGGCCTCCGGCGCTGAGTGAATAGGCCGTAGAACCCGTTGGCGTAGAGAGTATTACACCATCGCCATTGTACTGCGCCACGAGTTGCGAATTGACCTTCGCCTCGACCTTTATCATCGTTGCCTCGGCACGCTGTGCTGCCACCTCATTAAGGGCTGTCACGGTGCCGTCCGCTGCGTCGATACCGCTAATTTCGAGCATCGAGCGGGGCTGTATGTTGAGGCGGTTGTTTGCAATATCCTCGAAGAGGGCCTCCACGCCATCGCGTGTGGCGGAAGAGAGGAATCCCAGGTGACCGAAGTTGATGGCTGCCACGGGAATAGACCTGTCGCTCAGGCGGTGTATGCCTTCGAGCAGTGTGCCATCGCCGCCACAGCAGAGCATAAGCGTGGCGTCGGGCTGCAAGCCCGTGGTGTGGGTGTAGATTTTTGCAGGGTCAACGGCGAAGTCGGTGATGCGCTCAACGACCTCGGCAAACTCCTGATTTATTGCATAATCGAAGCCGTAACGACGAAAAAGTTGCATCAAACGCTGGACCTCTTCGGCGGCTTCGGCAATCTGCGGGCGGGAAAAAAGTACAATTTTCATCTTCTCCTCGAAAAAAATAAGTAACTTTACGCAGGCAAAGATAACGATTTTATGACAAAACTCAGTGTTAATGTAAATAAGATTGCCGTATTACGCAATTCACGAGGTGGCGATGTGCCCAATGTGCTGCGCACCTCACTCGATATCGAGCGCTTTGGCTCGGAGGGTATCACCGTACATCCGCGTCCCGATGCACGCCACATCCGCTATGACGATGTGCGTGAGTTGAAGGCGGCAATTTCGACAGAACTAAATATCGAGGGTAACCCCATACCCTCATTTATCGACCTTGTTATGGAGGTGCGTCCTGCGCAGGTGACACTTGTGCCCGATGCCGAGGATGCCATCACCTCCAATGCAGGTTGGGATACCATCCGCCACAAAGCCTATCTCAAGGACGTCTGCTCACGCTTCAACGATGCCGGCATCCGTACTTCGATCTTTGTTGATCCGAAGGTGGATATGGTCGAGGCTGCCGTGGAGTGTGAGGCACAGCGTGTGGAGCTCTATACCGAGGCCTATGCCGCAGGCTATGCCGCTGATCGTGAGGCGGCTATTGCCCCATACGTCGAGGCTGCCGAGGCGGCACGCAGGGTGGGGTTGGGACTCAATGCAGGTCACGACCTGAGCCTTGAGAATCTGACCTACTTCGCCGAGTGTATCCCCTGGTGCGACGAGGTGTCGATCGGTCACGCCCTGATTGCCGATGCACTCTATTATGGCCTGGAGAATACGGTGCAGATGTATCGCCGTTGCCTTATCCCGTCACTTAAATAACTTGCGATGAACGAGATAGTTACCCCGTTGCAAAAACCTATCTTCAAGACCATCTCAGCGATCGTCGATCGTCTGGGCGTGGAGGCTTACGTTGTGGGTGGTTACGTACGTGACTACTACCTTCATCGTCCCTCGACCGATATCGATGTTGTTGTGGTTGGTAGCGGCATTGAGGTAGCCGAGGCGTTGGGTCGCGAGGTGCGCGGTAAGGTCTCGGTCTTCAAGACCTTCGGCACGGCTATGGTGCGCGCAGGTGGTACGGAGGTGGAGTTTGTCGGAGCTCGCAAGGAGTCCTATACGCACGACTCGCGCAAGCCGCAGGTGGAGCCCGGCACGCTGGAGGATGACCAGCGCCGTAGAGACTTTACGATCAACGCTATGGCGTGGTGTCTGAATGGCGACCGCTATGGCGAGCTGGTCGATCCCTTCGAGGGTATGTACGATCTGGACGACTGTATTATCCGCACGCCGTGCGATCCCGATATCACCTTCTCGGACGACCCTCTGCGTATGATGCGAGCGGTACGCTTTGCCACGCAGTTGGGCTTCGATATTGACGAGGAGACGTTCGAGGCCATCGAACGCAACAAGGAGCGTATAAAGATTGTCTCGCGCGAGCGCATCATTACCGAACTCAATAAGATTGTCCTCTCACCCGTGCCCTCGATAGGTTTCGACCTGCTGCATATGACGGGTTTGCTGGAGCTGATATTCCCCGAGATGGAGCGCCTGTGTGGCGTGGATCGGGTTGGTAATCACGCACATAAGGATAATTTCCGCCATACGCTCAAGGTGCTGGACAATGTAGCCCGCAAGAGTGATGATCTGTGGCTTCGTTGGGCGGCCGTGCTGCACGATATAGCCAAGCCCCTCACCAAGGCCTACGACCGCAAGGTGGGTTGGACCTTCCATCAGCACGAGGTTGTCGGCTCGAAGATGGTGCGCGACATATTCCGCCGTCTGAAACTGCCGATGAACGAGCATATGAAGTTTGTGCAGAAGATGGTCTATCTTCATCTGCGACCCATCATCCTTTCTGAAGATATGGTCACCGACTCGGCCGTAAGACGTCTGCTGTTTGAGGCGGGCGACGATGTGGAGTCGTTGATGACGCTGTGCGAGGCGGATATAACGTCGGGCATTGATGCCAAGGTGAAGCGCTATCTGGCCAACTTCGAGTTGGTGCGCCGCAAGATGAAGGATCTGGAGGAGCGCGACAGGGTGCGTAACTTCCAACCTCCCATTACGGGCGATATTATCATGCAGTGCTACGACCTGCGCCCCTGCGCCGCCATTGGCGAGATTAAGGAGGTGATCAAGAATGCCATCCTCGATGGCGATATCCGTAACGACTACGCCGAGGCCTACGCCCTGATGGAGCGCCTGGCCGAGGAGCGGGGTCTAAAGAAGGTGTGTGACGTGGCACAGCCGCAGCCCGCCGTGGAGGAGTCAAAGGAATAATTCAAACTATTATTTAATATGAAAAAACTATTCTCTTTTGCACGTACCGTGAGTGTTGCTGTTGTTGCACTATTTGCCGTAGCCTGCTCTTCGGGTACGGCAGAGGTCTATATCACTACGGGTGAGGGTCACCAGCCCCAACTCTCATTCGCCCAGATCGAGGGCGTGGAGTTGCGTAAGGCGGGCACGGAGGCCGAGAATGTTATTCAGTTGCTTCCCGATAAGACCTTGCAGCCTATCTACGGTTTTGGCGCTGCTATTACGGGTTCGACGTGTTATAACCTGTTGAAGATGACCGAGGAGGATCGTGAGAAGATCCTGCAGGAGTGTTTTTCGCCCGAGCAGATGGCGATGAGTTTTATTCGTGTATCGATCGGTGCGTCGGACTTCTCTTTGGATGAATATACCTGTTGCGATAAGGAGGGCATCGAGTTCTTCGAACTGCACGAGTACGACCGCCGCGATTTGCTTCCCATCCTGAAGCGCATCCTCGAGATCAACCCCTCGATTCGCATTGTCGGCTCACCATGGTCGTGTCCCAAGTGGATGAAGATTGACGAGGAGCGTGGCGAGCCTTACGATAGCTGGACGGGCGGAATCCTGAACCCCAAGTACTACGACGACTATGCCGAGTATTTCGTGCGCTGGATAGGCGAGATGGAGGCCGAGGGTATCCCCATCTATGCCATTACGATTCAGAATGAGCCGCTGAACCGCGGTAACTCTATGTCGCTCTATATGGGCTGGGAGCAGCAGCGTGATTTTATCCGCGACCACCTCGGTCCCGAGTTCGAGCGCAACGATATCGATGCGAAGATATGGCTCTTCGACCATAACTATAACTACGACAATATCCCCGATCAGCAGGGTTATCCGTTGCATATCCTGGCCGATAAGGAGGCGGCGAAGTATATCGACGGCTCGGCATGGCATAACTATGGTGGTCGCGTGACGGAGCTCGACCGCATACAGGCGGCACATCCCGATCTGGATATCTTCTTCACGGAGGCTTCTATTGGCACGTGGAACTACGACTATAGTAAGTGCCTGGTGAATGATTTTGCGTCGATCTTTATCGGCACGATGAATCGTGGTGGCCGTGGTGTTACGCTGTGGAACCTGATTCTTGACGATAAGGGCGCACCCAACCGCCCGAAGGGATGTCGTACGTGCTATGGTGCTATTGAGATTTCTTCCCAGACTTACGACTTTGCCTCGCTCAACCGCAAGAGCCACTACTATAATATCGCCCACTGCTCGAAGGTGGTGCGTGCCGACGCTCACCGTGTGGCTGTCGAGCAGACTCTGCCCGAGGGTGTCGAGATGACGGCATTTGTCAATACAGACTCTTCGCTGGCCGTGGTGGCCGCCAACCGCTCGGAGCAGGAGCAGACCATCGTGGTGCGTGGCGCAAAACGTGAGTTTACGTTCACCCTGCCCGCCCGCTCTATCGCCTCGGCAAGATGGGAGGAGTAAGAGAGTTAAAAAGAGTTATCCAAAAGGGTAGCTCTTTTTTTAATATGAAAATGCTGTCATATTTTAATGGATAAATAGAATTTTATTGATATATTTGTAGAGAGTTTGGGGAATACCCAAATGTTTTACATTTTATTATAGCGTTTTTTGCTATTGTACTTTGTTCAGAAAACTGCCAATTTTCAAACGCAACAAGCACAATGGACACGAAACGCCTACGCGTCAGCGTGGGCGGTGTTTGTATGTTGCGTGGGTATGGCAGTACCTCTGAATAGTACAACCTGTCCGCGCTTCTCTTTTAGTTAAGCGTGAGAATTGGTTTTTATTGTTTAACTAAAAGATAGAATTATGAAAAGGTTTCTTAATGTTTTCGTTTTAAAGACGGTTATCTTGACTTCGGTTATCTTGTTGATGTCTTGTGGAGGTACGGTCGTAGATGAAAAGACCGAAATTGCTCAACAGAATATTCAGCAATATTTTGAAGAGATAGCTCGCGAAAGTTTTTCGGGTGCAGCAGTTATAGATGGGTATAAACATAGTGATTTGTATATATTAACGCCTGCAGATGAAAGTAAAATCAAGGAAGAACCCGCTCCCGAGGGTGATGAGGAGAAGGAGTTTGAGCATATTTTGCATGTCGCAGATAACTTTGTGGGATTGGCATTAAGTGGATGCAACCGATCAAATATTGAGAAGATAATAGAGAATGATAAGAACTATAGAGAACTGAACACAGGTGCGAAGGAATATGTTATGGTGTCTTTTGTAAAGATAAGAAGTACAAATGGCGAAATATCTAAAGAACTTGGAGCCTGCTTTCGTTTAAGTAGTGAATTAAATATTACGAATCAGTATTCTGTTAAGGAGGATGATGAAGATTACGTTTATACAAGGCTTTTTGGTCAATCTTCTGGTCGTTTTTATGGCGCGGTAGATTGTCAATATGATTATCTTGAAAGAATGTATGATTATTATGTTAGTTGCTTAAATAATGACGAGCTTAGTTTTGTGAATAAATTTGTTTTTCTTAAGGAACTTAATAGTTTATTCGAGTATGAGCGTTTTAAGTATATGGACGATAGAAAGGCTTGTGTTGAGAATTGCTTAAAACAGCTGGATTCGTATGAAGACAAAAAGGTGTTGAAAGATAAGGCGTATGCGAAAATAAAGACATTCAAGGAATAACGCTGAGGTTGCCCAACGGGCACAAAAAAAAGAGCAGTTGAAAAACTGCTCTTTTTTTTGTGCCCAGAATAGGACTCGAACCTACATGCCGTGAAGCACTCGCACCTGAAACGAGCGTGTCTACCATTTCACCATCTGGGCATCGTTTCGTGGCACAAAGGTACTACTTTTTTTTATTTCGCAACACTTTTCGCTGAAAAAAATTTCATCTCCTGGCTTTGTGCGCTTCTATACCGTTGTTATCGTGTTGTTTATCAGCGGGAATGATGCTGCTACTCCTCCATAAAAAATCTATAATGGAATAGCATCAGATATACCACCGACACCGATATATATGCATCCGCCATATTGAATATCGCGCCGAAGAAGTAGTTGTTGTAGTCCACCAGGAACGACAACCAACTCGGCACGTTGTTCCACTGGAACAGCGGGAAGTAGAACATATCAACCACCTTGCCCATCAGGAATGTGCTGTAGCCCTCGCCCAGCGTAGCCACCGTGAGCGGTGTCGAGGCTGTGAAGATCATTCCGTAGAACATCGAGTCGATCAGATTACCCACCGCACCTGCAAGAATCAGCGCCAGACCGACAATCACACCGCGCGGCGTGCGTCGCTCGGGGCGGTTCAGGTAGTGGATGTAGTAGCCCAGACCGCCAATCATCACTATGCGGAACAGGCTCAGCAACAACTTGCCCCAGTCTATTGCGCCCGACGTGTTGAGCTGCATACCGAAGGCCGCACCGTTGTTCTCCACAAAGTGGAGGTGGAACCACGGCAGGATCTCTATCGACTCGTCCAGGCACATCGTGGTTTTGATCCACACCTTGACGATCTGGTCCAGCACCACAAGGACAAAAATTAAGATTGCTATGTTTTTCAGTTTCATATTTCGATAATTTCTGCAAATATAGCGAAAAATTAGTGAATCACGCAACAGACGTAGATGTTAGCGTCTGTTTGCATACGTAAAGCCTCATGCCCGTCGAGAACTTATGCCTCGATCGAAAATCCTATGCGTGTAATGGACTTTTCGCTTGCCGTGTGCCCGGGAAGGCCTTTTCGTGGCTGAAAACAGCCGCTCTATATATATTATAATATAGGTATAAAGCCGATTTTTAAAGATTTTGCAAAAAAGATGAAAAAAATAGTCGAAAAAGTTTGCACGTATCGAAATTATCCCTACCTTTGCATCCGCAATCAGGAAATAAGTTCTTACAAAACGAAGAAAACAGTTGCGAATCGAAAGATGAGCAACGGCTTCGAAAAGAAACTTAAAAAAAAGTTGCAAAAAAGTTCTTGAAAAATTTGGAGGTTATAAAAAAGGATATTACCTTTGCAACCGATTTCCGCCTCAAATTCGAGCGGAGTTTTTCAAACGGTTCTTTGATTTACTGGTTATATAATTGAGAGAAAATGTAGTATTTATCTGTCAATTCCTTTAAAGGAAAAGAAGTAGTCAGG
>JAFUOK010000077.1 GCA_017481925.1 Alistipes sp.
AGAATGAGATTATGAATCATTAGGAATTTTTGTTCATATTAACAAAGGAGGTAGATTTCTTCTGAAATCTACCTCCTTTGCTATTAATATAACGTCATTCCACATTTTCACTACTGATAACCTCTCTGATACAGATTTGAATGTAAGTGAAAATGATTGGAATCTACCTTTGTGTTTACATCCTTGATGATACTGACTATTCTTCATATCTATCAGTAAAGCATTATTCACAAAGGTTGATTGCCACGAATCTGCATATAATGCATACTGTATCAGCAATGCCCTAAAATGCAGATTCTCGCAATGACTTAGTAAAAACCCAGCAGATTACCGAAAGAATCTGCTGGGTTATTTTAATAGCACATCATTTCAAGAATATTTATTTAAGGCTCTACTCCTGCTCTTTTATATCATAATAAACTTCAATATTAGCCTTTGTATATTCAGCTGACTCTACAAGTGTAACAAAACCTCTTATAAATGGCAAGTTAATTAGCAATGTAATCATAGAACTTACAAAAATGCCTACTCCCATATCTGTTACTCCTACTATAACCATAATTACTCCCGCAAGTAGTGCAATATAAGAAACAATCTTAAAAAACTCACAAACCTTAATAATCTTCTTAGAGACTTCGTTATTAACACATAAAGATTTCTTTTCCATATGATTATAATTTAAGTTAAACATTAGATACATTAATAATAACAGATGGCTACCGTTTAACTTAAAAAAGAGAAGCGTGGATAATGCCTATTATTGAGAAGGTACGACCAAGCACCCATACGAACATAAGCACACCCACGCCAAAGGCGTGAGCATTTAACGTGCCTATTGTGTGTTCGTAGTAATAATTTGGTCGTTTTACTCAATAACAACAATAGCCTAAATGCCATCTATAGAAACTACGTATTCCGCAGTCCAATACAAAGGTAACAAATATTTTTCTCTATATCGTTCAAAAAGAATAAAAAAATCTAAACCACGCAAATCACCTCTCATAATTATCGCTATTGACAAAAAAAAGATTAAATTTGTATTCTGAGAGATTATGGATAAATTCTTCACATACCAATCACTGCGCCTGCACTACACCGACTGCGGCGAGGGGCACCCTATCCTGCTGCTGCACGGCTGGGGTTGCAACGCCGACACCTTCAACGCCGTACGCCCCTTTCTGGAAGCGAGGTTTCGTGTCTTGACCGTAGATTTTGCAGGCTTTGGGCAGAGTGATGAGCCCAAGGAAGCGTGGGGCGTCGAGGAGTACACCCGTTCGGTGGAGGCATTGGCCAAGGCCGAGGGTGTGGAGAACCCTATCCTTATAGGCCACTCATTTGGCGGTCGTGTATCGATAGTATATGCCTCACGCAACAAGGTGCAGAAGGTTATATTAGTCGATGCGGCAGGCGTAAAGCCCCGTCGCTCACTTTCCTACTACCGCAAGGTATATACCTTCAAGTTGATCAAACGCCTACTGCCTCTGGTTGTGGGCAAGGTACGTGCCGAGGAGATTATCGAAAAGCGTCGCGCCAAGGCTGGTTCGTCAGACTACTCGCAGGCTACGCCTATGATGCGCCGAGTGCTGTCGAAGGTTGTAAATGAAGACCTATGCCACCTGATGCCTCACATCAAAGCCCCCACCCTGCTCTTTTGGGGTGAGCGAGACACGGCAACACCCCTTGCGGATGCAAAGCGGATGGAGAAGTTGATTCCCGATGCAGGACTTGTGACGGTTGCGGGGGCCGGGCACTTCTCATTTTTGGAGAATACCCCTCTGTTCCTGCGTGTGGCGGAGAGTTTCCTAAGTAAAGAGATGAAAAAGTAGTATGCTGATCGAAAACATTATATTCTGGCCGTTGTACATCGCCCTGTGGGCAGCCGTGGTGCGCTACGATGTGCATATGTTCCAGCACAACTCATACCGCGTGGATCGCTATGCACGTTGGTTTACGTCGGGGCATAAGTTTCTGCGAGCAGCAGTTATTGCCGCCCTTGCGTTGATATGCTTTATAGGAAATCCCGTCTTTTGGGGGTTCTCGGCGGTCTTTATGGCTGTGATGGCGTGGCGTGAGTTCCGCACCGTGTACAAGAAGCCTATTGTCTATACGATGCGAGTAAAGCGTATGTTCCTTTCGGCTGGGCTTCTGTCCGCAGCAGTGATTGCGGTGGCACTATGCTTTGCCCCGAAGTATGCCCCTGCGGTGGCGCTGGCGCTCTTGGCGATGCCCGTGGTAATGCTCCTGGCCAATGTGATAAATATGCCGTTGGAGGCGGCTATCTCGCGCTGGTACTACAACGACGCAAAGCGTATCCTGCGTTCGATGCCCGACCTGAAGATTATCGGCGTGACGGGTAGTTTTGGCAAGACCTCTACGAAACACTACCTCTACCGCATCCTCTCGGAGCGATATAATGTGCTGATGACACCCGGCAACTTCAACACTACGTTGGGCGTGATTCGCACCATCAGAGAGCACCTGAAGCCTCATCATCAGATATTCATCGTCGAGATGGGTGCCAAGCAGGTGGGCGATATACGTGAGATCTGCGAGTTGGTGCACCCTTCGATTGGCGTGGTGACGGCCGTAGGTGAGATGCACCTCGAAACATTCGGCTCGCTGGAGAATGTGCGCCGCACGAAGTTCGAGCTCATTGACTCGCTGCCCGCGGATGGCGTGGCGGTGGTAAATCTCGACTCGGAGCCCATAGCAAAGGCTACACTTCAGACCTCTCGCACGATTGGCTACGGAGTGGAGAATGCGAAGGCTGAATATCAGGCCCTGCAGGTGGATTATTCGCCCGCGCAGACAACATTCTCCGTTCGCAAGGGCGAGACCGAGAGTGAGGGCTATGCTACCCATCTGGCAGGCCGTGGCAATATACTCAATCTCTTGGCGGCCATAGCCGTAGCGGATATATTCGGTATAAGCGAGGCGTTGCAGAAGCGAGCCATACGACAGATTGAGCAGATCGAGCATCGCCTGAGCATTAAACATACGGGCACCGTGACCATCATCGACGATGCCTACAACTCCAACCCCGCAGGTGCTGCGATGGCACTCGAGGTGTTGCGTGAGTTCAACCGTTCAGAGGGTGCTCGCCGCATAGTGGTAACGCCCGGCTTTGTGGAGATGGGCGAGAGCCAATACCGCAACAACCGCGAGTTAGGACGTCAGATAGCCCTTTCGGCCGACATAGCCGTGGTGGTCAATCGCACCAACCGCGATGCGATAGTAGAGGGTTTGCGTGAGGCGGAGTTTGAACAGCAGAACATCGTGCAGGCAGACTCCTTTGCCGAGGCTTCGGCATTCCTTGCTGGGACGATGCGCGTGGGCGACATAGTTTTGTATGAGAACGATCTGCCCGACTCATTTAAGTAGAAAACGATAAACAAACTATACAGATGAAGACAAAAATCAACGTAGGTGTAATCTTCGGTGGCCGTTCGGTCGAGAACGAGATCTCGGTACTCACAGCCATACAGGCTATGGAGGCCATCAACACCGAGAAGTACGACATCACACCCATATACATCACCAAGGAGGGTCGCTGGTACACGGGCGAGGCCCTGCGTCAGAGTCAGAACTACAAGAATATGGAGCAGCTCTACTCTTCGTGCGAGGAGGTATATCTGCGCCCCATATATGGCGACAACCACCTCTACAAGGTGCGCCGTCCGTTGTTCGGCAGCGACGTAGTGACTACACTCGACGTTATCCTGCCCGCCCTGCATGGCACCAACTGCGAGGATGGTTCATTCCAGGGCACAATCGAGATGACAGGTATCCCCTACGCAGGTTGCAACGTGCTGGCGTCGGCCAACGGCATGGATAAGATCACGATGAAGATGGTGCTTGCAGCGAGTGGCATACCTGTGATTGACTATGTATGGTTCTCCGACAAGGAGTGGTTCGACAAAGAAGAGGCCACAATAGAGCGTATTGAGCGTACGCTCTCATATCCCGTCATCGTGAAGCCTGCCGACTCGGGTTCAAGCGTAGGTATCAAGGCCGTGCACAACCGCGAGGAGTTGCGTGAGGCGGTGGAGAATGCCATATCGTACTCAAAGCGCATCATCGTCGAGCACCTGGTCGAGCAACTCAAGGAGATCAACTGCTCTGTCCTGGGTAACTACTACGAGTGCGAGGCATCGGTATGCGAGGCTCCCATTCGCAGCGGCGAGATCCTGAGTTATGAAGATAAGTATCTGGGCGGAGGTAAAGGTGGTGCCAAGGGTGGCGTGAAGGAGTCACGAGGTATGCACTCAACGGTGCGCGAGATACCCGCCCGACTGCCCGAAGAGCAGACTACGTTCATCCGCACCAAGGCCGTGGAGACCTTCAAGGCGCTGGCGTGCGACGGCGTGGCCCGCATCGACTTTATGATTGATGAGAGCGACGGCAAGATATATGTGAATGAGATAAATACTATTCCCGGCTCTTTATCGTTCTATTTATGGGAGGCTACAGGTTTAAGCTTCGAGAATCTGGTTGAGCGATTGATCGAGATAGCCTTCTCGCGTAAGCGCGACTCGTCGTTCAAAACCACAAGCTACAAGGAGAATATCTTCAACTACTCGTTAGGCGGAGCGAAAGGCGCAAAGGGCACAAAGCGATAAATAAGTGTGCAAACAAGTATAACCTACTAAAACCCACAGTTATGAAACGATTGATTTTAGCATTTGCGATGGCGTTCACACTCTCATCGTGTGGCGTTGGCTACTATGTCTATGACACTCCGGCGCCCGTAACCGGTTCTATCAATATCTCGTTGCAACCATCGTGGGGCCCAGCGGGTTATGACTATGCGATGTATTACTACTTCCCCGAGTTCAACTTCTACTACGATGTTGAGCGTGCCATGTTCCACTACCTGAACTATGGCCGTTGGGTATCGGCAAAGGTGCTGCCGCACGGTCGTCACTTCCCCACCGACCTGCATCGCTACTACAAGGTTGTCATCAACCACCGCAACCCGTGGCACTACAACCGTCAGCACAAGAATCAGTACAAGCACTACAAGGGGGTCTATAACCAGCGCAACCTGCGTGACGTGAGAGGTAACGGCTACTACCAGAACAATCCTCGCACCGAATCGCCGCGCCGCATACACTACCAGAACTCTACACCCTCGCGCAACAACAACACAACGATGCTGCCGCAGGGCAACCCCAATCGTGGTCAGGGTTCACGTGGCAACGTAGGCCAGGGCACAACCAACCGCGGGCAGGGCAACATCGCGCGTCCGAGTGGCAACTCACGCAACAACTCGTCAGGTAACGTGCGCCCGGGTAATAACTCGTCGCGTAACAACTCCTCGGGCAACGTACGCCCCGGCAATCAGGGCTCGTCACAGAAGGGCAACACAGGCTCAAAGAGCAGTACAAATAGCCGTAACTCGTCATCACAATCCTCATCGGGTTCACGTTCTACGGGTTCACGCGGCAGATAATACTAACCTAAAAATTGATTTGAGATGAAACGACTACTACTTATTTTTGCTATGGCGTGCATCGCGGTGCAGGCCTCGGCGGGTGTTATCCCCAAGTTTAAGTTTGGAGTAAAGGCCGGTCTGGACTACCAGAGTAACAACTTCAACGACCGCATCAAAGACCTCGACTTCGAGTCAAGCACAGGCTGGTTTGCAGGTGTGCAGGGCGATTTGACGTGGGCAGGTTTCGGTATTCACCCCGAGATTATCTTCTCGCACAACGCCTTCGACGTGGCGGGTGATGCTGGCAAGGTGAAACTGAATAAGGTGGATATACCCATCCTGTTGCAGTATCGTCTGCTCGGAGTGCTGGCTTTGCAGGCAGGACCTACGTTCTGCGTGATGACCAACACCGATGGTAACTTCGGTGGCGTGGAGTGGGACTTCAAGCGCCCCACAATCGGCTATGCCGTAGGTGCCGAGGTACGCATCTGGAAGTTGGGTGTATCGGCCCGTTACAACGGCTCATTCAAGCGTAGCGAGGTGTTGGGTTACACCACAGGAAAGAACAAGATTGACACATTCCAGTTGGGTGTAGGATTCTATTTCTAACCGCTGACATACTAATAAAAAAGGAGGCCGCCCTTTCGGGACAGCCTCCTTTTTTTATTTACTACATATTAGAAGTTATATACTGCAACATAAGCCAATGCCGCCAGCGCAGCACCTGTAAGCGGGCCAAGGATAGGTACCCAGCTGTAGCCCCAGCCGCTTGAGCCCTTACCCTTGATAGGAAGCAGAGCGTGAGCGATACGAGGACCGAGGTCACGTGCAGGGTTCAGGGCATAACCCGTAGTACCACCGAGTGACATACCTACAGCAACGATCAACATCGCTGTGGGGAAGCTTGCCAGACCACCCATACCTACGGCGGGAGTATTCTCCGCATTGCCGATAGCCAGGATGACAAAGATCAGGAGCATTGTAGCCACCACCTCGCAGAAGAAGTTACGACCCTTATTCTCGATGGCGGGGATGGTACAGAAGATACCGAGCTTAGTAGCCGGGTCGTCGGTGATATCGAAGTGATCCTTATAATAAAGGTACACCAGCGTTGCACCGCAGAATGCGCCGAGCATCTGTGCTACGATATATCCAGCAACGTGTGCCCACGGGAATGTACCCGCAACGGCAAAGCCGAGTGTCACGGCAGGGCTGAGGTGTGCGCCCGAATAAGGCCCTGCGATAAGCACACCGCTCATCACGGCCAGACCCCACGCCAGCGTGATGACGATCCAACCTGCGTTATTACCCTTTGTTCCCTTCAAGGTGTTGTTGGCAACGACTCCGTCGCCCATCAGAATGAGTACCATCGTACCGATGAACTCAAACAAGCATTGTGTAAAAAAAGGTGTCTCCATATCTTTTGTTTAAGGTTAATTACTCTTTAGCGTACGGCGCACTGCATCGTGCCAGCCATCAATAGCCGTCTGTGCAGCATCACGATCCATCTCGGGCTTAAACTCACGCTCGGCCTGCCACTGCTCACGAATCTCCTCCAGGCTTGACCAATAACCCACGGCCAGACCTGCAAGGTAAGCCGCTCCAAGTGCCGTAGTCTCGGTAACCTGGGGACGAATAACACGCGTATTCAAAACATCCGACTGGAACTGCATCAACAGATTGTTGCGTGCCGCACCGCCATCGACCTTCAGCTCCGTAAGCTGAATGCCTGCATCACGCTGCATAGCATCAACGATATCGAGAGTCTGGTAGGCAATACCCTCCAGCGCTGCTCGAGCGATATGTGCCGCCGTGGTGCCTCGGCTGATGCCACTGATGCTACCACGAGCATACTGATCCCAATAGGGAGCGGCCAAGCCCGTCAGCGCCGGGACAAAATATACACCTCCCGTATCGGGTACAGACTCTGCCAAAGCCTCCACCTCGCTCGACGACGAGATAACGCCCAGACCGTCACGCAACCACTGCACAACAGAGCCTCCGACGAAGATACTACCCTCCAAAGCGTAATTGACCTTATCGCCAATCTTCCACGCAACCGTCGTTAGGAGATTATTCTTCGAGTCGATAGGACGCTCGCCGCTATTCATCAGTAGGAAGCAACCCGTGCCGTAGGTGTTCTTCACCGCACCAGGCTCCACGCACATCTGACCAAAGAGCGCCGCCTGCTGATCGCCAGCAATACCTGCGATGGGGATATTATCGGCAAAGATCGTTGCACTGGTCGAGCCATAGACCTCGCTTGACGAGCGCACCTCAGGCATCATCGACAAGGGAATATCGAACAGACGGAGCAGATCCTCATCCCACTTGAGGGTGTGGATATTAAAGAGCATCGTGCGCGATGCGTTACTTACATCCGTGACGTGGACCTCGCCCTTGGTGAGGCGCCAGATAAGCCACGTATCAACCGTACCGAACATCAACTTACCCTGCTCGGCACGCTCACGTGCGCCCTCAACGTTATCCAGGATCCACTTAACCTTCGTGGCACTGAAATATGCATCGATGATAAGACCCGTGCGTGAGCGGATAAACTCCGTATGACCGGCCTCCTTCAAGCTGTCGCAATACTCCGAGGTGCGACGATCCTGCCATACGATGGCGTTATAGATAGGCTCCTCGGTCTCGCGATCCCACACAATGGTGGTCTCACGCTGGTTGGTAATACCGATAGCGGCAATGTCCGCCGGTGCAATATCCATCGATGTGAGGGCTTCGGCCATAACCGATGCCTGCGATGACCATATCTCATTGGGGTCGTGCTCAACCCATCCCGAACGGGGAAAGTGCTGCGTGAACTCACGCTGTGCCATAGAACGGATCTGACCCTGCTGGTCGAAGACTATCGCTCGTGAGCTGCTGGTGCCCTGGTCGAGCGAAAGAATGTATTTTTCCATAGTTTAATGTTTTAGGTTCAGTTGGAAGAACGTCACCGCGAGAGCGAATATTATTATCACAGCAACAATTCATACAAATTTAACGATTTTTCCACTAAAAACAAAAGGGCTACCGAGAAAACCTCAGCAGCCCAACATATTATTACTCATAAATCGCTCTACGGCATCACACGACCCGGATAAGCCTCCAACGCCTTGCCCAATATGAAGAGAGCACGACGCAAATCCTCCTTCTTTAGCACATAGGCGATACGCACCTCGTTGCGGCCCTTGGTGGGATCCATATAGAAGCCCGATGCAGGGGCAGTCATAACCGTCTCTCCCTCATACTCAAACTCCGAGAGGCACCAAGCGCAGAACTTGTCGCTGTCGTCGATCGGAAGACTTGCAACCGTATAGAAAGCACCCATAGGGATGGGCGAATAGACTCCGGGGATCTTGTTCAAGCCATCGATAAGGCAGTTACGACGCTCGATATACTCCTCGTAGGTGCGGATCATATACTTGCGTGGAACGTCGAGCGAAGCCTCGGCCACAATCTGACCAATAAGCGGCGGACTAAGGCGTGCCTGGCAGAACTTCATCACAGCCTTACGCAGTTCGTGGTTCTTGGTGATCAGCGCACCGATGCGGATGCCGCACTCCGAGTAACGCTTCGACACGGAGTCGATAAGCACCACATTCTGCTCAATACCCTCCAGGTGGCAGGCCGAGATATAGGGCGAGCCCGTATAGATAAACTCACGATAGACCTCATCCGAGAAGAGGAACAGATCGTACTTCTTCACCAGATCGCGGATGCGGTTCATCTCCTTGCGGGTGTAGAGGTAGCCCGTAGGGTTGTTGGGGTTACAGATCAGAATACCGCGTGTACGCTCGTTGATAAGCTCCTCAAACTGCTCAACCTTGGGCAACGAGAAACCCTCCTCGATAGAGGTCGAGACGGTGCGGATAACGGCTCCTGCCGAGATAGCAAAGGCCATATAGTTGGCGTAGGCGGGTTCGGGGACAATGATCTCGTCACCAGGGTTAAGGCACGACATAAAGGCAAACAGCACGGCCTCCGAGCCTCCCGTGGTGATGATAATATCGTCTGCAGAGAGTTTTATCTGATATTGGTCGTAGTAGCCAACCAACTTCTCTCTTAACGACAGGAATCCGTCGCTGGGGCTATACTCCAACAGTGTGCGGTCAATGGTCTTGAGCGCATCCAGACCCTCCTGCGGCGTAGGCAGGTCGGGCTGACCGATATTGAGATGATAGACCTTCACGCCACGACGCTTGGCTGCGTCAGCCAAGGGTACCAACTTTCTAATAGGCGATGCCGGCATACGGATCGCACGTTCTGAAATATTGGGCATATTCTCTTACTAACCTAAAAACTTCTTTCCGTCGAGCATACGCTGAATCTTCAGCAGGACACCCGTACGATGAATACTATGTTTTGCGACAAAGGCCTGCATCGAGGCATAGGTCGCAGGACAATGGTTGCGAATCCACTCAACACCATAGTACAAACCTGTGGTAGCCAGCAAACCCGATGCTATTGTGACATACAGCTGCACCTCGGGGCTACAGTCAAAGACATTGCACATATGCCAAGCGACAACGACCAGGCCATTGAGGAAGATGACATTCAACGCCGTAATGACGTGGCTGAAACCCAAGGCAATAAACATATGGTGGAGGTGAGTCTTATCGGGACTAAAGGGCGAGCGACGCTGCAATATACGGGCAGTCATAACTCGCAGAGTATCGAACACGGGCACAGCCAATACAGCCAACGTGAAGCTGATCGTAGAGCCCGTAACCACATCGTAGCCCGACTGGATAACACGCATCACAAAGAGCGAGCAAATAAAGCCAAGCACCAATGAGCCGCCATCGCCCATAAACATCTTATAGCGGTGACCGAACATATTATGCAGCATAAAGGGAATGAGTGCTCCAAAGACAGAGTATGCAAGCACAGCATACGACACATCGCCCATACGCTGGAAGCAGACGGCGAACATAATCGCAGCAAACATACCATAGCCCGAGCAGAGGCCATCCACACCATCGATAAGGTTGATGGAGTTGATAATACCCACGCACGAAACCAGCGTAAGCGCAATGGCAACAACCGTAGGCAACTTATATATGCCCCACAAGCCGTGGAAGTCGTCGATATAGATACCACCCAGGAACATCATCAGGCAGACGGTGAATATCTGCAAGCCAAAGCGCAAGCGCGGCGAGAGATTCAGGATGTCGTCACCCACGCCCGTATAGAGCATAATAAGCATGGCGATGATAAGCTCGAACTGTATGCTCATTTCGGGAATGTAGTATCCAGCAACACTGAGGCTGAACATTAGACCGATAAACACACCCACACCGCCCAGCACAGGGATGGGTACCTTGTTGAGCTTACGGGCATTGGGATTATCGACAATGTTCTTCAGTTTGGCGATCTTCACCAGTTTGGGGTGGACTGCAGATACAACAATAGCTGCAATTAATATCGGCAATACTACCGAATATACAACATCTGCCATAATAGTATATTTTAGGGATTGATTTTACTCTACATCACTCTTTGCGGGGAGCTCCTTCACAATGCGCTTCATGCGCTCCGAACCCACGATCTCCGCCACAGCGGGAACAAGCAATACACAACCCATACCGGCAACAGCACCGAGGAATGTAAAGGCAAAGAGAATCATTGCTCGCTGAGGCTTACTCTTCTTATAAGGTACCGTAACGGGCTTGATAACGGTCAGAATAGGAGTGGTCTCCTTAACCGAGATCTTGGCCTGTTCAACCTGCTGCGCAAGTGAAGTGTAAACACCCTGTGCCAGAGTATATTCTGCATCCAGACGCTCCATCTCCGTACGGGCAGCATAACGAGTAGTGTTCATATTGGCATCGCGCAGGCGGGCACGACGTGCCTGGACATCCTCAAAATTACGCTTTGCCTCATCGAAACGCTCCTGCACAAAGTCAAGATTTGACTGCACCTTCTCAATCTTAAACTCGGTAATATAGCGCTGCAACAACGTAAGGGTTGCCTGCGCCATCTGTGCCGCAGCAACAGCCTCGGGCATATTGGCGGTAATGGTTACATAACCTTTTTTGTCATCGAGCGAGATGCCGATGCTCTCGCCAAGAATCTGCATAGCATCATACTCATCCTTTGAGATAGTCTCGATTGCATTGCTATCGCCTCCTACACCGCTATAATCGGGCTCGGGCTGCTCACCACGAATGGCATTGAGGATAGTAAAGGGCAGACCGATGGTATACTTCTTAATATACGAGAAGACACTCGGCTTATTATACTCCTCCGATGTATAGTAGTCAAAGAAACTTACGGGATGACCAACCTCCTCAAAATCAATCATAGTCTGCATCAACTCCTTACGGAACGTTGTACTACCCATGATATTCTCATATACCTCGGGCGAAAGACTCTCGGCACTCTGAACTGCGTTAAGGTTGATACCCGCCAACGCCGCCAGCGAACTCATACTTGATGAAGCACCCGATTTGGACGTTTGCGGCACCACATCGCACGATGCGGTAAAGACCTTGGGGCTAAAGAGAGCCACGAGCACTCCCAGCACCATAAAGACCGCCGTAACCTTGACAATAAGCCAGCGATTGACCCACATACGCTGGATCAACTCCACAAGGTCGATCTCCTGCTCCTCGGGCAGGTTTGTATATTGATTCTGCATCTGATCCATAACCACAACTATTTAGTAGCAAGATTAATAGCCGAAATAACCACTGCACCCATTGATGCCGTAGATGAGAGCATCTGAACCAGCTGTGCCCAGTTGATAGGCTCCTTGGCCATCTTGCTCGGGATAATGATAATACTACCAGGTCGTACCTTTGCCGACATTCCCGAATCAACCATACCGTTCATATAGATTACAAATGCTCGATTCTTTCTTGCACGGTTATCAAAACCTCCGGCTGACTTGGCATAGTACTTCAGGTTCTTACCCTCCTTATAGGTTACCGAATTGGGATACATCACCGCTCCCATCACACGTACGGTACCGTTATACTCCGGAATAACAATCTGGTCGCCATCACGCAGCACCACATCGGCATCCGAGCCGGGACGCTCCAGGGCTGCGGCAAGGTCAATACCTACGGTATATACATCCTGCAACTCCATACCAACCATACTCAGTGAGTCACGCTCTGAACCTGCCTGTTTGTCAATCATATCCTGCAATGACTCGCTCTGCTGACGCTCCTCGGCAGTCATACGACGCAACAGATAGGCACCCTCGATAAATGCTCCGGAGTTGGTGCCACCTGCAGCCGAGATGATCTCCGAGAGTCGCATATTGCGGCGTGCCAGGGGGTAATTACCTGCAAAGGCCACCTCGCCCTGTACTGTAACACTGCTCTGCGTGATATAGACGGGCGAACGGCGAATATAGACCTGATCAAAGGGCTGCAACTCGAAATTAGAGCCATCTACCTTAAGGTCATTATCAATCTCCACCGTGAAGGTCTCGAACAGCGTCTCGCTGATCTGCATACTCTTGGGATCCTTTATGCGACGTGTAACGGTAACATTAGCCGTAGATGCCGACTCCAGCAATCCGCCAGAGGCTACAACCAGATCCTCGATAGTCATCTTATCGGCATAGGGGTATGTATCGGGACGAGCCACCGAACCGAAGATTGTAACCGAGTACTCCTCCTGCATCTCCTTAACCGACGCCACAACCAGCAAATCATTTGCACGCAACGGCACATCAGCCACACGGCCTGCCATAAGAGCAGAGAGGTCGATAGCCTTGGCCTCCATAGTCCAGTCAGGCTTCTCGCGGTAAAGAACGGCACGTGCCATAAAGGCATCCTCACGCAGACCATCGGCGCGTGCGATAAGTTGCTTTACGGTCTTCACATTGTCGTCGATAGCGTAGTAACCCTCACGATATACGGCACCCATCACCTCGACACGGTTCTCGTGGCGGTCAATGCTACCTGCAACCGATACCACATCGCCATCCTCCAGCGCAAAGCGATCCAGCTCGCCACCAGCCACGGTGAATGACTTATATGCTCCGCCCTGACGGCGTGTTACGCTGACCATATTGCGATTTGCATCGTTGGTGAACTCACCCGCGTAGCCGATCAAGTCGGCAACAGTCTCACCCGTGCGCATCTCATAGAACATCGGACGACGAACCTCTCCCGACACCTCGACCAGCTTGCCATAGGCTGACACTGAGATCAAATCGCCATCACGCAATGCCACGTCGCCCTCACTCTTGCCACGCAGAATATAGTCGTAAACATCCACCTCCGAGAAGAGCTTGCCACCACGATAGAGCTTGATGCTACGCAGTGTACCGATCTCATTCACACCACCCGCTACGTAGAGGGCGTGGAAGAGTGTAGCCAGCGAGGGGAGAGTATATGTGCCTGCAACGCCTACCTCACCCATCACATTGACCTGGATGCTGCGGATACCGCTCAGCGTAAGGCTCATCTGCACAGTACCATCGTACAGTCCCTCGTAGATCGTGCCCAGAGCACCACGCATACGCTTGGTCGCCTCCGAGATGGTAAGGCCTGCAACGGTCACGGGACCTACATCGGGGATAACCACACGGCCATCGGGTGTAACCGTAGTCTGGTGTGTCATCTGCGAGTTGCCCCACACATCGACAATAATCTCATCACCTGCTCCCAGAACATAGTTCTCGGGGGTTGCGATATTGAGGTTGGGCTCAAATGTCATCTGCGAATTGCTGAACATATCCTGACCGAAGATCTTCAAGGTCTTGGTCGTCTCGTTCAACATTCCACGCAACTCAGGCATCAGGCGAAGCAATGAATCGCGCTGACGCTCCTCGGTAGCCACCTCACTGCGACCACGACGGGGATCGAAGTCACGTGCCTGATTGGTAAGAATCTTATAACGGGGGTCGTTTGTATTGAAGCGGAAGGTACCATCCTCGCCGAGGGTATATTGGATACCCGGCACATAACGGCCATTGATGTAGTATCCGTTCTGCCAGTCGCCCTGATTCGTGGTCTCGGTCTGCTGAGCCTGCGAAGCGGTGGTTGTCGCGTTGCTCTGACGTGTGCGACGCACATCCGTAGTACTGCGAGCCTTGCTGATCTGTGCCTGCGTGAGCGTACCATTACGGTATGCCTCCAGCAACTCCTGCTGACTCTGCGCCATAGCCACCGAACAAGCGGCCACAAGGGCAAATAAAAGAATTGAGATTTTTTTCATATTGCGAACTATCATAATTATCTATTATTCAACTATATATCACCTACAAGCACACTCGTTGCCGAGGCCTTATCACCTCAAAAACGACCCGTAAGGGTATATATTGTCGCAAATATACGGAAAAATTGCCTTTTAAGCAAACTTTAGGCGTTCGAATATACGGCCGAAAACGCTCTCTGCTAACGCTTTTTGCCTTTGCGGGATTTCTTGCGCACCGACCACCCAAAGTGGCCTATCACCTTACCCAGCGAGAAATACTCGCCGTGAGAATAGACTATAGGTTCGGCTCTCTCAAGGTCAAGACGTCCCGTTTCGGGGTCAATCCACTGCTCATCAACGAGGACATTCACCACATCAGCCAGGAACATATCGTGCGAACCCAAAGGGATGATTTGCCGCACACGGCACTCAATGGATATGGGCGACTCCTCCAATGCGGGGGCCTTAACCACAGCGGCGGGAATGGGTGTTAAGCCCATCTCGCTGAACTTGTCGTAGTCCCTGCCCGAACGCACGCCACACCAGTCGGTTGCGCGAGCCAAAGAGGTGGTAGTGAGGTTGATAACAAACTCGCCCGTGCGTTTGATTATGTCGTACGAATGGCGTTCGGGTCGCACCGAGATGTAGCACATCGGCGGGTTGGTGCACGCTGTGCCCGTCCACGCCACGGTAAAGAGGTTCTGCTCGTCGCCATCGCCGCAGCTCACCAGCACGGCAGGCAAGGGGTATATCATTGTTCCGGGTTTCCAACTCTGCTTCATAGTCGAGGAATTTTCCCCAAAGATACCGAAGAGAATTCAAAATGCAAAATACAGAATGCAAAATGCGATAGGTGCCATAAGTGTTATAGGTGATATAAGTGTTATAGGTGTAATACCCTTGCCTATGCCCATTACACTTATTACACCTATTACACTAATTACACTTATTACACCCCTGTAATTTCTGTAATTGTGTAATTGTAATTTTGAATTAAAAAGAATGGGACTGCCTTATAACCATCGGCAATCCCATCCTACGGCGCCAAAGCAACAGCGCCGACCCAAATACTTACGTCCTATAGTTTAACCTAACCTATCTACACGGTGTTATACGATACCCTGCGCCAGCATAGCCTCCGCAACGGTCATAAAACCTGCGATGTTGGCACCCTTCACGTAGTTCACGTAGCCATCATCCTCGGTACCGTACTGCACGCATACGGCGTGAATCTTCTTCATAATCTCCTGCAACTTGGCATCTACCTCCTCGCCGCTCCACTTCAGACGCATAGAGTTCTGCGTCATCTCAAGGCCTGAGGTAGCCACGCCACCAGCGTTCGACGCCTTACCGGGCGAGTAGAGAATCTTTGCCTTCTGGAAGCACTCGATAGCCTCGGGCGTAGAGGGCATATTAGCACCCTCGACAACGCACTTACAGCCATTAGCCACCAGCATAGCAGCCTGCTCGCCATTGAGCTCGTTCTGCGTAGCACAAGGCATAGCGATATCGCACTTCACGCTCCAGGGACGCTCGCCCTCGAAGTACTGTGCCGAAGGATACTTCACGGCATACTCGCGGATGCGGCCACGAAGCATATTCTTCAACTCAAAGATATACTGTAACTTATCCTCGTCGATACCATCGGGATCGTAGATATAGCCGTTAGAGTCGGACATCGTCACAACCTTTGCACCCAGCGAGAGAGCCTTCTCGGCTGCATACTGCGCCACATTACCCGAACCCGAAATAGCAACCACCTTGCCGGCATACGAATCACCCTTGGTAGCCAACATAGCCTGACCAAAGTAGCAAGCACCATAGCCCGTAGCCTCGGGACGCTTGATAGAGCCACCGAAGGTGATACCCTTACCTGTAAACGTACCCGTAAACTCGTTCTGCAGACGCTTGTACTGACCGAACATATAGCCCACCTCACGGCCACCTACACCAATATCACCTGCGGGCACGTCGGTGTCGGGACCAATATGACGATACAACTCGGTAACGAAACTCTGGCAGAAGCGCATAATCTCCATATCAGACTTACCCTTGGGGTTGAAGTCCGAGCCACCCTTACCGCCTCCCATAGGCAGTGTAGTGAGTGAGTTCTTGAAGGTCTGCTCAAAGGCCAGGAACTTCAAAATGCTCAGGTTCACACTTGCGTGGAAACGGATACCGCCCTTGTAGGGGCCGATAGCGCTATTCATCTGCACGCGGTAGCCCTTATTGATCATAATCTCGCCATTGTCGGCCACCCACGGAACTCGGAACATTATGACACGCTCAGGCTCAGTGATGCGCTCCAACACCTTCATCTTAACGAGTTGGGGATTCTCCAATACATAGGGAGCTACGCTCTCAACAACCTCACGTACGGCCTGATGAAACTCGGGCTCATTGGGGTTCTTTGCCACCACGTCAGCCATAAATTGCTCGACGTACTCTTTAACTGTCGTGTTCATAATCGTATGAGTTTATTAATTAATTATGTTGCAAAATTAGTAAAAATTATTAATAACACAAGCGTTTTATAAATAAAAATCACAATTTTCTGCATACTTATTCCACATTTACCCTCAATATGCAGAATCTGCTTGCATAATTATAGGCTTGAAAATTGTAGCATCTTACGCCCAATGATATAGATTATTCGGCAAAAAATAGTATCTTTGTATATATTTATTGCAAATTGGCACATTAAACTTAAAAATTATAACAACCTTATGAAACGTATTCTTTTAATCTGCTTTATGACACTTTCGACCACATTTTGGTCGAAAGCACAGCAAATCTCCTATTCGGCGGAGAAAATCTGGGACAACGGCATGCACAATGCCTTCACCTCGATCGAGAAATTCAAGGGCGAGTACTACATCACCTTCCGCGAGGGCGAGACCCACATCTTCGACAGCCGAGGCAATGCCGAGGGTAAGATTCGTATCCTCCACTCGAAGGATGGTCAGAAGTGGGAGGCTCTGCCAGCCATCGGCAAGGAGGGCTACGACCTGCGTGACCCTAAGTTTTCCATAACGCCCGACGGCCGTCTGATGGTAATCATCGGAGGCTCTATATATAGAAATAAGGAGTTGGTGGGTAGTCAGCCCCACGTGATGTTCTCAAGCGACGGTCGCACATTCACCGAGCCGCAGCCCGTGAATGTGGACCCGAAGTACCGCACCGAGCGCGACTGGCTGTGGCGTGTGACGTGGCACGGAGGCGTGGGCTACTCGGTAAGTTATGGCCGCAACGAGCAGGGACAGACACCGCTCTACCTCTACTCCACTACGGATGGCATCAACTATAAGCACATCACCTCGTTCAACATCGACAACTTCCCCAACGAGGCTACCATACGCTTCCTCAACGATGGCCGTATGGCTATTATGGTTCGCCGTGAGCAGGGCGATAGAGAGTGTATGTGGGGCGTGAGTGCAGCACCCTACACCGAGTGGGAGTGGAAGAAGATGGGTACGTTCCTCGGTGGTCCCGACTTTATCGTGCTGGATGATGAGCATATCGTGGCAGGCGGTCGCACACTGTTGGGCTATGACGCCAAGACCTCACTCTTTGTCGGCACAAAGGATGGCAAGTTTGAGCAGACGGTGATTTTGCCCTCAGGAGGAGATACAAGCTATCCCGGCTTCGTGGTTGTGGGCGATGAGTTGTGGGTGTCGTACTACTCGATGCACGACTCAAAGAATGCCTCTATCCACCTGGCAAAGATACCCTTGTCGGTATTTGGGAAGTAGGAATTTTTGTTTTGCATAGCGTTACACCGTTACAGTAGTTACACCCCTTGTGACACTGTAACGGTGTAACTGCGTAATGCAGAATAGGCGGGATAAGTGTAATAAGTGTAATAGGTGCAATAGGCATAGGCTCGGTTATAACACTTATAACACTTATAACACCTATTACACCTATATTAACACAAAAATAGGTCACCCTACGGGGCGACCTATTTTCATTACTATCTACACAAAACCTATACTTACATACGGTAGTTGTATAATACGTCTATTTTGGGGCTGGTCGCAGTCCAAGAAACCGCAGCATACTGAGGCGTATGTGAGGATTTCGAGGGCAAGCCAGACAACGAAAGAGGCGTATTAGGCGGCTACCTACTGCACCTTTACAGTATGCTTGTGCAACAACTTACCCGTAGCATCCAGCACCTCCATTACGATCTCCTCCTTGGTGGCACGCACCTTCACGCGATCGTTGTTTGAGTTTACCAGGATGGGGAACTCATTATCAGCATCACCCTTCTCCAGATAGCTGTAACGGTGGTTATGACCGCTGAGCATCACATCCACGCCCGACTCATTCAGCAGGGGCAGCAACAGACGCTTCAACTCATTATTACCATACCAGCCCGTACCCTTGGCAAAGGGGATATGTAGCAGAGCAATCTTCACAGGTGCCGAGCGGAACTCCTCGCTCTGTATAGCCTCCTTGAGCCACGCCGCCATAGCCTCGCGGTAGGCGTCATAGGCCGCCGTGCCACCGTACTCTATATCGCTGTCGGGCTTATCCTCGCCACTATCCAACACCACGAATGCCACAGGGCCCTCGCGGAACATAAAGTAAGGAGTATTGGTTGGCGATGGGAAAAGGTTAAGATACTCGCTAAAGCCGGGGCCACGCGTCTCGTGATTACCACGCACATATACCAACGGAAAGTCCGTGGCAAAGGTCTCCGTAGCGCGTGTCATAAAACCCTTCTCAATATCCTCGGTCGAACCCATAAAGCTCACCATATCGCCATTGAAGACCACGAAGTCGGGCTTCTCGCTGCGTATATCTTTGGTCAGGGCCAGCATCATAGAGTCGCGGCCGTGGATATCGTTAATCATCGTGAATGTGCAATCCTCCTTCTTAAAGTCCATCGTGCGGATAGCATACGGCGCACGCGAATAGACATCGCTGGCGCTGATATAACCGCTCGGCACGGGGTTATGGCCACTATCATCCACGCCCTGCTGATAGATGCGGTAGCGGTATGTAGTGCCAGGCTTGAGGCCCGTAATACGCACGTGATGCACATCGGATACCACGTGACGACCCATAAAGTCCTCGTCGTAGCGGGGACGCTCCTCGGCATAGAACGATGTACCATCGTCGGGTGCAATCTCCACCCAACCCATACAACGATCCGTAGAGGTCCACACCACGGTCATCTCCGTGTCGGTCACACCAACCACCCAAGGGCCACACTTGGTCTTCACACGTGGAGGATCAGCCGCAAATACGGCCGCCACAGCCACAAGGGCCACAAAAGTCAAAAACAGTCTCTTCATAATTATAGTTGTTTACGTTATTCTACCACAGGCTCTGCGCTCTCAGCCGCACTCTCCACAACCGTCTCCGCGCTCTCGGCCGAGAACAGGTCGTCGGGCAGCATTGACTGATATGTACCCGCACCCAGCAAGGCAAAGACCATAACGGCCACCACGGCAAGCGAGAGGATAATACCTATAATCTTCTTTATCATATCTACTTCTGAATTTTAATCACCATCTCGGGCAACTCACGGCTAATCATCGGCTCACCCTCCTCATGTTCGGGCATAGGCATCTGCTGTAAGATCTCCACCGAGCGAAGCAACACCTCGTCAATGGGATAGATGTTGTAGTAGAAGCCATCGTCCTCGAGGGCCGTATTGCGACCTATGTATGCACGCAGCTGCGCCTCCATAATCTTGCGCGAGCGGGCTATATCGCTCCTGACGGGTTTCACGCCCTGACGTGCAGCATACTGCACAAAGTCCTCGAAGAGTGTCTTATCGCCATCCAGCAACGCCTGCAACTCCTCCATCGTACGCACTGAATTGATAGCCTCACGGTGACGGTCGGCATACTCCAGCGTATAGCGGTAGAGGATATTGCGACCCGTAACCTCGATGTAGTAGCGTGTCATATCCGTAGTATCCATCGGCACAAAGACATCGGGCATAATACCGCCACCGCCATATACCACCTTACCCTTCGGAGTGGTGAACTTCAGAGAGTCGGCAAAGTGGATGCTGTCGGCCGAGAAGAATTCGTTGTTGTTGTAGCGGCGCACAAGGTCCATATCATACTCCTCGTCATTGCCGTTGGTATAGGGCTTCTGTATAGAGCGACCCGTGGGTGTGAAGTAACGTGCAATAGTCAGGCGCAGGGCCGAGCCATCGGGATAGGGAATCTGACTCTGCACCAGGCCCTTGCCGAACGAACGGCGTCCCACAATCGTACCACGGTCGTTATCCTGAACCGCTCCCGCCAGAATCTCCGATGACGAAGCACTACCCTCGTCAATCAGAACCACCAATGCCAAATCAGTCGAAGTGCCACTGCCGTCGCTGTACTCGCGTGTCTGCTTACGCTCGCGATCCTCGGTATAGACAATGAGTTTACCGGCGGGCAGGAACTCGTTGGCAATCATAATAGCCTGATCGAGGAAACCGCCCGAGTTATCACGCAAATCGAATATCAGGCGCTTCATACCCTCCGCTCTGAGCTCCGCCAGGGCTGCCAACAGCTCAGTGTAGGATGTACGGGCAAACTGCGAGAGGCGGATAAAGCCAATATCGTCGGTTAGCATAAACGATGATTCGATGCTCTTGATAGGTATGGCATCACGCACCACCTGTACATCGACCAGATCGTCGATACCCTGACGCTTAAGCGAAAGTTTGACCTCCGAGCCACGCTTACCACGCAGACGCTTGACAATTTCGTTCTGCGGCATACCCACACCAGCGACCAACGTATCGTTAATCTCGATGATGCGGTCGCCAGCTACAACGCCCGCCTTGGCACTCGGGCCATTGGCGATAACGCTCAGCACGACGATAGTGTCGGAGGTAGTATTGAACGATATGCCCACGCCATCGAACTCGCCCTCAAGGGGTTCGTTTAATTGCTGCATCTCACGCGCAGGGATATAGACCGAGTGGGGGTCGAGCTTCTCCATCATCATCGGGATGACCATCTCGGCCAAAGAGTCCATAGAGATAGAATCGACAAAGCGATGCTCGATGAGCATACTTGTCTGCATAATCTTGTTGGTCATATTCATACCACTGCGGCTGACAATCGACCGCAGCTGTGTCTCGGCACGATTGCGCCCCACAAACTGACCCAGCAGAATACCCAGCACCACTCCTACGGCAAGCAGCAGCGGAAATATAATAGCGTGTTTAGAATTCTTATACATCAAATATTCATTAAAAAACCTAAGAATCGTAGCAAGCGGCGTACCATTTGCGTGCCGACGCACCACAACCCTACGGAGAGAGGGAGACTACTTATTCTTGAACGTGTAGGTCAAGCCCAACGATATGAACGACTTGATCATCACCTGATCGCTCAACGCCTTATCGTAGTAGAGGTCCACCATAATCTGTGTCTGGAAATATGACGATGCCTTGATCGTGATCGTGTTACGCCAATCAACTGTAGGATGCAACATCTCGTGACGAGGTACTGCCGCAGGCTCCAGACCCTCAGGACTGCCATCGGCTACCCACTTGTCGTGAGCCTCGAGGTAATCCTCGTAGTCGCGAATCTTCGAGAGTGAGCTCACATTGGTGATCCAACCATAGTAGCAGTAGAGGTTACCGTTATAGCCGAGCCAGTTGTTCTTGCCCCACGTGCGTGCAAACTCAAACTTCACTGACGAACCACCCGTGAAGAAGAGGTGCTTGTCGATGTCGATACCGAACCAGCTCGTGTTACCACGACCACGGAAGTTTTCCTCGACCTGCGAGTTCTTGGCTATGATAGCATTACCAGAGAGGGGGAAGAACGAAATCTTGATAGGGAACTTCTTGCTCGGGCTGGCAAAGTCCATACCCACAGAGAAGTCCAGATAACCCGGAGCCATAAAGCCCGACTTCAAGTGCTCATCCTCCTGCTCGGTAGCACTCTTGTAAGAGTTTGAGAACTGGCTGCGGAACTTGGCCAGGGCGGTGTATGACCAGCGGTCGTTCACGGCCAACTTGGGCTGTATCTGCGCCCAGAACTCGTCGATATTCTTGAACCATATACCCTTCGAGTCATCCTCCTCGGTCTTGTAGTTCTGACGGCTGTAACCGTAGCGGGCATTGACCTGCGTGTTGTTCGAGAAACGTTTGTTGGTGTAGGTGTGCTTCAGGCCGAACGTACCCAGAATAGACATTGTATTGCTACCACCTTTCGACGATGATAGCCACGCATCGTTATACGAAGTCATCGAGCCCTGCAACGAGAGCGACACCTCCACATAGTTGCGCTCCTTGCGCAGACGCTGACGCTCCATCTTGGCACGTGCTTCGCTACTGAAGTCGGTGGCGATATTCATATCCTGCAGAGGGTTCTGCAGCTCCACGTTACCCGTAGATGTGGTCTTGGTCTCATCCTCAACGGTAAACTGTGCATACGCATCGCTTACGGACAACGCAGCAAGGAGTGTCAATATAGTAAAAAGTCTCTTCATAAGGCTGTTTTTTTGATTTTACTTTTGAAATAACAATACAAAGTTACAACTTTTAATAAAAATAGTTACATTTGTAGAGGACTAATTAATCAACAATTTCGCATTATGAAGTATTTTGGTGCACACGTGAGCGCATCGGGCGGCGTAGAGAACGCTCCGCGTAATGCTGCAGAGATAGGAGCAACGGCTTTTGCCCTCTTTACCAAGAACCAACGCCAATGGGCCGCGCCCCCACTCTCTGAGGCGCAGATCGAGGCTTTCCGCATGGCGTGCGAGGAGTGCGGCTATGCGCCACAGCAGATTCTGCCACACGATAGTTATCTAATAAACCTCGGCCATCCCGAAGCAGAGGGACTGGAGAAGTCACGCGCATCATTCCTGCACGAGATGGAGCGTTGCCAGCGTCTGGGTCTTGACCGCCTGAACTTCCACCCGGGCAGCCACTTAAAGAAGATCTCCGAGGAGCAGAGCCTCGCCCTGGTGGCCGAATCGATCAACATCGCACTCGATCGGACCGAGGGCGTGACGGCCGTCATAGAAAACACCGCAGGTCAAGGTTCGAATCTTGGCTATGCCTTCTGGCACCTGGCCTATATCATTGATCGTGTGGAGGATAAGTCACGTGTAGGCGTATGCCTTGACACCTGCCACTCGTTCGCTGCAGGCTACGACCTATCGACCGAGGAGGGTTGCGAGCGTGTATTTGCCGAGTTTGAGCGTGAGGTGGGATTTAAGTATCTACGCGGTATGCACCTCAATGATGCTATGAAGCCGCTGGGTAGCCGTGTCGATCGCCACTCGCCGATGGGTGAGGGTTATCTGGGCATCGCACCATTCCGCTACATTGCCCGCGATGCACGCTTTGACAATATCCCGCTCATACTCGAGACGCCCGACGAGAGCCGCTGGGCCGAGGAGATTGCCCTGCTGAAGAGTTTTTCGCAGGAGTAACAAAAGAAAATAACAGAAAAAAGCCTATCCGTGTGGATAGGCTTTTTTCTTAAAATTGTATAACAAGAACTATTTTGAGGCTGGTCGCCGCCCGAGAAACCGCAGTTTGCTCGGCGCAAATGAGGATTTCGAGGGCAAGCCAGACGCCAAAAGAGTCTTGTTAGACGATTTTATTCGCCTTTGGCTTCCAGGATAGGCAGTCCCGCTTCGGTAGGAATGTAGATAACCTTATTTGCCGCAGAGTTCTGCTGTCGCACCCAAAGGTATTGGATGTAGGTCGGCGTCAGCGAGCCGTTCTCAATCTTGATAGCCTCGGCAGCACCCTGTGCTCGTACCACCTCGGCCTGTGCATTCAGTTTCTCGGCCTCGAGGTTAGCTTTTGCCTCCTCAATCTTGATTTGGCGATTCTGCTCTGCCTGCGCCAACTCCGCACGACCCTTCATCTCCTGCTGCCACACCTTGTATCGTGGCACACCAAAGAGGAAGAACGCAATGATGATAAAACATACCAATGCAATGGACAAAACTCCACCTGCCGTGATTACGGCACCCTGATTTCTCTCGCTCATAGCTTTAAGTTTTAGTTGGTTATACCTAATTTACAATCTATCCAAACAACTTCTTATGATCCTCACGCTGTCGCGAATCTCCTCGTCCGAGATAATGAGCGGCGGCGAAATGCGGAAAGCCGTATCGCAGTAGAGGAACCAGTCGCTCAGGATTCCCTCCTCGATAAAGAGATCCATAATCTTGTAGAGTTTCTCGCTCTGCCCCAACTCCACCGCCAGCAGCAGACCGCTACGGCGAATCTCCTTAACAGCCGAGTGATCCTTTAAGAGCTCCTCGTAGAGTGCGCCCTTGCGCTCCACATCCTCAACCACTTTATTGTCAATCAAGTAGCGCATGGCCGCAAGACCTGCCGCACAGCATACGGGATGACCGCCAAAGGTTGTGATATGCCCCAGCACGGGGTCAAACGTCAGCGTGGACATAATCTTCTGACTCGAGATAAACGCTCCCAGAGGCATACCGCCACCAAAAGCCTTTGCAAGGCAGACTATATCGGGTGTCACGCCATATCGCTGCATAGCAAACATCTCGCCCGAGCGACCCATACCCATCTGTATCTCATCGAAGATAAGCAGTGCACCCACCTCGTCACAACGCTTGCGCAGAGCCTGCAAATAGCCCTCTTCGGGGGGTCTTACGCCTGCCTCACCCTGCACGGGCTCACAAAGCACGCACGCCGTACGAGTGGTAATCTGCTTAAGATCCTCCTCGCAGTTAAAGCGAATGGCCTTCGTGTCGGGCAACAGTGGTCGAAACGCATTCTTCCACTCCTCCCCCTCGGGTGCGCCCATCATACTCATAGCGCCGTGTGTAGAGCCGTGGTAGGCACGCCGCATAGAGATCATTTCCGTGCGGGCGGTATAACGCTTGGCAAGTTTCAGAGCACCCTCCACGGCCTCGGCTCCCGAATTAAGGAAATAGACCGTATCCAACGGCTGGGGCAGGCACTCGGCCAACAGACGGGCATACTCCACCTGCGGACGCTCAACCATCTCGCCATAGACCATAATATGCATATAATCAGCCACCTGACGCTGCACAGCCTCCACAACGGCACGATTGCCGTGGCCGACATTATTGACCGACACGCCCGAAATCAGATCGTAGTAGGGTTTGCCCTCGGGAGTATAGAAAAAGACTCCCTCGGCTCGTGCCACCTCGATTAGTTGCGGCGAGGGCGAAGTCTGCGCCACGTGACGAAGAAATTGTTTGCGAAGAATATCGTTCATAATCACTACTTTTCAGGAAATTGCCTCTCTAAAATTCTCTCGGCATCACGCACCGACGACATCACCCAGCGGAACAGCATCTCGCGCTCGTCCGCCTCCTTCAGATGCCAATCTATCGAGGGCGAGAGACGCATACGCTGCGAGAGCATATAAATCAAAATAGCCGCCGAAGCCGATACATTCAGGCTCTCGACCATGCCACACATCGGGATACGCAGATACTCATCCGCCGCCTCGATAATCTCGTCCGTGACACCTGCATGCTCCGTACCAAAGACCAGGCAGAAGGGTCCTCGCTCCACGTCGAAGGTCTCGGGTGTGCAGCTCTCACGGTGAGGAGTAGTGGCAACCAAACGGTAGCCCGCACCCTTCAATGCCGCAATAGCATCGGCCGTAGAGTCGTGACGTGTAATATCGACCCACTTATCCGTGCCACGCACGATGTTTACGTTGGGATTAAACTTACAACGGGTCTCAACTGTATGCAACTCCTGCACGCCAAAAGCCTCGCAGTGACGCACCAGCGCCGATGCATTCTGCGGATGGAAGGTATTTTCGGTAAGGATAGTCATATAACGAGTACGCGAAGCAAGCGTGCGACGCAGCACCTCCTTGCGCTCCTCGGTAAGAAAACTCTCCATATAGGCCGTGCGCTCATCCAGCCATTCGGCCGCGCGGTCGGCCGCGAGCGATTTCAATCTATTTGCGATACTTGTCATCTTCGTCCATAATTTTCAGGTAACTCTCATATCGGGGGTAGGCTATCTCGCCACGCTCGACAGCCTCCACTACGGCACAATGCGGCTCGTGGGTATGAGAACAGTTATAGAATCGGCAATCGGGCAGGTAGCGCATCATCTCGGGAAAGTAGTGTGCCAGCTCGGCATCCTCAATATCAATCAATCCGAAGCCCTTAATGCCAGGAGTATCAATTATATATCCTCCCTCCGAGAGGGGGTACATCGTCGAGAAGGTTGTAGTATGCTTGCCCTTATGGTGGCTCTGCGAAATCTCGCCCGTACGAATATCCAGCCCCGGCTCCACGGCCGCCACAAGTGTCGATTTGCCTACGCCCGAATTTCCCGACAGCAGCGTAGTCTTGCCTCGCAGCAGTTCTCTCACCTCCTCTACGCCCTCGCCCTCGGTAGCCGACACCTCAACGATGCGGTAGCCGGCACGCTCATATATCGCGTGAAACTCCTCCACAGCCTCGGGTCGCGTGCGAGCCAAGTCAATTTTTGCAAGGAGAATCGTCACGGGGACTTTATATGCCTCGCAGGTGACCAGAAAACGGTCGATAAACTCTGTTGCCGTCTCGGGCGAAAAGAGCGTTGCGACCAACAACGCCTGATCCACATTGGCGGCTATGATATGCGACTCCTTCGAGAGATTGGAGGCTCGGCGGATGATATAGTTGCGACGCTGTTCAATTGAGGAGATGACATAGCCCCCCTGTTCATCCATCTCCACACGCACCTCATCGCCCACGACCACGGGATTGGTCGAGCGCACGCCCTTTAGGCGTAACTTTCCTCGGATGCGGCACTGGTAACGTTCTTCATCGTGCAACACCTCGTACCAACTGCCCGTCGAGCGTACTACGATGCCTGTAAAATGGTCCATAGTCTAATCCAGCAATTTGTCAGCAATATCCTCAAAATATGGTGTCAGCTTATCCGTGATACCCTTCACCTGCGCAAACCAGCGCGACTCTTCAACCTTCTGCTTTGAGGCCCACTCATAATTCTTATTGACAGATGCAAACCACGAGAAGAGAACACTCACGATAAGCATCACCTTCGCAACCGAGAAGGCTATACCCAGCAGCACATCGGCAATACCCAGCCCCGCAAAGCGGAACACGGCACGAAGCAGATACGCAGCAATGGAGATAAGCAACAGAGCCGCGATGAAGATTACTATAAATCCTGCCACACCCTTGACGCCCACCTCTATGCCGAGCATCGTCTCCAGTTCGGCACCATACTGCGTAGCGAAGTAGAGCGCCGCCACAACGGCCACAAGCGAGAGCATCTGCAACAGGAATCCGCGACGCCAGCCGTTGAATACGGCCCACGCCAGCGCCAGATAGACTATAATATCAAATATATTCATACAAACTTTGGGTTATTTTGTCCATTTTGTTCGTCACTGAGGACGAAATTTCGCACGAAGTTAGCATATTTTTTTGAGAATTGCTATATTTGCATTTAGTAAAATGGATTATCACGGGCTTACGGCCCTCCTCAAAGGAGCATTTCAGGGCGCTATCGGCGACTGCTGAAGGCTCACGATCCATACCGAAACAGATAAATTTTCAGCCTATGAAACGTATTTTAATTGCCCTCATATCAGTTTTGATTTGTGCCTCCGCCCAGGCCCGCGAAGTATTCTCGCTCAACGACGACTGGCAATTCTTCTACAAACTGGACACAAGCAGCGACAATGCCCGCCGCATATCACTCCCCCACACCTGGAACCTCGACGCCTTGGCAGGTCAGGGATCATATCACCAGACCACGGCCAACTACTCGCGCAACATCTTCGTACCCGAAGAGTGGCAAGGCAAGCGTCTGTTCATCAAGTTCCACGGCGTGCAGAGCGTAGCCGACCTCTTCGTCAATGGCCACCACGTAGGTGAGCACCGCGGAGGATGGACCGCCTTCACGTTTGAGATTACGAAACACCTTGAATACGGCAAAGATAATTCGCTCGTTGTGGTGGTGAGCAACGCCTACCAGAACGATGTGTTGCCCACATCATCGGAGGAGAATCTCTATGGCGGAATATATCGCGATGTAGAGCTGATCGTAACCGAGGCTACGACAATATCGCCCCTGCACTACGGTTCGGACGGTATCCTGGTGCATCAGAACAACATCACCGACACAAGTGTCGAGGCTACCGTAGCCGTTTATGTCACTACCCTCTCGGAGAAGGCGTGCGATCTAGCACTCACGGTGCGTGCCCCGACGGGCGACGTGGTGCTCTCGCGCTACGTGAAGGGGCGCATTGAGGCCGGCAAGCCCATCAACATACCCATAACGCTGGAGGAGCCTCTGCTATGGTACCCCAACGAGCCCAACCTCTACACCATAACCGTGGGCATAGGTACCCACGAAGAGGATGAGGTGAGTGTAACCACAGGCTTCCGCCGTATTGAGGCCTCAGCCGAGGGGCTGAAAATCAACGGCGAGCGTATAGCCGTGCGAGGCGTAGCCCTGCACCACGACCGTGCCGCCATAGGCAGTGCCTTACGCACACGTCACTATGAGGAGGACCTGGAGCAGATACGCGACATCGGCGCCAACGCCATCCGTTCGGTGACGGCACCGCACGCTCAGTATCTCTACGACCGATGCGACGAGACGGGTATGCTGGCGTGGATTGATACCCCGTTCTCGCGTGCACCCTATCTGAGCGACGTATTCTACTATGCGACAGATAAGTTCCGCGATAATGGCTTGCAGCAGCTGCGAGAGATTATCACCCAAAACTATAACCACCCCTCGGTGGTGATGTGGGGTATATACTCTCTGATTTGGATGCGTGGCGACAACGTTATAGACTACGTGCGTACGCTCAACTCTACGGCCAAGTCGATGGATGCGACTCGTCCCACGGTGGCGTGCAGCAACCAGGATGGCGACATCAACTTTATCACCGACCTGATTGTATGGCAGCAGTCGCTGGGCTGGGAGCGTGGCGTGATTGACGATGTTAAGGTGTGGAGCGACAAGCTACACGCAGAGTGGAGTCACCTCTGCTCGGCCGTAGCATACGGCGAGGGCGGCTCTATTGATCAGCAGACCAAGGAGCCCCTGCAATCAGGACAGATTGATATGCGCTGGCTGCCCGAGCAGTGGCACACCGCCCTGCACGAGGGCTATGCCAAGATACTGGAGACGGACGAAAAGTTCTGGGGTGTATGGATCAATAATATGTATGAGTTCGGATCGGTACGCCATAACGATGGCATATCTCGTACGGGACTGATTACCTTCGACCATAAGGACAAAAAAGATGCCTACTACCTCTACCGTGCGCTGTGGAACAAGCAGAGCCCCACGCTGCACATCACAGAGAAGCGTCGCAACATACGTCAGGACTCGATGCAGAGCGTAAAGGTATATTCATCACTCGAGGAGGCTCCCACGATGACGGTAAACAAGGAGCCTGTGGAGCTTAAGGAGGTTGCACCCTGCATCTACGAGTCGGAGGCGGTGCCTATGACACGCCGCACGCAGATAGTCGTGAAGGCTGGCGAGCAGCAGGACAGCGCAACAATCACAATTGGCAACGCATTAGCACAGAGTCGATAGCATCGACTCCCTCACACAAGAGAAGATCCAACACCGAGAGATTCTCGGCAAAAGGCATACGGTCTGAAAAGACCTGAAAATAGGGCTGGGCAACAAATGTCGAGCCCTCTTTTGTTTTGGGACGCAGATCGAGATCCTCCTCCGTGGCCACAACATACTGCTCCGAGGTGCGCACCTCGCACTTCGCCCCCAGCAGGCGCAACAACGTGGAGGTGTACTCCATATTATAATCGACCAGATAACGCCACTCTCGACGGTAGAAGGGTTCTATATCGGCAGCAAAATGGTCGAAGTAAGGCGATGATTTATAGGCCGAAAGGATAGATACCCAATGCTGATGTTGCCAACGCTTCGAGTAGTCGATCCTGACATCTCGCATCCTTTGACGCGGACGGTTGGCATTCTCGACGTGCACGGTGAGCGCCATAACGCCATTGGCGGATAGTATCGAGGCGCGATTGCGCTCCGAACGCTTAACATAGTTCTCGCCCAGGTCGATGACGCACTCCTCGCGCAAAAGACGTGCCACATACTCCACCGAGGGCATATATGCTGAAGGAAGTATTACCATATTATTGTTTTTTACACTCTACAACCATCCACCCCTCGCGCTCACTTACGCGCTCAACCACAAAGCCCTGCTCTGCAGCCGCAGACTCTATCACGGGCACATCCTCCACTAAAAATCCACTCATAAGCAGACGTCCGCCCACATCGAGCGCCGCAGCAAAAGCAGGCATCATACCCACAAGGATATTGCGGTTGATGTTGGCCAGCACGAAATCGAACTTTTCGCCCGCAACCACATCCATCGAGCCACAACGCACATCTATCTCTACGCCACTCAGCGCCATACTGTCACGGCAACTGTCGCACGCCCAATCGTCAATATCTACGCCCACCATACTCTGTGCGCCACACTTCAGCGCAACGATTGCCAGAACGCCCGTTCCGCAACCCATATCCAAGCCTCGCAGGCCCTCAACACCCATCTGCGCTATGGTCTGCGACATCAGAGCCGTAGTAGCATGGTGCCCCGTGCCGAAAGACATTCGCGGAGCAATCACTACATCTATAACCCCAGCCTCGGGTGCCTGGTGGTGTGCGGCACGGATAAGAATAGACTTTTCACCCTCAACACGCACGGGATCAAAGGCGCTCTCCCACTCCTGGTTCCAGTTCTGCTCGGCGACATCCACGATGGTGTACTCCACACCCTGCTCTGCAAGCAACGCCTCAACATCGGCAGAGCAGGCCGTGTAGTCATTGGAGAGGATATAGGCTTTGAGCGAGCCTTCATCCTGCAGGAAGGAGTCGAAGGGATAGTCCGACAATAGTGCCGTCAGAATCTCGGCCTGCTGATCGTCGATAGTGGAAATATTGAGTTCGGAGTATTTCATATTATGTAAAATTTTCGTAATTTTGCGTTGCACAGAACACCCTACAAAGTTAGAAAGAATATGGCAGATAACACCAAAAAATGGATGGAAATTTCGCGCTCGTACCGCATACACCTGCGTCTGGAGAAACATCTCGCGGAGAATACGGTCGATTCATATATGAGCGATCTGGCGAAGTTCGCACACTTCATTCTGCGTATGTACGATATACCACCCACCAAGGTGGAGCCCGAGATGATCAGCAAATATATGGTTCGTCTCTACGACCTGGGGCGCGAGAAGAGTTCGCAGGCGCGAGCACTGAGTAGCATAAAGAGTTTCTATAACTACCTTTTGCTTGAGGGCAAGATGGAGGCCTCGCCCGCCGAGTTGATCGAAGCGCCCAAAGCCTCACGACCGCTGCCCGACACCCTGACGGTGGAGGAGATCGACCGTCTCATCGCCTCGATAGATGACTCCACGACAAAGGGGCTGCGTGACCGTGCCATCCTGGAGGTGTTGTATTCGTGTGGGCTGCGTGTGAGCGAGTTGTGCGACCTGCGTGTGGGCGATCTCTTCTTTGGCGAGGGGCATATCCGCGTGGTGGGCAAGGGTGACAAGCAGCGTCTGGTACCTATCTCGGGCGTAGCACGCGAGCGCATAAATCTATACTTCGATAGAAGGAAGGAGCTACGACGCAAGGAGGATACCCTCTTCCTGAATAATCGCGGAGGAAAACTTACGCGTGTGATGATCTTCACCATCATCAAGCAGGCGTGCCTGCGTGCAGGCATAACAAAGAAGATTAGCCCCCACACCTTCCGTCACTCCTTTGCAACGCATCTGCTGGAGGGTGGCGCAAGCATCCGTCAGGTACAGGAGTTGCTCGGTCACGAAAGTATCCTCACCACCGAGATATACACCCACCTCGACACACAACATCTGCGTCAAACGCTGGAGGAGCATTTGGCTTTTGAGTAAATAAAGAAAAAGGGGTTGTTCGACTCAATAGTCGAACAACCCCATCTCTTTTAAAATTGTATAACAAGAGCTATTTTGAGGCTGGTCGCAGGCTGAAAGTCCGCAGCATACTGAACGTATGTGAGGAACTTGAAGCCAAGCCAGACGCCAAAAGAGCCTTGTTAGGCAATTTTTACTCTTTGGCGATGGACAATGCCTTGGTGGTAGTATAATATTTAGAGATCATCTGCGAACGCTCCCACGCAGGAATCTCACCCTGCTTCAGGTAGTCGAGATATACCTGCATAACAGAGCTGAAACGTTGCTCGTGAGTCTTGACAATCTCCGAGGGGATAACCACCTGCCACTCGTGATCGGCGGTCTTCTTCACGTCCAAACCGGGGTACTCGTTCGAAAGCGAGCGCAGCGTGCGGCGCAGTGTTGACTCTGCCTCGGCATCGTCGCTCATCTTGCTAACGACGTAGAGCATAGGCTTATAACCCTGCTCGGCACCCTGACGAATCTCGATATTTGCCTTCGTGCCCTTCACCACCGAGTAGTGCGTATCGCCCGTACCCTCGGTACCTACCTCGGCCATAAAGTTCCAGACAACGCTCACGCGGACATTAACGCCATTCAAGCGGTAGTTCATCTCGCCATTGGAATATACCTGCAACGTGTCGTTCACCACATCGGGCAACAGGAAGTCGGGATACTCATCCTGACCCGTCACCAGACGGTACTTATCCGATGGAATAGGCGTAGCCCAACGGCGTGCCGAGGTGAACTCGATATCCTTCTTGTAGTCGATCTCCTGCTCGGGCATAACGGTGCACTGTACCAGATCTACAAGGTGCGTCGTAACGTCCACAATACCCTCACCCTGCTGATCCACATCGAAGTACCACTCGGGACGACGCAGGGGCTGACCCGACACATACTTGAAGAAGTGGTGTACGCTCTCCTTGGTGATGGCGGGGTCCTCAGGCGTACCCTTCTCCATCTCGCCAAAGAGGTCTTTATTGGCAACCAGCACACGCTGAAGTTCGTTGTTGATCTCCGAGCGCTCGGTCATAATATCATAGACCATCGAGCCCTTCGCGGGAGCCTCCTGAAGCGTCTGCTCCAACATTGCAAACTTCTGCTGGTCGATGGCCATCGGCTTATCCGACAACACGTTAATACCTGCATCTACGGCGGCCTTCACGTAGCCCGTCTTCTTGCCGTTATTACCCGCCAAGACCACTACGTTGCCCTTCTTCTCCGCGATCATCTTCTCCAAAAAATCGTCGCCCGTGTAGAGCACTTCGTTCCACGATGTGGGACGTTCCGAGCGCTCGTTGTAGATCTTGATGCGATCCAAGTGCATCTGTGCATCGTCACCCTCGGGGGCATAGACATGAACCGTGGGATCGACCTCGTCGTACATATACATCTGCACCAGCGCAGCGTGGAAGTGGCCCGGGTCGAGCGTAAGGAGTTTCACCTCGCCCTTTGTGCCATTAAAGCCTTCGCCCGCAGGCGTATTAGGTGAGCAACTGCCAAGAGCCAAAGCCATAGTAGCCATAAAAATAAGGTTTTTTTTCATACTATTTTCGTTTTATAATTTTCCTCTCATAGGGCGCGCCGACCATCGACCACGCCATCAACCCAACAAAGATACAAAAATATTAAATCTCGAACAACAAATAACATAATCAACCGCCAACGGCTATTTTTTTATTAACTTTGTTGCCTAATTTTTGTGAATGCTATGAAAATTCTTACATTTCTACTCTCCGTTGCTACGATTTTATCCGTATCGGCACAAACTCATGATGTGAAAGATTTTGTCGCAAGTGCCACCCAAAGAGGCACAGAACCTTTGGATTATATTTTCCGACTATTCGAGCAGTCCGACATCGTGGTCATTGGCGAGCGCGACCACCGCGACACCACGCAATATGAGTTGATTTTGGATATTCTCGGCGATCCCCGCTTTATCGAACGCGTGGGATATGTATATACCGAGGTGGGATGCGTAAATCGAACCGACGAGGTGAACCGCCTCATAAAAAATCGTTCGCTATCGGATAACGAGTTTAACGAAGAGCTCTACTCGTATCTTCGCAAGGGAGAGGTCTTTTACCCACTATGGGAGAAGTACAATCGCGTGCAATTTCTCAAGGGATTACATAAAATCAACCGCGACAGCCGTCGAAAAATCACTTTGGGACTGACCGACTGCGACTTTGCGTGGGAGGATGTAGATTCAGCCCAAGAGTATCTTGATATATACAATGGCCCCGCCTGCGACTATCGCGACTCGACGATGGCAGCCAACTTTGCCAAGATGTACGCCAAGCAGCGCCCCCTAAAAGGGAAACGCAAGGCGCTTATTATCACCAATCAACCTCACGCAACGAATGCCGCATTTGCGAAACGAGATTACCTTCGCCAAGGCCGTTGGTTGAAGAATCTTTTTGGCGAGCAGAGGGTAAAAATCGTGATGTTGAATTGGGCCGAATATCGTCTCTTCGATGGGCGACGCATGCCATTGGTGGCAGATGGCAAATGGGATGCTGCATTTGAGATATTGGGATGCAAACCCTTCGGAATGGATATTCAAGATACCCCGTATGGCGCAACGCCATACGCTGATCCCGCTTACGGCAAGTTGCTGTGGCAAGATATCGCCGATGGAATTATCTACTACAAACCCTTCTACGAAACGGTGATTGCCGCAGGCGTTCGTGGCATTGTCGATAAAGAGTTTGAGGAGGAGTTTATGCGTCGAATAAATATCTTTCTCGAGGCTATGGGATTACCAGAGACCTCACTAAACGAAGCAAAGTCATCGTACGACGGGTTTACCGCAGTCGAGGGGACATTCCCGCAAAAAGCCGAGGAGGTGAAGGCCTTGATACGTTCGCTGATTTCGGATAAATAATCCGTCAGCCGATAGCCGCCACATGGAAGTCTGCATCATAGACATAAAAAAATTGCGTAAAATGTTGATTTTTACATTTTTTGCTGTATCTTTGTCCTCGCTTTCGCGCGCGTAAGGCGCGAGCGCAGGCATAAAACATTTATTATTAACCATTTAACGAGCGATTGTATCGCACAAATTTTTCCACGATGGAAGTATTGAACAATGTAGCAAACGAGAGTTTCGATTGGAACGCGTTTGAGAATGATTTGGATCTCTATGGCGGTCAGACCAAGGAGCAGGTTTCTGAGGCTTATGACAAGACTTTGTCTAACATCGCTGTTGGCGAGGTTGTAGAGGGTACCGTTAGCGAGATCAACAAGCGCGAGGTAACCGTAAACATCGGCTACAAGAGCGAGGGTATGATTCAGGCAACTGAGTTCCGTTACAACCCCGAGCTGGCTGTAGGTGACAAGGTTGAGGTTTACGTAGAGTCAGTTGAGGACAAGAGCGGTGCTTTGGCACTCTCGCACAAGAAGGCTCGTCAGCTCAAGTCTTGGGATCGTGTAAACGAGGCTTTGAACAACGACGAGATCAT
>JAFUOK010000078.1 GCA_017481925.1 Alistipes sp.
GAAGAATGTGGATATTCCAGATGACGCATTCAAGCAGGTGGAGGCTATCATCGGCTCAATGACCCCTGCCGAGCGCGAGAACCCAGAGATTATCAACGCACGTCGTCGTGAGCGTATCGCCAAGGGTTCGGGCACAACGATGGCTGACGTAAACCGCTTGATGAAGCAGTTTGAGGATACTCGCAAGATGATGAAGATGGTTGCGGGCGGCAATATGAAGATGCCTCGTATGCCTCGCGGTGGTTTCCGCCGATAGGAGTTGTTATAAATCCAACAGAAAGTCTGTCAAATTAAAATTTGGCAGACTTTTTTGTTCCAAATGTTCACATTTTGCGGGGGGGGGTGAAATTGCAAAGTATTATTGGTCAATATGTAGCATTGCGCCTTAATTGGAACAAAATTGCACAATATTACACTATTTGTTGCGTTTTATAGATACAAATGCAAACAGACTAAAATTCACAAACGATGAAACAGCTTATTATAATTCTTTCATTTTTGGCTATTGCGGCGAGTGCAGCAGCACAACAAAATCCGCGAGTTGTCAGACGCTTTGAGGGCGAGTTAAATATCGGCACACTAAATGGTTTTGCTTCGGGAGCCGTCGAACTTCGATACAACTTTCGCTCGCACTGGGACATAGGCGCAAGAGCCTGCATTGATGGAATTGCTGTCGCAGGAGGTAGCAACGAGAACTACAACATCGTTGCCGACTACAACTTTATGCAATCGAAAAGGGTTTCGCCCTTTGTTGGTGTAGGCTCGGGAATATCCGTTTGGCATCCTGACGGTATGGGGTACAAAAAGCCAAACGAAGAATACTTCCATATTATGCCGCGCGTGGGCATAGAATTCTTCAACCGTATGCGTATTACAGGATACATAAACGTCGTTCCAAAATACTACCAGGATGCTGATTTAGGCTTTTCTGTCGGCATTGTCTTTGGCGGCGGCAGAAAGAAATAATAATCAGAGATTATTAGCTTTTAGACTCGGGCACTTGCACGGGTCTTTTTTTATCTATATATTTGCACGTTAAATAGTAAAGAAATGCACAAGTCAGGTTTTGTAAACATTATAGGCAACCCCAACGTGGGTAAATCAACGCTGATGAATGCCCTTGTGGGTGAGCGTTTGTCAATCATCACATCAAAGGCACAGACCACCCGTCACCGCATTATGGGTATCGTAAATAGCGAGGACTTTCAGATTGTCTATTCCGACACTCCAGGTATCTTGAAGCCTGCCTACAAATTGCAGGAGTCGATGATGAACTTTGTTCACGGCGCGGTGGATGATGCCGATGTGATACTCTACGTCACCGACACCGTTGAGCAGAGCGACCGCCAGGAGGCTATCGTGGAGCGCATCAACCGTAGCGGGATACCAACAATCGTTGTCATCAACAAGATTGACCTCACCACGCCCGACAAGCTGGAGGCGCTGGCTACGGAGTGGCAGGAGCGTCTGCCCAAGGCTGTCATCATCCCCGTATCGGCAAAGGAGAAGATTGGTATGGGCGGTGTGCTGGATGCTATACTTGAGCGTCTGCCCGAGGGCGAGCCATTCTACGACAAGGATACACTTACGGACAAGACCCTGCGTTTCTTCGCATCGGAGATTATCCGAGAGAAGATACTCCTGAACTACGACAAGGAGATACCCTACTGCTGCGAGATTGAGATTGATACCTACAAGGAGGAGCCTCACATCGACCGCATATCGGCAACCATCTACGTTGCCCGTACTTCGCAGAAAGGCATTGTCATCGGACATAAGGGTGAGCGCCTGAAGCGCGTAGGTCAGCAGGCGCGCGAGGATATGGAGCGTTTCTTGCAGAAGAAGGTCTTTTTGCAGCTCTTTGTGAAAGTGCAGGAGGATTGGCGCAACAACGAGCGCCAGCTGCGCCGTTTCGGTTATGAACAGCAATAAATCAGTGAGTTTCACCGTTTGAGCTAAAGCCGCACTTTAGGCAAGCAATAACTATGCAGAAAAGGTTACTTAAAATACTCTTAACTCTCGCACTCGCATTCTGGGCGTTATGCGCCAGCACGCAGTATAACAAGGATTACTTCTTCAATATGGGTCGTAAGTTGATGACCAACAACGACTACCAGGAGGCTATCCGTGTACTGAACGTGTTGCTGCGCTTCGACGGTGATGCTTATGAGGGTTATTTTCTGCGCGGTATTGCCAAATACAATATGGACGATTTGCTGGGTGCTGATGCTGACTTCACACTCGCCATCGAGAAGAATCCCGTCTTTACCAACGCCTTTACATACCGAGCCATAACACGCTCACGACTTGGCAATTACGACGACGCTTTGCAGGATTTCCACGAGGCGATAGAGTTGCGTCCCGACCTGCCAAACCCATATTACAGCCGAGGAGTGACACGTCTGCTGAACAAGCAGTACAAGGAGGCGATAGAGGATTTCGATATGTTCATCCGCCACGAAAAGAAGGTTGCCGATGTATATATCAACCGAGGTATGAGTTATCTATACCTGAAAGACACATTGCAGGCTTACGAAAACTTCACCACCGCCATCCGCACCAACCGCGAAGACCCCAACGGCTACAACCGCCGCAGTATGCTCTTGATGCAGCAAAAACGCTTCAAGGAGGCGGAGGACGACCTCAACATAGCCATCTCGCACGACTCGACTTATGTTCTGTCGTTCTTCAACCGTGCACTGGTATATTCCGACACCAAGCGCCCGATGTTGGCATTGAGCGATTTTGACCACGTCATAGAGCTGGACTCGACAAACTCGCTCACTTACTTCAACCGTGCCATTGTGCGCTCACAGATTGGCGACTATAACCGCGCTCTGGAGGATTATGACCGCGTGGCGCTCTACTCGCCCAACAATGTGCTTGTGTACTACAACCGTGCAGGGCTCTATACGCAGACAGGAGAGGTAGAGAAGGCTATTGCTGACTACTCACACGCCATAAAGCTCTATCCCGACTTCGCCAACGCCTACCTCAACCGCAGCTACCTGCGCTCATTGATGGGCGATATGAAGGGGGCGCGACAAGACCGTCAGGTGGCGGAGCGCAAAATTGCGGAGTACAAATCACGTTTGAGCGATAGCACCTACTCTATCTATGCCGACACAACGCAGAAGTTCGACAAACTGCTCTCGTTTGACGCCAAGCTCAAGGGAAACTCATTTGACAACGTGACGGAGAACACCACTACACAGAACACCAATATCAAGCTGATGCCACTCTATAAGTTCACGTTAATGAACGCAGATTCGGCTATGGTTGCGCGCGGCTCGCTCTACTACGCACAGCGTATGGTGGATTTCAAGCAGAAGATAGGCGATGAGCGACTGACAATCGCCAACAGCGAGAGCAACATTGCGCCCGACTCACTTATCGCTCTTGATAAGCACATCGCCGCACGTCTTCGCTCGGAGGAGAACGATTGGACTCTGCTATTCCAGCGTGGTGTTACGCAGTCACTCATCAAGCAGTACACCAGCGCGGTAAACACCTTGACGCAGGCCATTTCGCACAATCCGTCAAACCCATTCCTCTACATAAACCGTTCGACAACGCGCGCCGAAATGATTGATTTCATATCGTCGATAGACAACTCCTACCAGCGCATCAGCATAGACTCCGACCCTGCAAATCGCTTGCAGAACAGAGGCTCGCGCATATACAACTACGACGATGCCATAGAGGATATCAACAAGGCTATCAAGCTCTACCCCGATTTTGCATACAGCTACTACAACCGTGCAAACCTGCACGCTATTTCGGGTCAGCTACCCGAGGCTTATGAAGATTACACACGAGCCATCGAGCTCAATCCTTCGTTTGGCGAAGCATACTTTAACCGAGGCTTGGTGCAGATATATATGAAGGATACGCGCAAGGGTTACCTCGACCTCTCAAAGGCGGGTGAGTTGGGTATTATGTCGGCGTATGAGGCGTTGAAGAACTACACGAATGATTAAATTACAAACAAAACTTAAATAAATTATGACACAGGCAAAAAGATTGAACGACTCGGCGGCAGCTCGCTGGCTGGCGCTTATCATCGTATCGTTCACGATGATGTGCGGTTACTTCATCACCGATGTGATGGCTCCGCTGGAGGATTTACTGACCAAGACCCCTGCCGAGGGCGGTCTGGGCTGGACAAGTGATGAGTATGGCTTCTTCTCGGGAGCATATGGCTACATCAATGTATTCCTTTTGATGCTCTTCTTCGGAGGTATCATCCTCGATAAGTGCGGCGTGCGCTTTACAGGTGTGATGAGCAGCGGATTGATGCTCGTTGGTACACTCATCAAGTGGTACGCCCTCGATGGCGACTTCGGTTCAACCGTTCTCTTCGGTTATCCTTTGCAGGTTATCCTTGCAGCATTGGGCTTTGCCATCTTCGGTATGGGTGCCGAGATTACAGGTATTACCGTAACGAAGGTTATCGCAAAGTGGTTTACAGGTCACGAGCTCGCATTTGCGATGGGCTTGCAGGTGGCTATGGCGCGTATCGGAACTGCGGCAGCCTTGGCGTGCAGCCTTCCATTTGCTAACGCTATGGGCGACGTGGCAGCTCCAGTATTGTTGGGTGCAGCACTGCTCTGCATCGGTTTTGTAGCTTACCTGGTTTATGGTGTAATGGACAAGAAGCTCGACGCTTCGGTAGCAGCCACAGAGCAAGCGACAGGTGAGGATGAGGGTTTCCACTTCAGCGACCTGAAGGTTATCTTCACAAATACAGGCTTCTGGTTGATCGCCATCCTCTGCGTATTGTTCTACTCGGGCGTATTCCCATTCTTGAAGTTCGCCACAAAGTTGATGATTTACAAGTATGGCGTTGAGCCAGAGCTGGCGGGTCTTATTCCCGCAATGTTGCCATTCGGCACAATCCTGCTTACGCCAATCTTCGGTTCTATCTACGACCGCTTGGGTAAGGGTGCTACGCTGATGATTATCGGTTCGGCTATGCTTACGCTGGTACACGTGTTGTTTGCATTGCCAATTCTCAACGTATGGTGGTTTGCAATCCTTGTTATGATTGTGCTGGGTATCGCATTCTCGTTGGTGCCATCAGCTATGTGGCCATCGGTGCCAAAGATTATCCCTATGAAGCAGCTCGGCTCGGCGTATGCCATCATCTTCTACATCCAGAACATCGGTTTGTCGATGGTACCTGTGATGATTGGCAAGGTTATCCAGAATTACGCTACAATCGAGACAGCGGAGGGCGTGACATACGACTACACTATCCCAATGTCAATCTTCGCTGTATTTGGCATTATCTCTATCATCGTAGCCTTTATCCTTAAGCGCGTGGATAAGCGCAACGGCTACGGTCTAGAGCAGCCTAATATCAAGAAATAGCAATGACTCAATTTTTAGTCCTATTCCTTATGCTCGTGCCGATGCTCACGTCGGCACAGAGCATTGAGGAACCAGCGGATATATTCAGGAACAAGACATATTGCCGCAAGCTTACGGCAAGAGCGACGTGCTACGTTGGAGGTGATGCAGAAACACGCTGACAACCTCACCCACACGCGCTTTAACGAGTACAACGCCTAGGCAGGGGACTTTGAGTTGGAAAAGGATACTCAAAGTGATGGTATCATTTACTTTTATACACTTGCGATGGGAAAGTTCCCAAAGAAGATACACACAGCAAAAGTAAGAAAGGGCGAGGTTGCTACCCAGCAACTTTATAATATGGAATATATAGTAAGGGCAAAAAACACAATATTCCAGCATAGACCAAACCGCAAAGGCGTACATCTCCCCGTTTGGGGTGAGAAGTTAATAGTTTAACGATAGAAATTTTTGAAGTAATTTTTATTATTATTTATGGAACTTTTAACCAATAGTTCTAATAAAAGAATTGAATACATTGATGCACTACGTGGCTTTACAATGATTTTAGTTGTTTTTGCCCACATAGAAGCATTTAGTATGTTTGGAATGCAACACACCACATTTTTAGGTTCAATTTTCCAATCATTCCGAATGCCTTTGTTCTTTTTTATTAGCGGCTATATTGCATTCAAAATTACCCCCCCCCAATAAAAATTTAGTACTCAAGAAGTTGCGCATACAAATCATACCTGCAACAGTTTTTGGACTAATATTTTGTCACGGAAATATATCTGGGTATATTTTCGACACAGCCAAAGCTGGATATTGGTTTACATATGTTTTACTTGAAATGTTTCTAATATATTATGCCATTTCATTTATAGCACACAAGTATCCTAATTCCACTTCTAAAATATTCTGCTACACTACAATTATAATTGCATCAACATTATACATTTTAAGACTACCTTTGAAACTCGACCCTACGTTAAATACATTGGGTAGCATAACTTGTTTTCATTATACTTTCTCATATTTTCATTTCTTTGTATTTGGTTTATTGGCATCCAAATTCAAACAATATTTTGAGCAAATGTTGGATAATAAATATATTGTTGCGACAGCAATTGTTTTATTCACAATCGGGAACTACTGTTTATACAACATTCTTCTCCCCAAAACAGAAGATTTCTCGTACAACATTTATAAAATCATATACGAAATAGTTGAAACAGGCTGCGCCTACACTGGTATATTTATTATATATGGGTTCTTTAGACATTATGCAGATTCTGTCAAAGAGTCTACATTTATTGGAAGGAATTTACAATATATTGGCAAAAGAACACTAGATATATATCTGCTTCATTATTTCCTGATTCCGACAATTCCAATGGTAGGATCATTTTTAATTGAATATCCAAATATGGCGATAGAGTTATTTATTGGTCTATCATTATCACTACTAATAATTGGAATATGTATGATAATTAGTAATATAATTAGAACTAGTCCATTTTTAAGTCATTGGCTATTAGGTACAAAATAAAAT
>JAFUOK010000007.1 GCA_017481925.1 Alistipes sp.
CATCTGCTCCACCGTGAAGTGGTCGGCATCGGTGCGCGAACGGCGCAGGGCGGCAAGGGCTGTGCCGATGCAGTTTATCTCGAAGTTATAGTAACCCTCGCCGGCGGGATTTTCGACAAAGAACTCCACACAACTATCCTCCCACACGGGGCCGTTCTCGTCGAGCGTCACGGCACGCAGGTGCTCCTCCTCAACCTCAAACAGCAGAGCCAGCGCATCGTCCGAGTGGGCTATGCGCACGCTCACGCGCGGGGCGTAGGGATAGTCACTCCAATTGATGCACTCGACGGAGTGAGGCTCCAGACGGTCACGCATAACAAGACGTATCTCGTTATCGCGCAGGGTCTCGATGTTGCGGATAAAGGGGGCTTCGATGTGGCGGGGCTTGCCGCAGGTGGTTTCGGTCATAACTTCGGATGCAAAAAGTCGTTTAACTCTCAAATTTACAATTTTCCTGCGAGAAAGACAAATTTTTTTGCGCCACAAAAGAAAAAAGGTGCTTGACCCAAAAGTCAAGCACCCTTTATAGAACCTACCCCCTACACTTTGGATATCCATCTACGGACTCCCCAGCGATACAGCAGCAACGCCACCGCACCCGACACAAGGCCCGTCACCACGCCCAGTGCAATATCCATGGGGAAGTGATAGCCAAGATATATACGCGAGTAGCAGACAAGCACCACAACGACCGTCATCAGGCAGGTGAACCCGCGGCGGGCAATCGCGGGTATGGCAATCACGGCCAGAGCCGTCATCGTGGCGGCGTGACCCGATACGGTGCCATACTGACCTCCCTTACGCAGCACGTTGCTCACCAGACCCTCCAGTTCGGGGGTGTACATAGGTCGCAGGCGCGCGGGAAACTCCGCCCACAGGTTTTTCAGCAGTCCCGTATGCTTGAAGATGCCCGAGATCATATCGCTCAATCCCACAGCCGCAGCCGCAGCCACCACAACGAGCACCACGCCACGCCAGCCATACCCCCTCCACACCATATATAGAATAAGGATGTAGAGCCACGACCACACGGCAGGGGTCGAGATGGCGAGCATCGTAGAGTCCAATGCCGCAGGGCCGTCGAAGTTAAGCCACAGGAAGAGCGGATGATCGAAAGTGTAGGTCATCGTCTGTTATTTTACACGCTTACCCGAAGCATCGAAGTGGTTGTAGATTACGGGCTCGCGGTCACGGCGAACACTCATCGTGGGGAACCACATATCCTCAACCGTGAGGCCACACTTCTCAACTGCCTCCAGGCTATACTCCAGACGACCGAAGTTGGCATCGACGTTGTTCGTACCGAAGGTGAACTTAATGCCGCGCTCCTTGGCCTTGCGAATGATATCGAGGCTGGGAATCTTATAGCGTGCGCTGATCTCGAGTGCGATGTTATACTTCTGCAGTACATCCAGCACGCGATCTACACGCTCATCGGTCCAGTACTTGTCGTAGTCGGCATTCATATCGTCGGGGATATAGGTAGCGTTGGCGAAGATGTCGGCAGGCTCGTTGGTGAGAATCTTCACGGTCTGATCGACAATCTGCTCCATATACTGATCCATCGTCACGCCATCGCGGATAACCTCCTCGGCACGGTAGATGCGGGCATTACGCTTCTGGTGGTCGATGATGGTCATAGCGTCGGTGAAGAGGTAGTCGAAGATTCCCAAAGCCTCCTGCGAGAAGGTCTGAGTCCACTTGCGGCCCTCGCCCTGAACACCAAACAGGAAGGGGTGATTCTTCACCTCCTCGTAGTATGCGCGCACCTCGGCGTCGTCAGCCAGCATACGGCCTACACCGCCCTCGCCAGCGTTGGGTGCAACGCCGTAGTTGATACCGTAGTTCATCGACATGGCGTGAGCCATCTCCTTCGTCAGGCCACCCTTGAGGTGTACGTGGTAGTCGATAACGGGGAAGTCGCGCTGCTGGAAGCGGATGACGTGGTCGGTCTGCTCGTCAACGGCGGGCATAACAAGGTCTGACTCGTTGCGTGCATCAGCGGGCAATGCCTCAACGGCCAACGAGCGGAGGCGAACGTCGCCCTTAACGCCCTTAACAACTACCTTACCCTTGCCGATAAGTTTGGTGGCGTGAGCCTCTGTGCGGTAAGGCTTCTCAGGCTCGGTGTAGCATACTACATCCACGCCATTGACCTTCACCGCCACGTTCTTGCCACGCACGGCAAGCTCAAAGTCGAACCACTCGCCATCTGCGGCAAGCGAACGGTAGAGGTTACGCACGCTGCGCAGACTACCCGTCTTGATTGAGCCGTCCTGTGCACCGTTGCGGATCGTGATCTCGTAGCCCGACTCGCCATCGGAGTGGAACAAGATGGCAGCCTCGCCATTCTCGGCGGTCATTGCCTGACCCTTCAACACAAAATTCTCATAATCGGCACCCGTAGCAAGGCTCACGCCCTCCTGCAAAGAGAGCTCCTCGCCTGACGAGATGTAAGAGTCCAACTTACCACCACAAGCGGTAAGGGTCGCAATTGCCGCCACTGCTACGAGGCGTACAACGCTTGAAAAAATCATTTTCCCCTTCATAGTATTTAAATTTTAGGTTTTCTTCCTCACTACTTCATCAGCAACACCACATAACCCACATAGATGGCCAAATATAACGCACCCTCAACGCGAGTGATACGACGCTGACCGATAGCCAATGCCGAGATGAGCAGCAACACGGCCGAGCCCAGCACCATCCATATATCGAGCGGCGAGATGTCGCCCAGCGTAAGTGGTTTGATAAGGCCACTCGCACCCAGAATCAACAGGATATTGGCCACATTAGAGCCGATAACATTACCCAGTGCCAAAGACAACTTACCGTTGGCGATAGCCGAGAGACTCGACGCCAACTCGGGGAGTGATGTTCCTGCGGCAACGATAGTAATGGCGATAACGGCCTCGCTTACGCCCCACGCACGAGCAATGGCGGTAGCCGACTCGAGACAGGTATTACCACCATAGATAAGTCCTGCCAAGCCTACAATGATGTAGATGATAACACGTCCCCAGCCCATCGAAGTCTGCGAGCTCTGACCATCGTCAGTGCCTGCATCCAGGTCGGGAGCATCCTTCTTTGCCGAGCGGATAGAGTACCAGATAACGGCCACATACAGAGCCAGCATAATGGCACCCTGCCAACGGCTGATACCCTGACCTACATATAGAGCAAAGAGCACCAACAGCATCGAAGCGCCGATGCAGATGGGTATATCGCGGCGGATATTCTCCTTCGTAAAGACCATCGGGCGCACCAGAGCGCAGATACCCAGGATGATGAGTGTGTTGAATAGGTTCGAACCCGTAACATTGCCTATTGCCATGTCGGTGCTACCCTTCAGGGCTGACATAGCACTGACGGTAAGTTCGGGCATAGAGGTGCCGACGGCCATAACCGTCAGACCTACAATAAATTCGGGTACGCGAAAACGGGCTGCCATACCCACACAGCCTTTGGTCAAAAGTTCGGCTCCAACGGTGAGAACCACCAAGCCGAGTATTAGAAATAAATAATCCATTGTCTTAATAAAAGTTACCTTCTGCTTCGTGCGAGCAACTCGCCCAGCACTGCAATGTTCTCTGCGATAAGGTCGGGCTGGCGCGGCGCCTCGTCGGCCACCTCCAGCGTAGTCTCTCCCGAGAGTACCAGCACACCCATAGCTCCTGCATTGAAGGCCATCTCGATGTCGGTATAGATGCGGTCACCCACCATAGCCACCTCGTCGGCACGCACGCCATAGCGCGACTGCACACCCGTGAGCATATTGGGGTCAGGCTTACCCAGCACGATGTCGGGCTTACGGCCCGTAGCGTGCTCGATGCACTTGCAGATCGAGCCGCAATCGACCAGCACGGTAGGCTGATCCGTAGGGCACACACGGTCGGGGTTGGTGGCAACGTAAGGCAGACCCTGCTGCACCCAATAGGCAGCACGGCACAGGCGGTCGTACTCGAGCGTCTTGTCGAAGGCCACAACAACAACATCGGGACGATCGTCAGCCGAGTTAGCCGTAGCAGAAAATCCTGCGCGCTCGAACTCCGCAGTCATCGAGGGTGTGCCGAGGATATACAATCGGCGTGCCTCGGGATAGTGAGTGCGGATGTAATCGATGGTGGCAAGGGCGGTGGTGTACATCTCCTCCTCGGTGGCCTCGATGCCCATACCTGCGAGTTTTTTCAGGTAGTCGGCAATGGAGGTCGAGGGATTATTCGTCAGAAACGAATATGTAATACCCATCTCCCGCAGACGTGCCAGAAACGGAGGCGTAAAGTCGAAGAGCGACTGACCCATGTAGATCGTGCCATCCATATCCAGAGCAACATGTCGAATATGCGACAGGCGCTCCAAGAGAGCCTCATCGTCATATATCGAACGGAATTTGTTAAACATCATTTTTCGGTATATAAATTTGGTTTTTTATTCTCCTTTGCTACCCTCGCATTGCAATCTTGCCGAGGGCGGTTTCTTGCGAGGATTTTTCCCACCGAGGCTACTCCTTCATAGCCTCCTCACGGCGAATCTCGCGCAACTCACGTGCCGGCACGCCACCCACAATCATATTGGCTGGCACATCCCTATTGACCACCGCACCGGCGGCAATGATGGCATTCTCGCCAATGGTCACACCCGGCAGAATCATCGCACCTGCACCGATCCATACGTTACGACCGATGTGTATGGGTGCCGTGACAAGTGTATGACGCAAAGCAGGATCCTCGGGGTGTCCCTCGGTGAGAATTTTTACATCGGGGGCGATAAATACGTCATCCTCGATGGTGATTCCACCTTGGTCGAGGAACGTACAGCCAAAATTAATAAATACCCCCTTGCCGACCTTGGTCAATTTGCCAAAGGCGGTGTAGAAGGGCGGGAACATACGCACCTCCACCCTCTCCTGTCCCCAGATCTCGGAGAGCAGGGCGCAAATCTTGTCGGGCGTATGATAACTGCCATTGAGTTCGGCCACCAGCGAGCGTGTATGCTCAAACTCCTGCCACAGCGCGGGATAATCGGGGTCGTCGTGCTGAAAACGCTCACCACGACGCATACGCTCTACAACCTTACTGATTTTCATTCTGCTCCTCCTCTTCGCCGATGATAAAATCCGTGATGTCCATCTCGCGGTTCTGCGCAATAGCCTTGGGGAAGACCGAACGGAAGCGCATCATCTCAATAATTGCCTCCTCCTTGGTGAGGTACTCGCCTGCGGCAACGTAGAACGAGGGGCTCTCGTAGTACATCTGCACCTCAATATCGGGAAAATGCTCCTCGAACTTCTCCTTCGCCTCAACGGCATTTTCGCGTGCTCGTGACGAGTTATCCGAGAGGATAAGAATCGTGTAACCATTAACCTTGGTGCGGCGCGCACGGCTCTCCACCTGACGCACCGACTCCGACACGTCGCTCTGCTCAACGACAGCGACCTTATTATTACCCACCGAGAGGCGGCTCTTCATAGCCGAGATGCTCTGCGCCGAGACCTCACCACACAGCGTGGCAAACAACGCCACAACAAATATTTTTATTAATTTGGTCATATTGCTAAAGTATGCTTTTCTATTTCCTTTCTATTCTATCAAACTCCACAGGGCATCCAGCTGCTCGGCCGAGAGCACCTCTGCAATAGGCTTCTGCTCCTGCTCGAGCTTCACGTAGCTCATCCGCGTTCGTAGCGCCACCTGCCAATCCACCGCAATCTGCTCCGCACGATGCTGCTGCAACGCCTCACGGAAAGCCATCGTCTGCGAGGTGCGTTGCACGGCAAGATGCAGCGGTACATCAATCTCGCTCCTCTGTCGGGCGGGCACAACGACCTTATCCTGCAACGTGAGCATAGCCACACGGCGATCAGCATAACTCACCCTCACGCGACCCGATAGTAGAGCCACTCGTGCCGAGGGGTTATCGACCGCCACGCGCAACACTACGTGTGAGGGCCAGCCATCCTCCACGCCTTTGCTCTCGACAACCTCGATGCTCTCGATTGCAGGCGGCAACGGCCTTGCACACCCCATCGTGAGTACACCGAGAAGCAGTATGAGCCACCTGCTTCTCATCGCTACTCGGGCTTTTGGCCGATATAAATCTGCGCTATGCCCAGGCTCAGGCTCTTGCGATGACAATCCTTAAAGCCTGCCTGACGCATAATATCAAGGAAGAGCTCGGGATCGGGGAACTCCTCGATAGAGTCGGGCAGATAGTTATACGCCTTCCTGTCCTTCGACACCAGACCGCCCACGGGCTTCATCACGTGGTTCGAATAAAGACGATACAGACGTCTTACAAGGAAGTTACGCGGCGTTGAAAACTCCAGAATGACGATGTGTCCGCCAGCGCGCAGCGAGCGCGAAATCTCACGCAGCGAGGTGTCTATATCGCCGAAGTTACGCACGCCAAAGGCCACAGTAACAACATCCACTACGCCATCGCCCACATCCAGCGACTCGGCCTCACCCTGATAGAGTGCTATATGGTCGTCCAGACCCTGACGGCGCACCTTCTCGGCCGCCACGGCGAGCATATTTTCCGACAGATCCACGCCCATAATATGAGCCTTGGGGATTCGCTTGGCCATCTTGATCGCCAGATCGCCCGTGCCTGTTGCCAGGTCGAGGATACGTTGCGGCTTCATGCGGCGCACAAGGCGTACCACGCGACGACGCCACAGTTTATCGATCGAGAGAGAAAAGATATGGTTCAGACGATCGTATGTAGGTGCGATGTTGTTGAACATCTCGCGCACCTCCTCTTTTTTGGTTTTTTGAGAGTTATATGGTTTCATAATCTACAATTTATATCGCAGCGTGACCTCGGGTCGTATGCGAGCCACCACCATCGACGGCAGCAACATAACCGCCACGGCCACCACCAGCGCCAGCACATTCAGGCCGAGCCACCACCAGCCCACATCCACGGGCAACACCGAGAGCATATAGCCCACGGGGTCGAGCTCTACGACCTGCCACCTCCACTGCACAAATATCAGCACACCTGCCACCACGTTGCCCCACACCGCTCCGCGCACAAAGATCAGTGCGGCACGGTAAAGGAATATGCGGCGTATGGCTGCCGTGCGCATACCCTGCGCCTTGAGCGCTCCGATCATACCGATGCGGTCGAAGACCATAATCAGCATAGCGGCCGCCATATTGAACAGCAGCACCACCATCATAATGATGATGACGGCACGTGCTATGACCGTATGTGCCTGCATCCAGTCAAAGACCACGGGGTGACGCTGTGCCAGCGGAGCCGCCACAGTCGAGATAAAACCCTCGTTGCCCTGCGCCTCCAGAAATATCTCCTCATCGAGCAGTGCGGCCACCTTGTCGGCATCCTCCATACGAACAATACCCACATCGTAACCCGAGACATTATCCCCCGCAATGTTTGCCACACGGCGCACATCACGTTCATCGGCAAGAGCCACCACACGATCCAGTTCCTCGAAGCCCGTATGATAGAGTCCCACCACCTTGAAGGCATCACGGCGGGGTCGCTCGTCGCCCTCGACAAAGAGCATCTCCACACGGTCGCCCACCTCAACATCGAGCAGCGAGGCCGTCGTGCGTGAGAGCGCTATCTGCTTGGTGCGTTGCTCGGAGGCCACATCGGGCAACGAGCCTTCGATGAGTCGGCTCTGCCACCACGCGGTGTTATACTCCTTGCCTATGCCCTTAATCTGCAGGCCCAGCACATTGTCGCCACTCTTGGCCATACCCTCCGCCGTAAGATAGGGAGCTACCCACTCCACACCCTCGGTCGAAGAGATGCGTCCGAGCAACTCCTCGCTCAGCGGCAGGGGCTTCTCCACGGCAGAGAGCGACGACACATCGATCACCCTACAGTCGGAGCCGAAGCCACGCAGGTCGGCATATATCTGCTCGCGAAAGCCATAGACCACCGAGAGCGTGAGTACCATTGCCGCCACGCCGAGAGCTACGGTAACGGTAGCGATGCGCGACATAACCGAGGTTCGTGACTCGCTGTCACTCGATGCCGTACGACGGGCTATGAGATACTCGATACTCTGCATTGGCTGCTTGGCGCAGGCATTCCTGCCCACGATACTTATTTATAATAAAAAATCTGTACAAAGTTATGCAAAAATTTCTTACTTTTGCATCATTATTGGGCAGTGCGGTGCCTTTTCTGGCCTTTTATTTGGTCGAGCATACGTTTTACGGCCGTAAAACGTTATTTTTGAGGCATCGAAAGTTAAACTTAAAACGAAAAAAAATGTTGGATTTATTGCAAGCAGTACAGGATTACTACTCTTATTCATACGCTGACCCCTCGATGGGATTTTCGTCGGGAGGCTCAATCATACTGATGGGTATCATCGGTGTTATCGGTTACATCGTGCAGGCACGTCTGCAGTCCGTGTTCGCCAAATACTCGCAGGTGCCCTTCCCCAACGGAATGACGGGTGCCGAAGTCGCCGAGAAGATGCTTCGCGAGAATAACGTGCACAACGTGAAAGTCACGCACGTGCGCGGACAGCTCACCGACCACTTCAACCCCTCGACGATGACCGTAAACCTGAGCGACAGCGTATATGCCTCACGTTCGATAGCTGCCGCAGCGGTAGCCTGCCACGAGTGTGGTCACGCCATACAACACGCACGCGGATATGCTCCGCTGGTGATGCGCTCGGCGCTGGTGCCCATCGTGAACTTCTCGTCAAAGATCGCTACGTGGGTAATCATCGCAGGTATTGCTATGATGGCCGCAGGCAGTGGCACGACGGTGTGCTGGATAGGTATCTGCCTGATTGCTATGTCGGCTCTCTTCTCTATCGTGACGCTGCCCGTGGAGTACAACGCCTCGGCACGTGCGCTGGAGTGGTTGGAGTCGAGCCGACTGTTGCAGGGTCAGCAGTTGGGCTACGCCCGCGAGTCGCTGCGCTGGGCAGCACGAACATATCTTGTTGCGGCACTGAGCGCCATCGCAACGGTGCTTTACTACGTCTCGCTCATATCGCGCAGAAATGACTAACCCCCAGGAAGATTTCACCTCGCGCGGCTGGCTTGTTGCCGTCGCTACGCTGGCAGTGCTTATCGTCGTAAGTTTCATTCCTCCCATCAGCGTGGGTGGGGTGTCGTTGCGCCGTGCAAGCATCATCTCCGACCTTATCACCATAGAGAACAACACCCCCTCGGACGAGGTGCTGGCAGAGGCGGCGCCCGAGATCGATGTGGAGGAGTTTGAGGTCGATCTGGAGCAGGTGGCACAGACCGTAGCACGCACCACGGCAACGGCTTCACCCACGGGCGAGGCTACGTCGGCATCGTGGGAGGGTATCTTCGACGAGCAGCCCACGGGAGGCGAGATCGAGCAGAGTACACCCCTGCCCCTGGAGGCGATTCTCACGGCCGACTACTCGGACATCCTGCCCGAGGATGGGCTCATCACCAGCGTGGAGGAGTTCCGTGGTGACGACTTCGACACTCCGCTCAACCGCTTCTACGAAAAACTGCTGGCAGGACAGGAACCTGTGCGAGTGGCATTTATGGGCGACTCGTTTGTCGAGGGCGACATCCTGACGGCCGATCTGCGTGAGCTTCTGCAGGATACATTTATGGGCGGAGGTGTAGGCTTTGTACCCTTCGCATCGCCCTTCACGGGCTTCCGTCAGACCATCAAGACCACCTCGAAGGGGTGGACCCCCTACAACATAATGCAGCGCAAGTCGGTGCCCGAGCCATACGTTGGTGACTTCTTCGTATCGGGATGGGTGGCACGCCCTGCGGCGGGCGCATCGACACGCTGGGAGATGTCGTCAAAGCGCCGTCACCTGGAGGAGTGCTCACGTGCACGACTGTTATTCATCTGCCGTGAAGCGGCACGCATAGCCGTTACGTTGAACGATGGCGAGGAGCGCATCTTCGAATTCGAGGCTGACGACGTAGTGCGCCAGATTGTTGTGGAGGAGGAGCGCATCTCCTCGCTCGAGATGAAGATCCTCAGTGGCGAGGCGGGCTTCACGGGCATTGGTGCCGACTTCGACTCGAAGGAGGGCGTGGCCGTGGATAACTTCTCGATACGCAGCAACAACGGCCAGGCTATGTTCTGGTCGTCGGCAGCGGTGAATGCACAGATACATACGATGCGAGCATACGACCTGGTGATTCTGCAATATGGATTGAACATCATGCAGGCCGATAGGCACAACTACTCGCTCTACGGCGAGCAGGTCGAGAAGATGATCCGCTATGCGGAGAGTTGCTTCCCCGGGGCGGCAATCCTCGTAATGGGCGTGAGCGACCGCTCACAGCGCGGCGAGCAGGGCATAGTGCCTATGTCGTCGGCCATGGATCTGACGGCCTCACAGCGCGAGGCGGCCGAGAAGTGTGGCGCATCGTTCTGGAACACCTACGAGGCTATGCAGCGTATGGGTGGTATGACCCGTTTTGTGGAGAATGGCTGGGCCGGCAAGGACTACACACACATTAACTATGCCGGTGGCCGTGAGATTGCACGCCAGCTCTACTACGGACTCCTGCAGGGAGCGCAGAGCCGCAGCCGCACGCTGCGTCAGCGTATGGAGGATGCACAGCCCGTACTGCCCGAGCGCACGCTCGAGATCGAGGTGCCCGAACTCAATATTGACACCCTGATTACCATAGAACGATAGAGATGCAACTGCCCATAGAAATAGAAGAACTCCTCGGCCGAGCGTGCGACCTTTTGGTGTACGACAGCTCGGCACCGCTCATATTCAACAGCGGTCTGTTTCTGTTTCTGTTTGTGGGCTTTATGACGCTCTATCTTCTGCTGCGTCGCACCACAACGCTACGCATACTCTACGTCATTGCCTTCTCGCTCTACTTTTATTATAAGTCGAGCGGAATGTACTTCCTGCTGCTGTTGTTTGCCTCGGTGAGCGATTACTGGATAGGCTTCGCCATAGCCGCCTCGAAGGATCAGGTGGCACGCAAGCAGCTGGTGGCGCTCTCGGCGTTGATAAACCTCGGTATGCTGGCATACTTCAAGTACACCAACTTCCTGATCGAGATAGCTAACGGCCTGGTCGGAGCAGGATTCCTCGACTTCCAGAATATCTTCCTGCCCGTGGGTATATCTTTCTTCGTATTCCAGTCGATGAGCTACACCATCGACATCTATCGTGGACACATCAAGCCCCTCACCCGCTGGATCGACTACCTATTCTACCTCTCGTTCTTCCCGCAACTCGTCGCAGGTCCCATCGTGCGAGCCAAGGATTTTATTCCGCAGATACGTCGCCCGCTCGTGGTCACACGCGAGATGTTTGGCCGAGGCATAGCCTTCATTATCATCGGTCTTATCAAGAAGGCAATCATCTCGGACTACATATCGCTCAACTTCGTCGATCGAGTATTCGACGAGCCGGCACTCTACTCCGGCTTCGAGTGTCTGATGGGTATCTACGGCTACGCCCTGCAGATCTACTGCGACTTCTCGGGCTACTCGGATATGGCCATAGGTATTGCCCTGCTGCTCGGCTTCCGCTTCCCCAAAAACTTCGACGCCCCCTACAAGTCGGCCACCATCACCGAGTTCTGGCGCCGCTGGCACATATCGCTATCGTCGTGGCTGCGCGACTACCTCTACATCTCGCTCGGCGGTAACCGTCGTGGCACCTTACGCACATACCTCAACCTTATAATCACTATGGTTCTGGGTGGCTTGTGGCACGGCGCAGCGGTGCGTTTTGTGCTGTGGGGTGCGTTGCACGGCGTGGCGCTGGCGCTACACAAGATGTGGCTCTCGATAGTGCCCTGGGCAAAGATGAAGGGCGAGGATATGAACCCGTTGTCGAGGGTGCTGGGTATAATCCTTACATTCCACATCGTCTGCCTGGGCTGGCTGCTCTTCCGCGCCGAGGATATGCAGACCGTATATTTGATGCTCTACCAGATCGTCCACTCGTTCAACACGGCCATAATTCCGCAGGTGATCTTCGGCTACAAGGAGGTGATGGCTCTGATCGTGCTGGGTTACCTGATGCACTTTATGCCCGCGGCCATCGACAGCGACCTGCAACGCAAGGTGGGTGAGACATCGTTCTGGTGGCAGGTGGCGATGCTCGTGGCGGTGGCGTGGTGTGTGATGCAGATCAAATCGAGCGAAATTCAGCCCTTTATTTACTTCCAATTCTAAGTGTGGCGCAAGAATTGCACTCTTCGTCGGACGGTGCAAACGAAGTGACGGAGGTGTAAAAATGGTACAATTTTTGATACCTTACGGCCAAAAACCATGTGAAGAATAGCAAAAAACAGATGAAATATTTGGGAGTTCAGAAAAAAATACATATCTTGCACTCACAAAAATAAATCATTAACTCTTAAAACACGTTTGCCTATAGAAGAAATTTCTACTCTTTGAACACATTTAAAAAAAGGAGAGTATGAACACACAGTTGTTAAGCGATCAAGTATTGCTTAATCGCTATCTTTCAGGCGATCGTAGTGCCATATCACAACTCATCGACAGACACTCGGCGCGAGTGCGTGACTACATTCGTATGATGGTCAAGGATCGCGACGTGGCTGACGATATCCTCCAGGAGACATTGATCAAAGTAGTCCGCGTCATCGACGAAGGACGCTATGCCGATACGGGTAAGTTTCTGTCGTGGGTGTTGCGTATAGCCCACAACCAGGTGATCGACTACTTCCGCTCGCAGAAGAGCGCACGCACGGTGAGCGAGGCCGAGGCCGGCTACGATATGCTGGGCACGCTGCGCTTTGCCGAGCGCACGGTCGAGGATCGTATCGTGGCAGAGCAGATCGAAGCCGACGTGCGTCGATTGATCGACCTGCTGCCCGAGGAGCAGAGGGAGGTGGTGGTGATGCGCTACTACGCAGGTATGAGCTTTCAGGAGATTGCCGACCAGACCGAGGTGAGCATCAACACGGCGCTGGGACGTATGCGCTATGCGCTGATCAACCTGCGCAAGATGATCAAGGAGAACAACGTCATCCTGAACTAAAAGCGAAAAAAAGCGGATTAAAACGAAAAAAAGGTCGAAAAAGAGTAATCGCGGCACAATAAACCGACAACGCACCACGTTATTGGGATAAACAGAGGTGCCTATGGAAGATTTCGACGACAAAATTCAAACCGAGATAATCGCAGAGGAGGATAGGCTCTTTATGAGCCAGGTGATTCGCGAAGAGGCCGAACTATTCTATATGGATTGCTACCTGCGCGAACTATTCAGCCAGAAGATTATCGACTAAAAGAGTGAGAGGTTGCCGAGCCCAAAGCCAGCAACCTCTATTTTTTTGCACTTATTAATATAACCGCGCGCCGTCGCCCGAAAAAAGAGTCGCAAAAATGCGATTATTTGAAAAATTAATCTTTTTCGTGCGGTATTCGCAATAAAATTACTAACTTTGCCAAGCGTTTCGCTTCTATGGCGACACACCGATGCGGATATGGTGTAATTGGTAGCCACGTCAGACTTAGGATCTGATGCCGAGAGGCGTGGGGGTTCGAGTCCCTTTATCCGCACACTGATTTTTTTGAGGAGGAATTTTCGGATTCCTCCTTATTTTTATCTTCGGAATTCTCTGATATTGTGCGAATTACCGAGAGTGCCTGATTCTCACCTATGGTTCGATAATTTTCTTTTTCTTTATCCCAAAAAATTCCACTTGGAAAGAGTAAATTTTGGATTTTTTGACACAATTCCAGCTCCGAATTACTCCACAAACTACCTAATTTACAGCAGGTTGATACCACCTCATCCGCCGTTGCAGTAAGGTTCGATAAATTTTGTTTGACCTTTGCCATTTCTATCTCATTTTTTGCGAGTTTTTCTTGTATAACCTCCACAGTGGTTGTGTAAACATCTTCGTCAATATCGCCCATACCGAAATTCACCTTACACTTTTTGAGCTTCTTCTCCAATTCGCTTTTCTGCTTTTTTAACACAGATAACGCCTCCGACTGCTCCTTGTCGTTGGCATATATAATCTTCTCTACCACCTCTCGGAACATCTCCATCAGTATAGTTGGCATATTATAGGTATCTAACAACTCCTCATAGAGTTTATGCACCTTCTTTGCCGATACATTATTCTTACAACCGACCTTGTTGCACTTATAGTAGTCGATATTTTTCTTCTTGACCGTGTACGCAGTCAAAGGCAAACCGTCTTCGGCACAACGGATATGTCGTTTCAGGGGAAAGCGAGGCGTTTCCGCTTTAACCTTGTAAACGCCCGTCCTTCCGCTTAATATCTCTTGTACTTGTAGGAACTCCACCCACGAGATGATTGCGGGGTGCTTGCCATCGACAATCTCCCCACTCGTGAGTTTGCTCTGAATTTTACCCGCATAGAACGGGTTGGTCAGTATCTTATGCAACTTCTGCTTGCTGACATCCAGACCCATTGCCGACAATCTATCCATAATACGGAAGTTATCGACTCCCTGCAACTTCCACTTGAACGCCTTGCGGATAAGTTTTCCCGTTTCGTTGATGGTGTACTCCGCTCGGATACTCTTACCCTCCTTATTATAACCCAACGGTCGCTTGCCACACCAAACGCCCGACTCCATACAATGCTTGCGACCCGACACAAACTTATTGGTACGATTGGTGTTGTCCCACTGCGCCATCGACAACTTAAACTGCATCATCATAACGCCTTCGGGGGTTAAGGTGCTAATGTTCGTTGCCGCCTCCACAACTGTGATGCCGTGCGCCATAAGGTCGTTGATGATGTTGATTGCCTGACCCGCATTTCGACTGAAACGGTCTGCTTGATTTACGATGAGATACTTTACGGTCTTATCCTTCTTGATTGCCGAAATCATCTCCTTGATGAGCTTGCCTGGGGTCTTTGCGCTCTCGTGCTTACCTCCGAAATACCCCTTGATGGTATATCCATTATCTTTTGCGAACTTCTCGCAACGGCACTTTTGGTCTTCAAGACTGCCGCCATTCTCCTCCTGGTGCTTGGTACTTACACGAGTCCAAATAAAACAATTGTTTTTCATTTTTATAATCGTTTATATATTATCACCAAGGTATTCAATACCGATTAAAGCTAACGCTTCAAAATAGTCTAATAAAATTATTCCATCGTCATTACTAATATTTAATTCTTTGAAATAGTTTTCAAAGTCCTGAATATTTATCATCTACTTATGATATTTCAGTCCCTCATTGAGGGTTATACTGTTCTTCGCCTCCCTCTACGGTTAATTGAGCGGGACTTCTGTTCGGCAAGGTACACAGCAACCTTTTGCACATATGCGGGTGTCTATCTATCTTTTTTGTCTATATATTATATAATATATGTTAAATTTTTTGATGTTTCCATAAAAATTAACGCTTAATATTAATTAATATTTAGTGCAGCAATAGCGTTTGTAATACTTTAATCCTCTGTAGTTTATCGAGGTTTGTGCAAATATACTACGCCAGTGAATACAAACCAAATTTTATTAAGATAAATTTGGATTTTTTATTCAGCAATTGAACTTATTTTTATATAATATTTAGCAAAAATACGAAGTGGTTGAAATACAATGCTTTAACAATTTGTGGCAAATTTTGATTGTATTGAGGTTTTTGTGTTTATTTTGCACGAAATATCACAAAAGGTGTATTCAGACTTCGGGTGTATTCAAAAAATATCGGTAGTCATAGGTTTGACTGCCGATTTTTGTATTGTTTTTTATCAAAGATTAATTTGCGCTGGTGGTGCGAATCGAGTCATTGAATTAAAAATCACTATCTTTGTAAAAATAACAGCTCACTGAGAATGCTTCTTTGCGAAATTCTTTCTAACTTTGTGGTGTTACCAAATAGGTAGCGGACATATTAGGAAGCGTTTAGCTTTATTCCATAATGGTGAACTTCGACAACTCACAAGCGTATTGGAATATAGAGGAGCGCTCTCCCTTTGGTGCGTTATATGTATCAATCATATAATCCCAGAGGTGTGAGTTGTTTTTTCTTATCCATACGCAAGGCAGTCGAAGGCCTACCATTAGGATAAGAACTATGAGACTCACGCCTTTCTTTTTATGCCTTATCAATCCAATTATAATCACTCCGTAGAGTCGTAGGGGTAAAATAATTTGTAATTATGGAAAAAGTAAGAGAAGCTATGGTAAATTGGTTGAAGCAAGAGTCGTTTACACTTCACCCATACGATGATGAAGCATTTTACAAGTTTGTATGCACCTCAATTGAAAGAGAGAAAAAAATGGAGTTTGATGATTACAATGAGGTGATAGATATATATGTAAATGCAACAGACAGAATCGATGAATCAAAGAAGGTAGAGTGGAAAGAGAAGTTCGATTATCACCGTTATGAAGATTTAATCAGTTTTGGTATTTACATTAATAAAAGTAAATAATCTGCCTTATGTCAGACAGTAAGATTATATGCCCAAGTTGTGGAGCGGAGAATAAATATGGTGGTAAATGCGAGTTTTGTGGTGCGACTTTAGATAGCGGAGATTCTACATCTGTTTATAACTCGCTATTAGGGGATGCTCAGGATAGTGAGGATATATTATTTCGCACTACGGTAGATAGGTATGAGAATACTACAATCATAGAATTTATTGAAAGACCTGGGAAGGTAGTTGAATATTATAGAGATGATGGTAATGACAGATATCAATACTCATCTACGACTTATGGGGATGATGCAAATGGGAAAGATAGGATGCTCTTTTTTGCAGATTTTTATAGTGAACAGGTCGCTAATGGCATACATAAGTTGTTTGTAAAGCGTACGGTCGAAGCAATTATGGTTGATGATGTTGTTTATAAATTAGATAATAATACGATAAATTGTGATGTATTAAAAGCATTATGCGAGGGTCAATCTATATCTTTTAAAGGATATGAAGAGTCATTAGATACTGATATTATTCGCAAGAGTGCCCGAATCTTCTATAATCGTGTTATAGATAGTTATTTATATAATGAGGAGGTACAAGAAGAAATTAAATTTAGGAAAGAAATTGAGGAGTACAACAAGGAGGTAAAAATAACTCTTAAGGCAGAATATGAGGCAAAAATAAATGAAGAAGTAAAACAGCTTGAAAAGGAAGAAAAATATAATGATATAGTGATTATAATACTTTCTATCATATTTGTTATAATTGCTTTTATATTATGTGTAATATAGATTTTTAACTTATTCATTAGTTTATGCAATTAGCAGAAGTAATAAAATGGGAGAGTTCGCCAACGGAACTTGTGCATAAGTTTCGTTCAGATGGTGTACGGTTGGGTTCACAACTTATTGTCTATCCCAGTCAGACTGCCTTTTTTGTCAAGGGTGGTACGATATGTGATGAGTTTCTGAGCGGCACTTATACCATCAAGAGCGACAATATTCCACTTGTTGGAAAGTTTTTGGATATTCCTTTTGGCGGTGAGACTCCATTTAAGGCAGAGGTATGGTTTGTCAATCAGGTTGAGTTGCTTGATTGCAAGTGGGGAACAAGTTCGCCATTGCAGATTGATGACCCTACATATGGCGTGATTGTGCCGATACGCGCTTACGGGCAGTATGGTTTTAAGATTTCACAACCACGATTGTTTCTTGAGCGATTAGTGGGTAATATGTCATCATTTGCTACAGCAATGGTTACTGACTATTTCCGAAGCGTGATAATCACCAAACTGACCTCCATCATATACGACAAACTCCGAGACAGCAATATCTCTGTGCTTAACATCAACGCCAAAGTTGAGGAGTTGTCGGAGTATGCCAAAGAGCGTATTAAGGGTGATTTTGAGGCGTACGGTATTGAGATTTCGCAGTTCAACATTGCCTCCATATCGGTCAAGGAGGACGATGCGAGTTTCAAACGCTTGAAGGAGGCGAAAGATGCGGCAGCAAAGATGAAGATTATCAGTCGTGAGGATTATAAGTTGATGCGCTCGTTTGATGTACTCGAAAATGCTGCTCAAAATACAGGCGGCACTATGAGTGCGGCAATGGGATTAGGTGCAGGTGTCGGTATGGGTAGCATTATGGGTCAGATGACCGCCAATGTGATGACAACAGATGACACTGGGGAGATACCACCTATACCGAGAGTCGATTATTATATTGCCATAGGTGGCAATAGACAAGGTCCGTTATCGCTCGCAGAGATAGAGCAGAAGTTTAGCAATGGCGAGGTTAATGAGAATACTTTAGCGTGGAAAAAGGGTCTGAAACAATGGGTAAAGATGGCAGAGATGGAAGATTTCAAGCAGATGTTTGAGGAGTGCCCGCCGCCGTTGCCCGTAGAATAGTTGTTGTGTATGAAAAGGATAGTGATTATTTCGGGTGCGTTGCTCTTCTGTGCGAACCTGATGCTTTGGGCGGTAATGTCCTCTATGGGTCTTAATTTGATAGCGAGCAGTGTAGTTATATTGTTTACCACGCTGATATTGCTGTTGGTCAATATCGTCAAACTTAAAGATGCGTTTCGATTCTCGTTGAATGCCCTGTTTGCATTTGGTGGATTTGTTGAGTACCTGCTATCAGCATTTGCACCGCCTCAGATTGAAGATAATTGGTCCATAATGGTTGTTGTAGGGTTGATATTATTGGAGGTGATTACATTCGTTGTAGTGCATACGGTCTCCTCCAAGATTAAATAGATTTAAGGTCGGTTAAATGCCGACCTTTTTTGTGTCATTACGCTTTTGGTGCAGTCAGCAAAATACCTTTGCGGATAGTGCAATACTTATTGCGATATGGTTTGTCGGGGGCAATACCGAAGTTGGCAAGACTCTTATATGTAATGCCTATTTGCTCCTTGCCGAAGTGGTCGCACAATGCTTTAACGCTACCAAAATAGTGATGTTCTGCACCGATTTCAAGGTGAATTACGGTGCGTTCTTGTTTGTCTGATGTCATAGTCGTATCAATTTTATGTCAAAAGTAAGAAAATATGGAAAATAATCAAAATAATCCACAAAATTATTGTTGAAAATTTGGATATATTAAATATATTCCATATCTTTGTAATAACAAAACAAGATAACAATGAAAGCACAAGTAGGACAATACAAGTTTGGTCGCCACAGAAACCATTGGGGAATATGGCAGTACGATTGGGTGAGTGAGACAGGAACATCAGCGACTTTCATTAAAGATGTGTTTACCTACGAGGAGGCAGTGCGTGAGGTTTACCGCCTGAACGGTTGGGGCGAACCAAAGTATATTAAAAGAGTGTATTAGACAACAAATTTTCTTACAGATATGACAACGATTGTAGCAATAACAAACAGAGATGTGTACCGAGCAGCGGTTATCTCGCAGAGAGTAGAGAACGATTTTGTAACGGGTTTGCAGGTAGCAAAATTGAACGAGTTAAAGAACCGTATGCGCCGAGAGGTGGTAAAGTTTGCCTACCTGAAGAAGAACGGTGAGGTACGCATTGCCTACGGCACTTTGATGCCTCAACTGATGGTGGATAAGGTTTTGGGGACAGGACTTTGTGGCGATGCTCGCAAGGTCTGCACCTATTTCGATGTTGAGCGTGGTGAGTTTCGATGCTTCCAGATGCAAGCGTTAATTAATATTTTCTAACTATGGCAACAGCGGTAATATATGCTCGTGTGAGCAGTGAGGGCGATAGACAATCAACCTCTCGTCAGGTTGCTGACCTGACCGAGTATGCCGAGCGTAGCGGATTAGAGGTTGTCGAGGTATATGAGGAGCATATCAGCGGCGCAAAACGCAACGAGGAGCGTGCGGTACTGACCGAGTGCATAAATTATGCGGTCAGTAACAAAGTGGATGCGGTGCTTTTCTCGGAGCTTTCAAGATGTGGTCGTGCAGTGTGGGAGGTGTTGGACACTATCCGTACATTGAAGGACAATGGCATCAACGCCCATTTCCAAAAGGAGGGTTTGTCGCTATTTTCGGCGGACGGCAAGGAGAACCCATATTTAGCGGTGATGGTATCGGTACTTGGGGTCTGTTCTCACATCGAGCTTGAGAATATCACCTACCGCCTCAACAGTGGCAGGGTAAGGTACATCGCCACTGGCGGCAAACTAGGTCGTAAGGTCGGGTCGGTCAAGTCGAAGGAGAAAAAGGCCGATGAGTATGCAAAGGTCATTCGCTCATTGAAGGCTGGTAAGAGTGTTAGAGATACCGCTAAAATTTGCGAAGTCTCGGTATCAACCGTTCAACGAGTAAAGAAGGAATTTTATTTGTAAAATATCCAGAAAATCATTGTTGTAAAAATTACTATTAGATTTTGATTAAAATCCCTCTCATACATCTCTACAAGGGGGATTTTAACTCTTTGGGAGGGTGCTGGCAGGGGTAGTTGTTATCTAACCCTCCCAGAGCGTAAAAATATATCTTCCCACTCGATTTTCTTCTTTCTCTTACGAAAGCGCAACACCCGTTCAAGGGCAGCAATATATATAGTATCAAGTATATCCTGATTAAAGATAATATCTAACTCGTAGGGGATTTTCGTTAAGTTACATATACATTTAATAGGTTCGTTGTGCAATCTAACCTCCCATCTATGAAGAGTCTTTGGGTTGCCGTAAAAATCGAGAATGAAATCTTTGTGTATCTTACCCGCACAGCAATTATTGGTTGTGATAGGCAAACAACAATTATTATCATATCCTGATTTTATCTCCTCATATTTATTGTACCCTGCAATGGTTATGCCCTGATTTTTATTCTTTTCCGCCTTGCGTTGCTTTATGGTTATACCTTTGCGACCATCACGCTCAAGCGACATTCCGCAAGTGCGATATATGTTATTGATAACCTCTTTCCTGTCTTTTATCTCTTTCCCATTGAATATGGTTTGTACACTAGCATTTCGCATCAAAGAACGCACTATTTGTGTAATATCAAAGGTGAAATCACGAGCTAAATCAATATCCGTAAAGTTGTTGAATGATAAATCGAATAGCGTAGCAAGCGATAAGGTATCAAGAAGCATTTGTCGATTATAAAGAATGTGGTTTTCCATTCTTATCCAAACATACGGGGCGAACTTTTCGCTACTGTAATTATCAAAATAGAAACGAGCAATCTTCCGTCCCTCATTCAGAACATTAAACTGTTGGGCAAAAATTTTCCCTTTGGTACGATGGAATATAAACTTCCCATACTCTCTTACGGATTCAATACTGCGAAGGTCTTCGAGCAATGCACCCTCTGCTACATAGCAAAGGGTTAGTGCATCAATGACGGTTGTTCCTAATCTGTTACATTTGCTCATTAGAGTTTAAGGGTTCAACATCTTTATTTTTTGAGGGAACACCCTTCCAATAAGTCTTCAGTGCTTTTGATATATTTTCTGAGTGGGTCGGTGTTTTGGAGCGACCTCGCAATGATTGACTTATTTTTGCTTTTGTAGAGTCTGACAGTTCTCTGAATTGTCGTTTGTGTGTATTATTCATTATATAATAGTTTAATAACTTTATTAAGTCTCTATAATAAATATAGGGTAAGTATGAAAAAAATATCAAGTATGGTAAGTTTATATGAACTTTTTTGGTGAAAAATTTTTAATACACGCCCTACGGTCTGCTGCATACCATACCTATCATTTTAAGACTCCCTGAGAGCAAGGTTACAGCAATATAACCGACCATCCACAGGGAGGTTGCCAAGAACATATAATCCCAAAACAAGACTTAAACCTTTTCTACGATGTGGAGTATGCTTCAAATATGTTTTTTATAAGGATAGACCAAAGCGTGAATCATCATTATTACACTTGGAGTATATAAGATTCTTTGTTTTTCAGCATATTTATACTAAATTTGTATAAGTATTATAACCCGTGCCGACACCATCGGCGCTGTTGGGGATATCCCCTCATATAATAACATAGGTATAACACGAAGTCAAGATTTTTCGATGAGAAATTTTGCCTTTTCAGGATAGGCGACCTTTAACCACTCGATAAACTCGACTATTTTCAAATAGTCATCGATAAAAGTTCGATAGTCTGGCAGGGTGTGGCACTTCACAAGCGACCTATTCGGGTCGCTTGTTTCGTTTGATAAAGGCACTCGTTCAGCGTGGGGCGCCGTTCGAGAGTATAAGAGATTGTAAAGTAACTTTTATAAGGAATCTATGATTGGTAACTAAAAAAATGTTACCTTTGTAATAGTAGTCACGTTTAATCATATCGCCATGCCAAAGAGCATCACATTACAGCTGCCGCCGCGACTTGCGGCCGATGCCGAATTCTACACCTCGATGGCTGCCCGTCAGGCAGGCATACGCCGCGAGGATGTGGCTCTGGTGCGTGTCATAAAGCGATCTATCGACGCACGTCGCTCGCCCGTAAAGGTAAACCTCACACTCGAAATATTCGTCGATCAGGAGCCGCAGCCTGCTCCCCTACACTTCGACTACCCCGATGTGAGCAACTCCACCGAGGTCGTTGTCGTGGGATCGGGTCCTGCAGGATTATTTGCCTCGTTGCGTCTGATTGAGTTAGGCCTAAAACCTATCCTTCTGGAGCGAGGCAAGGAGGTGCTGCCGCGCAAGCGTGACATTGCGCTCATTAACCGCAACCTCGAGATTGATCCCGACTCGAACTACGCCTTCGGCGCTGGTGGTGCGGGCACGTTCTCCGACGGTAAGTTATTCACACGCAGCAAGAAACGTGGCGACTACAACAAGGCTCTGCAGACGCTTGTCTTCCACGGTGCTACGCCCGAGATACTCTACGAGGCACACCCCCACATCGGCACCGACCGTCTGCCGCGCATCATCAGCAACATCTGTAACACCATCACAAAGTCGGGCGGTGAGATACACTTCTCGTCGAAGGTTACGGGCTTCGAGCTGGACCACACACGTGGCCGCATAAAGGGAGTATGGGTGGGTGACAACCTCATCGAGGGTGCCGCCGTGGTGTTGGCTACGGGCCACTCGGCAAAGGATATTTACACTACGCTCCACCGCGACGGCGTACGCCTCGAGGCGAAGGGCTTTGCGATGGGTGTGCGCATCGAACATCCGCAACGATTGATCGACTCAATACAATACCACTCGCCCGAACGTGACGAGTATCTGCCTGCGGCATCATACTCGCTCGTGAATCAGATCGAGGGGCGAGGTGTATATTCATTCTGTATGTGTCCGGGCGGATTTATCGTGCCGGCAATGACCGACGCCGCGCAGTCGGTGGTGAATGGCATGTCACCCAGCGGTCGTAACTCGCAGTGGGCAAACTCGGGTCTTGTGACCGAGGTGCGCCCCGAGGATTACGCTTTTCTTATGGAGAAGCACGGCGCATTGGCGGGTCTGGTCTTCCAGCAGCAGTTGGAGGAGGCGGCACGACTCAATGGAGGCGAAAGGCAGGTAGCCCCCGCACAGCGAGTGTCGGACTTCGTGGCAGGGCGCGCCTCAACATCGCTGCCCCGCACATCATACATCCCCGGTCTGAAGTCGTCGCGTCTGGATCAGTGGATGCCTGAGTTTATGTCATCGGCACTGCGCAAGGGCATAGCCTCGTTCGACAAGAAGATGCGAGGATACGTGACGCCCAACGCCATTGTCGTGGGTGTGGAGTCGCGCACATCTACCCCCGTGCGCATCCCGCGCGACGGCGAGACGCTCATGCACCCCGAGTTCAAAGGTCTCTTCCCCGCAGGTGAGGGAGCAGGCTATGCGGGCGGCATCGTCTCGGCAGCCCTCGACGGCGAGCGTGTAGCCGAGGCGGTGAGAAGTTATATTAAGGGGTAAAATCGATTTACATACTACGTTTATAAATTCTGTCCATTTAACCTCGGCAGAGAATCATTGTGTGGTTGCTAATCCCGAAAAATAGGCTTCAAACAGAGATGTAGCACATATCGGAGCCTATATTACGCAAGCAACAAGAGAGGAATTTGGGGTGAAAAATTGGCCTTTTGGGACCTGAATGGAGGTGAAATGTTAAGCAAATGTTAAAATTTATTAATAAATTACAAAATTTTTTGAAAAACTCTTGCACGGTATCTTTTTTCGCCTTATCTTTGCACACGAAGTTTTAAGGTTCATTTAGGTTAGTAGTTTTAGGTTGGTAGAGGCGATCGGCAGGTTGTAATCCAATGAGAGGCGTTTCTGTAGCGCGCGGATTACTAAGACGAAGGACGGTGCTCGTCCGGAGTCGAATACCTCCCGTAACCCTCATTTTTTTTTGCACATTCATTCCCAGAGGGGATCTTATATATCGCTCCTGCCCGTGAGGTAGGATTTTTTTTTGCCCATAAGTGAAGAAAAAAGGCTGTTCAACGAGGTGTTGAACAGCCTTTATTTTAATGTGCCTCCAGCCAATTCTCGCCCGTACCCGTATCGGAAATAAGTGGCACTCGCAGTGCGGCTACGCCCTCCATCGACTCCTTGACGATGCGGATGACCTGCTCGCTCTCGCTACGCAACATATCGACAATAACCTCATCGTGCACCTGCAGGATCATCTGCGAGCGGATGCCCTCCAGGCGGAAGCGGCGGCGAATCTCAATCATCGCAAGTTTCATAATGTCGGCGGCACTGCCCTGAATGGGGGCGTTGATGGCGTTGCGCTCGGCCACGCCTCGTGCCACGGCATTGCGGGAGTCTATGTCGCGCAGCGTGCGACGACGACCAAAGGCGGTCTCCACATATCCCTTCTCGCGGGCGTTGGCCACGGCCTGCTCCATATAGGTCTTGACCTGCGGATAGGTTGCGAAGTAACCCTCGATAATCTCCTTGGCCTCCGTGCGTGGGATGTCCAATCGCTGGGCAAGGCCGAATGCCGAGATACCATATATAATACCGAAGTTGGCCGTCTTGGCCTTGCGGCGCTCGTCGGACGAAACCTCGTCGATGCTCTTGTGGAAGAGCTTGGCGGCCGTTGCCGAGTGAATATCCTCACCCTGGCGGAAGGCCTCGATAAGCGAGGGATCGGCACTCAGGTGCGCCATAAGTCGTAGCTCCACCTGACTGTAATCGGCCGCAAGCAGGATATGCTCCTCGTCCGAGGGGACAAAGGCTCGGCGTATGCGACGTCCCATATCGTCTCGCACGGGGATATTTTGCAGATTGGGGTTGGTCGATGAGAGGCGACCGGTAGCCGTCACGGCCTGATTGAACGAGGTGTGGATGCGCCCCGTCACGGGATTGACCAGCAGCGGCAGAGCCTCGACGTAGGTCGAGATAAGTTTCTTCACGCCACGGTATTGCAGTATCAGATCGACTATGCGGTGCTTGCCCGCAAAGCCCTGCAGGTACTCCTCGTCGGTGGAGAACTGACGCGTGCGGGTCATCTTGGGTTTGTCCGTGATGCGCATCTTGGCAAAGAGAACCTCGCCCAGCTGACGTGCCGAGTTGATGTTGAGCATCGGCTCGTCGGCAATCTCACGTATCTCACGCTCAAGCGCCTGCGAGAGCTGATTCAGCTCCACGGCATAGTCGGCAAGTTGTTGAGTATCAATCTTCACACCCGCCAGCTCCATATCGGCCAGCACGTCGATCATCGGCTCCTCGACCTTGAGATAAAGCTCCTCCAATCGCTGCTCGCAGAGCATAGGCCACAGCACCTGCTTGAGCTGCATAGTGATGTCGGCATCCTCGGCGGCATACTCCTTGACGAGCGGTATGGCCACCTGATCCATCGTAAGGGTGCGGGAGCCCTTGCCTATAAGGTTTTCGATAGGTATTGGCGAGTAGCTGAGATAACGCTCGGCCAAAAAGTTCATATTGTGACGCGACTCCGAGTCGAGCAGATAGTGCACGATCATGGTGTCAATCTTGCGGCCACGCACCTCAATGCCCAGACGCGAGAGCACCATCAGGTCGAATTTTATGTTCTGTGCAACCTTCGTAATGCGCTCATCCTCAAACAGTGGTCGCACGGTCTCGGCGAAGGCAGGGGTGTTCTCCACGGTAAAGGATACATACCACGCCTCGTGCGCCCGTGTGGCGAACGACATACCCACGATGCGGTCGCGGAAGTGGTCGAAGCCCGTGGTCTCGGTGTCGAAGCAGAACTCCTCCTCGCGGCTTAACTGCTCGACCAGCGTCTGCAACTGCGGCAGCGTCTCCACCAGATGATAGGTGTGGGGCGTAGTATCTATTGTAGCAAAAACATCACTCGCGGGCTCCTCCACCGTAGGCTCTACAACGGGTGTAGCGGCGGGCGCAGGCTCGGCAAGGGCAGCGAACAAATCACCCTGACCTGCCAATGCCTCACGTTTCTTGGCGGCCGAGCGTGCCTGTGCTATCTCGGCGAGTTGTCGCTGGGGGTCCTGACGCGGAACATTCAGATCCTCGGCAGGGGCCATATTCTGCACATCACGCAGGAACGAAGTGAAATCCAACTCGGCATACAGTGCTCGCAGAGCGTCAATATTGGGAGGGCAGATCTCAAGATCCTGAGGCGAAAACTCCACGGGCACATCGGTGCAGATGGTTGCCAGACGCTTCGAGAGCAGCAGACGGTCGCCCCACGCGGCAATCTTCTCGCCCTGCTTACCCTTGATGCTCTGCACGTTGGCAAGGATCGTCTCGCAATCGCCCCACTCGCCAACCAACTTGCAGGCACCCTTCTCGCCAATGCCCGGCACACCGGGGATATTATCCGACGCATCGCCCCAGATAGCCAAAATATCTCGCACCAATACGGGGTCTGTGATGCCATACTTGGCACATATATCCTCCTCGCGCACGATCTCTATGCCGTCGCCCTTCTGCTTGTAGAGGTGGCGATGAGGGCCTACCAGCTGACCGTAATCCTTGTCGGGCGTGACCATATATACATCATACCCCTCGGCCGAGGCTTTATGTGCCAGCGTACCGATAACATCGTCAGCCTCATAACCCTCAATTTCATACACGGGGATACGCATAGCCTCCAGCAGACGACGCAGGTAGGGTACCGAGGTGATAATATCCTCGGGCGTGGCGGGGCGGTTGGCCTTATATTCGGGGTAGAGGTCACGACGGAAGCATCCCCCCTTGGGGTCGAGTGCTACACCCAGCAGGTCGGGCTTTTCGCGCTTCTGTATGTCGCGCAGAAACTTCGTGAAGCCAAACAGAATGGAGGTGTTCATGCCGTTGCGGTTACGCATCGGACGACCGAAGAAGGCGTAGTAATATTTGAATACGAGCGCGTAGGCGTCGATAAGGAATAAACGTTTCATAGGAATTTACAAATTATCCGCGGCATACCACTCGGCATACGACGAGGCCGTTTCGTGCAGGCGCAGTGAGTAGAGTTCCACCTCGTCGGGCAGCGTCTCGAGCAGTCGCTCGGCAAAGTCCGAGAGCATATTTTCGCACGTGGGCTGGTAATCGACCATCACGATGTTGGAATAGATGCCATCCAGCATCTCGCGCAGGTGGTGTCCCTGCTCGGTGCGGCGCACCACGAAGGCGTGGTCAAACTGCGAGATTATCTGCTCGTTCACTATACGTTTCAGCAAGCCGAAGTCCATCACCATACCCTGCTTGGGGTCACACTCATCTGTCGAGGGCTCGCCCTTGATGGTGACGAACAGTCGGTACGAGTGACCGTGAATCTCACGACAAGCGCCATCGTAGCCCTCAAGCGAGTGGGCCGCCTCGAACGAAAACTCCTTGGTAAGTCGAATTGTTGCCATAGTTGTGCTGTTGATTTAGACAAAAATACGTTTTTTCTCCCGTATGTGCAAAAAAAAGGGTTCCCCAACTTTTTTGTTGAGCAACCCCTATTATGCCAGAACGTGTATAACAAGAGGGATTTCAAGGCTTGCGAAGCCCGAAAAAGCGGAGTTTACAGAGGCGTAAATGAGCATTTTAAGGGCGAGCGTAACGTTGCGTTTAAGCGAGGGCAGAGGGTGCTTGCACACTTTGCCGAGCGAAGCAACGAAAAGGAACTTAACGCAGAAATCACCTTGTTAGACGCGTTCAAAATATTTTTGATTTTCGCTACTTTAATCGCCCAAGCAATCTACATAAATCTCACGCTGGAACGACTCGTTGAGCGACATATAGGTCTGCGTGCTCGACACACCCTGCACGTGCAGAATCTTGTCGAAGATAGTACGCATCAGGTGCTCGTTGTCGATGCAGTAGAGCTTGACCATCAGGTTGTAAGAACCTGTGATGTAGTGGCACTCGACGATCTCGGGGATCTTCTTCAGCAGCTCGACAGTGTCCTGCTGACGAGTGATATCGCTCACGCGAATCGAAATAAATGCACACACATCAAAGCCCAATGATTTGGGTGCCACCACAAGGCGGCTGCCCTGAATCACGCCCATATCCTCCAACTTCTTGATGCGCTGGTGGATGGCAGCACCCGAAATGCCGCACTCGCGAGCAATCTCCAAGAATGGCGTACGGGCGTTCTTGATCAGAAAACGGAGGATTTTTTTATCCGTTGCATCCAATGTTGTCTTTGCCATAGTCCTTTCTCTCTTTATTATTTCAATACTCCCAACTCCTTGCCAATCTTCACGAAGGCCTCAACACAGCGGTCGAGCTGCTCGGTTGTGTGACCTGCCGACACCTGCACGCGGATACGAGCCTGGCCCTTCGGCACTACGGGGTAGTAGAAGCCCGTAACGAATACGCCCTCCTCCTGCAACTTGGCGGCGAAGTCCTGCGAAAGCTTTGCGTCGTACAGCATCACGGCGCAGATAGCCGACTGCGTAGGCTTGATGTCGAAGCCTGCAGCGATCATCTTGGTGCGGAAGTGCTCCACATTTGCAGCCAGACGGTCGTGCAGCTCGTCGCTCTCGGCCAACATCTTGAACATCTCGATACCTGCACCTACTACTGCGGGGGGCAGCGAGTTAGAGAACAGATAGGGACGTGAGCGCTGACGCAACATATCGATAATCTCCTTGCGACCCGTAGTAAAGCCGCCCACAGCACCACCAAAGGCCTTGCCCAGCGTACCGGTGAGGATATCTACCTCTCCGCGCAGGTTGTAAAGCTCGGTGATACCGCGACCGGTCTTGCCCAGCACACCTGCCGAGTGGCACTCATCGACCATAACCAGGGCGTCGTACTTCTCAGCCAGGGCGCAGATCTCATCCAGCGGTGCGGCGTTGCCATCCATAGAGAAGACACCGTCGGTAACGATGATACGGAAACGCTGTGCCTGCGCACGCTTCAGGCAATCCTCCAGCTCGGCCATATCGGCGTTGGCATAGCGGTAACGCACAGCCTTGCAAAGGCGCACACCGTCGATGATTGAGGCGTGGTTCAGGGCGTCAGAGATGATGGCATCCTGCTCTGTAAGGAGGGGTTCGAATACACCACCATTAGCATCGAAGCAGGCAGCGTAGAGGATGGTATCCTCGGTGCCGAAGTAGTCGGCGATAGCCTTCTCCAACTCCTTGTGCATATCCTGGCAACCGCAGATAAAACGTACTGACGACATACCGAAGCCACGCTCGTCCATAGCCTTCTTGGCCGCCTCGATAAGGCGCGCATTGTCCGAGAGGCCGAGGTAGTTGTTGGCGCAGAAGTTCAATACCTTCTTGCCTGCCACGTCGATCTCGGCACGCTGGGGTGACTCGATTATTCGTTCGGTCTTATAAAGACCAGCCGCCTTGATGTCGGCCAACTCCTTCTGGAGATGTTCTTTAATTTTTCCGTACATAGTTTTCTATTTTTTTGTGTTTATGTTTTTCAATATTTTCCCAACCTTTCGGCTATTCCGTCCTTGTAGGCACGCCACAGACGAGCCACATCGCTCCACGTCCAACCCTTCGAGAAGGGTGCCGACACAGCTGCCGTGAGAATATATCCCGCCACACCAATAAATCCGCGCACATAGCGCACGCCCCACGTGCGACCGTAGTGGTGGTTGAGGTAGGCGGAGTTGCGGACATGGTAGAATCGCTTCCACTTCTTTTTCTGCTGTCGCTCGGCCCACGTGTCGTTGCTAAAGAACAGCTGCTTATCCATCTGCGCTACAGGAACGTAGAGTATCTTCCACCCTGCCAGCACCGTGCGCAGACAGTAGTCCGTGTCGTCGCAGAAGATAAAGAGCTCCTTGTTGGGCAGGCCAATCTGCTCGACCACCGCACGACGAATGAATGGGCCCTCGAAGGCCGTGCCGGCGATCTGGATGGTGTCATCGACCTGCATCTTGCGCAGCTTGCCCTCGTACATCGACGAGAAGGGATTTGTAAGGTTGTAACGCTGAAAATCGTTGGTGTAGATCTTCCCGTCGAGGAATCGACGCGGCGCCAGCATGCCCACCTGCTCATCCGCAGCCTCCCGAAGCAGAGCCTCCAAGCAGCCCTCGCGTGGGAATACATCGTCGTCCATGCACCATATCCAGTCGGCGCCCATCTTCATGGCGGCATCGATGCCGGTATAGAAGCCTCCCGAGCCTCCCACATTATCCTGGTGGATAACCTTGAGGTCGGTCTGCTCATCGAGCCACTCGTGCGTGCCGTCGGTCGAGCCGTTATTAACCACCAGGATGGTGGTCAGCGGACCCTGCTTGCGAAGGCACGAGATGTTCTTCTGGAGCAACTCTCGGCGGTTGAATGTGACGACTACTGCTGTGATGTTCATAACGTGGCACTTACAATTTTCAACAAAATTACAAAACATTATCAACACAAACAACAGTTTTTACTACTTTTTTCGGGTTTTGATTACGATTTGTAACACTCTTTGACCCGAAGAGAGAAAAAAGCAAACTACACCGAGGTTTTATTTGTTAATCAACTCTGCGCACCATATTACTTCACATTTCGGCGCCGGAGGTTGGAAAATAGCCAAACAATGATTAACTTTGCCTCGTATATGGAACAGAACTACATTCGCGAAGAGCGTTACGACGCCGACCGCATAGAAAAACTTGCATACCACTACCGTGAAATTCTCGCCCTGCTGGGTGAGGACCCCGAGCGTGAGGGACTCATCAAGACGCCCGAGCGCGTGGCGAAGGCTATGTCATTCGTGACGAAGGGCTATACGCAGGATCCTATCGAGATCATCAACTCGGCAATCTTTACCGAAGAGTATCAGCAGATGGTACTGGTGAAGGATATCGAACTCTTTTCGATGTGCGAGCACCACATGATGCCCTTCGTGGGCAAGGCGCACGTGGCGTACATCCCCAACGGCAAGATCACGGGTCTCTCAAAAATCGCCCGCGTAGTGGAGTGCTTTGCCCGCCGCTTGCAGGTGCAGGAGCGCCTGACGGTGCAGATTCGTGACTGCATACAGCAGGCTCTGAACCCCATAGGCGTGGCCGTGGTTATCGAGGCGAGCCACATGTGCATGCAGATGCGTGGCGTGGAGAAGTTGGGCTCGGCAACCACCACATCAGCCTTTACGGGCGTCTTCCTCAAGGATACTCGCACGCGCGAAGAATTTTTGACACTAATCAGCAACAAATACCGATAGATGTTACGTCGCACATTACATATCATCACCTGCTGCCTGATGCTCTGCACGGTGGCCTGCTCCCCTGGGCGCACGTCCGGGGGCGAGAGCACATTGAGGGTTATATCGTACAACGTACGTTACACGGGTGAGCGCGAGACCGATGGCGAGAACCATTGGGACTGGCGTCGTGCCGCTTCGATCAACATGGTGCGCGAGGAGCGCCCTGCGGTGATGGGCGTGCAGGAGGCTTTGGCAGCGCAGTTACAGTTTCTGGATGAAAATCTGCCCGAGTATGGCTACGTTGGCGTAGGCCGTGACGATGGCAAGAGCGCTGGCGAGCATATGGCTATCTTCTATCTCAAAGATGCCGTTGAGCTGGAGAATTGGGGAACATTTTGGCTCTCGCAGACACCCGACGAGGTGACTATGGGCTGGGATGCGGTCTGCTACCGCACCTGCACGTGGGCACTGATGCACGACAAGGCTACGGGCAAGCAGTTTGCGATGCTGAACACCCACCTCGACCATCGTGGTGAGGAGGCAAGAGAGCAGAGCATAGTTCTTATAGTGAATAAAATCAAGGAGTTGGTGCCCGAAGGTGTACCCATCCTGCTGACGGGCGACTTTAACTCTACGACCGACAGCGAGATATATGCTCCCTTGAAGGCCGTAGCCGATGATGCCCGCGAGGTGGCCACCGAGAGCGACCGCCGAGGCACGTTCAACGGCTGGGGCAAGGCATCGAGCGTTATAGACCACATCTTTGTGCGCGGCGTGGAGGTGGATCGCTTCAAGGTGCTGTGCGACAAGAACTATGGTGCGCCATACATCTCGGATCACTACCCCGTGGTGGCCGATGTTAGATTCTAATATCAATAACTTAAACCAAATAAAAATGAAAAAGATTCTGTTATTTGCCCTGACGGCAGTGGTAGCACTCAGTGTTACCTCATGTGCCGAGAAGAAGAACGACATCAAGGTCATCTCGTACAACGTACGTGTAAACAACGAGGGTGACGGCGAGAACAAGTGGGACCTGCGCAAGCACGCCTCAATCGCTATGATCCGCGACGAGAAGCCCACAATCTTTGGTCTGCAGGAGGCTAAGCCCGAGCAGATGCAGTACCTGGTGGAGAACCTGCCCGAGTATGGCTACATCGGCGTAGGCCGCGAGGATGGTGTATCATCGGGTGAGCACATGACTATCTTCTACCTGAAGGATCAGGTGGAGTTGCTCGACGGTGGCACCTTCTGGCTCTCGGAGACCCCCGAGGAGCCCTCGATGGGTTGGGATGCTGCGTGCAAGCGCTCTTGCACCTGGACCAAGCTGCGTATGAAGGATACGGGCAAGGAGTTCGCATATATCAACACCCACCTCGACCACGTAGGCAAGGTGGCACAGCGTGAGGGTCTGGCTCTGATCGTTGAGCGCTTCGCCGAGATCGTGCCCGTAGGTATGCCCGCATTCCTGACGGCCGACTTCAACGCCCTGACCACGGATCCTATCTTCGAGCCCCTGAAGGCTGCTATGCTGGATGCTCGTGAGGTGGCCCCCGAGACCGACCGCCGTGCTACATTCAACGCTTGGCAGGCAGGTGGCGAGGATAACCAGAACCGCGTTATCGACCACATCTTCTTCCGTGGTGCCGAGGCTCACACGTTCAAGGTGTTGCGCGACAAGGATTATGGTGCTCCCTTTATTTCGGATCACTATCCCGTAGTTATGACCGCAACCTTCTAAATATTGCCTAACAAGTCTCTTTTGGCGTCTGGCTTGCCCTCGAAATCCTCATTTACGAAGAGTAAACTGCGGTTTCTCGGTCTGCGACCAGCCTCAAAATAGTTCTTGTTATACAATATTTACTTAATCATGTGTAGGCTACTAACTTTTCAGTTGGTAGCCTATACTTTTGCTATATTTTTGCTATCTTTGCTTATCAAAAAACTACAAACATTATGGAACAACAAATACGAAAACTCCTCTCGGCGATCGTACACCCCGAGACGCAGCAGGATATTGTTGCAAGTGGCGTGGTGGAGCAGCTCTCGGCCCGCGAGGATAAGATAACGGTCGTGTTGTGCTTCCCCAAGGCTCGCGACCCCTTTGCCGTGCGTATCCGCAACCTTGTGGAGAAGACCTTGCAGGATGCCTATCCCGCCGCCGCAGGCAATATCACCGTAGTAATCAAGGAGGGCACACCCCGCCCGCCACAGCCCAAGCGCGAGAGCACCACGGTCAAGGTGGGCAAGATCATCGCCATAGCCTCGGGTAAGGGTGGCGTGGGCAAATCAACCGTAACGGCCAACCTCGCACTCACGCTGCGCAATATGGGTTACCGCGTGGGCGTGCTGGATGCCGATATTTACGGCCCCTCGCAGCATAAGATGTTCGGACGGGAGGATTACCTGCCCGAAGCCGTGCAGGAGGATGGCAACGACTACATCGTGCCGGCCCAGAGCATGGATATCGAGCTGATGTCAATCGGTTTCTTCATCAACCCCAACGATGCGCTGATGTGGCGCGGAGCGATGGCGACGAACGCCCTGAAGCAGTTGTTGCACCAGACGATGTGGGGCGGCCTGGATTTTCTCCTCATAGACATGCCCCCGGGAACAGGCGATATACATCTGACGATGATCTCGGAGATCAAGATGGACGGAGCGGTGATTGTATCTACACCCCAGCAGGTGGCCGTTGCCGACGTTGTGCGTGGCGTGGAGATGTTCCGCCACGAGCAGGTGGCAGTGCCCGTACTGGGTGTTGTGGAGAATATGGCGTGGTTCACGCCCAAGGAGTTGCCCGACAACAAGTATTACATCTTCGGTCAGGGTGGCGCCAAGCGCTATGCCGAGGAGGCGGGCGTGCCTTTCCTCGGAGAGATACCTCTCATTCAGACCATTATGGAGGGTGGCGAGTGCGGAACACCTACCGTGGAGACCGATGCCGACGTGGAGCGCTACTACCGTGCCGTGGCAGAGAAGATGATCCAACAGTTGTAGGTCGCTGCAGAAGATAGATGAGATAAGTGAAATATGTGATATAGGTGTAATAGGTGTTATAATCTGTTGCACCTATTTTCTTTATTACACCTATAACACCTATATACTATTATAGATCAAGAAGTTGTATAACAAGTGGGATTTTAAGGCCTGCGAAGTCCGAGAAACCGCAGCATACTATGGCGTATGTGAGGATTTCGAGGACAAGCATAACGCAAAAATCACCTTGTTATACAACTTCTTTTTATAACCACTTCTTATAGCGGAAAAACCAAATCGTCAGTCCCGACGCCATAACCATCAACCCTATGGCGAAGATATAACCCAACGGCAGGGTGATATCACCGATCTGCCACACCCAATCCAGCTCGGGCATAAAGTGGAAGTTCATACCGTAGATACTCGCGATAAGCGTCGCGGGCATGAAGATTACGGCAGCCACCGAGAAGATCTTCACGATCTCGTTCTGCTCGATGTTGATCAGACCCAGAGCCGAATCCTGAATATAATCCAGACGCTGCGAACTGAAGTCGGCGTGGTTGATAAGCGAATTGACGTCCTTGATCATCAACTGCAGACGCGGATAGATATCGTTCGGGAAGCGCTCACTACGCAGGATGTTGGATAGGATACGCTGGCGATCGACGAAGTTCTCGCGAAGGACCATCGTGCTCTCCTGCAAGGCGTTGATACGGTGGATAACCTCCTTGTCGATGGTATCCTCGGTGTTGATATCCTTGCTCAACTTGGCAACCTGTTTGGCCACCAACTCCACAAGGTCGGCATCGAAGTCGATGCGTACCTCCAGCAGCGAGATGAAGATATGGTAGCCCGTAGAGTAACTGCGGTAGTTCATCTGCAGGCGTTTCTCGGTCTCGCGGAAGGTTCGTGACTCGGCCGTACGTTGCGACACGAGCACACCCTCGTTAGAGATGATGAACGACACGGGCTCCACGTCGAACGTGCCGTCGGGCTTGGGAATGAAGAAGTTGGTGTTGGAGATAATCGAATTCTCGTTCTCCGAGTACTTTGATGTTGACTCGATCTCCTCTACCTGCTGACGTGTCTGGAGGCTCTCCTCCATAAAGTTCTCTACGGCCTTCTGCTCCTTGATCGAGGGTGAGAGCAGGTCTAACCACAAAATATCATCGTAGCCCAGATTGTCCAGCAATTCGGGCTCGGCGTTGCGTATAATCTTGTTGTATTGCTTGAGGTAAATAGTAAGCATTATCTGCAAATTTTACGGGTTGAACTCATGGTTTTTAGTCATGTGCGGTGAGCAACACACCGCCAGAGTCCCGTCCCACTCGTGGGGCGGCTATCCTCTTCAGCCCGGGTTGGATCGAGGCTCAACCTTGAGACCTGCGTTCCAAAACTTTTGCAGTGCCGAGTGCTTCTCGGCGTTAAACACGAAGTCGATATTTTGAGTCAAATACTCGTAAGCGTTGTAATGTTTCTGGTCAAAGCCGTTCTCTACGATAGCCTCCCACACGGACTCCACACCGAACGTTAGGGCACGTTGCAGGGCGTCGATATGCTCGTAGGATGTACCCTTGCGAGCCACCCACACGGCAAAGGCGAAGGGCATGCCCGTAGCCTTGTTCCACTCCTCCGAGAGGTCGTATGCGTAATTGAATAGACCCTCGTGGTCGAAGACCTTATCGCCAATGAGGAGGAAGGCATCCTCGCGCTGGGCGTAGGCCACCTGCGAATAGTCCTTGAGGTCGTACCACTCGGGCTGAATGTGCCAGAGATTGGCGGCCAGATAACCGCACAGCTGCACCGATGTACGTGAGTGGGCATCGAGGAAGACGCGACGCACATCCGTAATGGGCACATTCGAGAAGAGCACAACGGTGCGCACCTTGCCCGAGGAGCCTATGCAGTAGTCGGTGATAATGTTTGTAGAGGTGAGTGTCGGAACCATTGCCGAGGGCATCAGAGCGATGTCGGCACGACCAGCGATATAGTTTTCGTAGCACCCTGCGGGGGGAGCCAACAGAAGGTCGGCACGAAGGTTACCCTCGTGCTGGATACCATAGATGAATGGTATCGTATTGAGATACGACACAGCCGCTATGCGTGCACCCGAAGCCATCATCCATAAAGTTATCCAAATTAGTTCAACATTTGGCCGCACTTGCAACGTGACGGCACTTTGACGTGCAAATATAACAAATTATGTACAAAATGACAACTTTTTTTGAGCAATATCCCCGAAATCGGATGCACGAGGAGGATACTTTACTTTTTTTTAGTAACTTGCACCATCCAAAAAACCGAAAATAGTATGAAGAAATTTTATTTGATTTTCCTCGCTGCGGCAGCCCTTGCAATGGCGGCGTGCTCGTCGGAGCAGAAGCCTACGACCGCATCAGAGCCTCTGACCGACTACTCTACAGTAGCCCCCACGCCGGCACCTATGCAGAACGGGGAGTACATCTGCCAGCGCCCCGCCGAGGGAGAGCGATTGTTCACCTCCAAGGCTGTGGAGGCCGAGATTGAGCGCGTTACAGCACTGCTGAAGAACAAGCGTCTGGCGTGGATGTTCTCCAACTGCTTCCCCAATACGCTGGACACCACGGTTCACTACCGCGAGCAGAATGGCAAGCACGACACATTTGTATATACGGGCGATATTCACGCTATGTGGCTGCGCGATTCGGGCGCACAGGTGTGGCCCTACGTTCAGTATGCCAACGACGATGAGGCCCTGAAGGCGATGCTGGCGGGCGTTATCAACCGTCAGTTTCTTTCGATCAACATCGACCCCTATGCCAACGCCTTCAACGACGGCGCGACGGGCACGGGTTGGATGAGCGATAAGACCGATATGAAGCCTGAGTTGCACGAGCGCAAGTATGAGATTGACTCGTTGTGCTATCCCATTCGTCTGGCCTATTACTATTGGCTGGTTACGGGCGATACATCCATCTTCGACGATAGCTGGTTAGCCGCCGTGCAGAATGTACTGAAAACATTTAAGGTGCAGCAGCGTAAAGATGGCAATGGGCCTTACACCTTCCTGCGCGTTACCGACCGTCAGTTCGACACCCTCTCAAATGATGGCTTGGGTGCGCCGGTGAACCCCGTGGGATTGATCGTATCGTCGTTCCGCCCCTCGGACGACGCAACGGTGTTGCAGTTCCTCATTCCCTCAAACTTCTTTGCGGTATCGGTGCTGAACAAGGCCGCCGAGATCCTTACAAAGGTCAATAAGAACGATGCTCTGGCTGCAGAGTGCAAGGCTTTGGCCGAGGAGGTTGCTGAGGCACTGGATAAGTATGCAACGTATGACCACCCCGAATTTGGAAAAATCTACGCCTTTGAGGTGGATGGCTTTGGCAACCAGCTGTTTATGGATGATGCCAACGTGCCGAGCCTGCTGGCTATGGACTACCTCAACCCTGAGGTTATCGATGCCGATATATACGCCAATACACGCCGTTTTGTGTGGAGCGAGAGCAACCCCTACTTCTTCCGAGGCAAGGCGGGCGAGGGTATCGGCGGACCGCACATCGGTTACGATATGGCGTGGCCTATGAGCGTGATGATGAAGGCCTTCACATCGGACGACGATGCCGAGATCAAGTGGTGCATCGAGATGTTGATGCGCACCGACGCCGGCACGGGATTTATGCACGAGTCGTTCAACGTGGATGATCCTACTAACTTTACCCGCAAGTGGTTCGCATGGCAGAATACACTCTTCGGTGAGTTGATCGTAAAGATCATTGCCGACGGCCGTCTGGAGTTGCTGAACTCAATTACAATCGAGTAATATCGCAAAAACCTACTATGGCGAGGCTTCCCACGGCGGGGAGTCTCGTTTTTTTCTTATATTTGATGAAGTTTGATGTAGAATTTGTGAATATCAAACCTTTATGAAGAACTCACGTGAGAATTGGCAATGGATAAGAAAAAATACGATTGTCTGGCTGAGCCATATTCATCACGCTTTTCAAATAACTCTTTTTGTATCTGAGTACAAAAGTACAAATTATTTTTCAATCCAAAGTATCTATAGGCAGGAATATTACTATC
>JAFUOK010000008.1 GCA_017481925.1 Alistipes sp.
TGACGTGGTAGAGGAGCACCAGCAGAACGGTCACCCAGCGCAGGTTGTCGATCCAGTGGCGTCTCATTTGTTAAGGTCCTCCAGCACCTGGCCTACTAAATCCTGAAAAATCTCGGTCTTGACCATAGCCATACCGTTTTTATCGCCCAGCAGCAGGAGTGCATCGCCCGCCTTAAGGTCGTAGAGTTTGCGAGCCTCCTTGGGGATTACGATCTGCCCTTTTTCGCTGATCTTTACCACCCCGAAAATGTACTTACCATCTTTTTCTTGCATAGTTGAATGAATTTAGAGTTATAAAAGTAGGAATTTTCCTACAAATATAACTTTTATTCCAAATCCACGCAACCTTTAACGGGAAATTTTCTCCGAGAATAATCATTTTTTGTTACCTTTGTAGTAAAGGAGAACAAAATTTCACATTATGAGAAAAGCACTATTTTCAATTATTGCCGCTGTGGCTCTCGTAGTCATGCCCAGCGTTGTGCAAGCGCAGGAGGATGTAGCCTATTGGGGTAAGGAGGACGCGTACCTGTTGCGTCAGGCAAAGTATATGTACGAGTTGGTGGATGAGGCATTGGACGAGTATCCACCCGTGGTGGGAGCCCCCACATCGCGTAAGTTGGCACTCTACAACCTCGATGCTATGTTGCACGAGACCAAGTACGACAACACCGAGCCGTTCAAGAGTTTCGTGGCCTCACGCGCAAGCAAGGTGATAGCCGACATGCAGTCGCCTGTAAAAAAGGGAATGAAAATTTACAAGATCTACAACGACGGCTTCGTAGCACGCACGAAGTCGGTAACCATCGCTTTTGATGTGGTGCGCGGAGCGCTTAAGGGCGAGGCTATCGTAAGCGACAAGGATATTGCCACGATCGTGGATCAGTGTGACGTGCTGCTGCTTACGCACAACCACGGCGACCACGTCGATCGCTACGTTGTGGACCGTTTCATTGCAGCCGGCAAGCCCGTCATTGCAGCTGACGAAATCCTGAAGGATGTCGAGGGCGTAACGCACTACCGCTCGGAAACAGATATTTTGGATAAAAAGATAACGCTCCGTAGCGGCGAGGTGCTGAAGGTAAAGATCTACCCGGGTCATCAGAGCGAGATGATGTGTAATGTCTATGCCGTGACCACCCCCGAGGGCCTCACCGTAGCACACACGGGCGACCAGTACAACGAGGGCGACTTCAAGTGGATCGACACGGTGAAGGATCAGAAGCCTGCTATCGACGCACTGATAATCAACTGCTGGTCAATGAATATTACCGATGCAATCAAGGGATTCAATCCCCGCTATGTACTCACGGGCCACGAGAATGAGATGGGTCACACGATCGATCACCGCGAGGCCTTCTGGCTCACCTTCCAGAAACTGCAACCCGTCACACACGACTACGTCGTAATGGCGTGGGGCGAGTGGTTTTCGTTTAAATAACAAAAAAGGCTGTCCCGCAGGGCAGCCTTTTCTATTATTTGACAAAGTGTATTCGCTCCATCTTACGCTCCTTGGCTACTGCCTCCCCATCGGGATAGCCCATACATATATGCACGCGAGCCACATAATGCTCGGCAATACCTGCCCTCTGCTGCAACTCACGCCCTAAATCCGTACGAAAGGTCTCCTCGGCACGACTCACATAGCAACACCCTATACCGAGCGACCACGCCGCCGTCATCATATTCATCGCCACCGATGTGCAGTCGTGGATACCATACACCCATCGCTCGGGTGCGAAGAGCGTCACCACGGTAGGCGCATCGTAGAAGCCACTCTCAATGCTATCATCGTCGGCAATACTACGTTGTGTGGGTGACACGAAGTGTATGCCATCCGAATTAGCACCTCCGAACAGTTTACGATTCAGTCGTCCCAACCGACCATTCACATCGGCATCCTGACACACCAATATCTGCGGCGACTGACGTCCCCCAGCCGTAGGAGCATATAGTCCTGCTTCAAGAATATAATGTAACTCCTGCTCGGCGATCTGCTCCTTGAGAAAGCGTCGTATCGTACGACGCTCCTTCAGACATTTCAATACTTCGTTCATCGTTTAACCTCCTTCCAGCACTGCGGGTCGGCAGCATAGAAATTATGTGTATAACCATACGCCACAGCAGGACAACCTCGGCAGAAACGCAACAACTCGCAGTCGGCACACTTCTCAAACCTGTCATAATCACGATAGGCATCCATACGCTCACCCGTAAAAATATCATACAACGACTGCTGCCCCACATCGCCCACGCAACTGTCAAAACGTCGGCACGCCATAACCATACCATCAGGCAGAATCGTCAGATGGCAATTAGCACAGTTGCATCCGTCGCTCACCACATCAGCGGGCAGGTCCTCGGGGATGGTGAATAGCCCCTTTTCGTAGAGGTAGAGCGTCCATAGATGGTCTTTGAGATTGAAAATAGTGCCGCTATCCTTATATTGCTGGAACTTATTCCACATCACATCCAAGAAATCGCGATACTCCTCTGGTTCGATATGTGTACTCTTCTCCAAACTTGTCGGGCAGTAGCGAGCAAAGGCGAAGATACGCACACCGTGCTCCACAACAATATCAACAATCGACGGTATCTCCTTAATGTTTGTACCAGACACCGTAGTCATCACAGCACACTTAATTCCCGCACGGCGAATACAGCCTATCTTTTCGAGCGTAATATCGAACGAACCTGGGCGACGCATCTCATCGTGCGTCGAGCGCAAGCCATCAATCGAAAGTTGATATTTATCACATCCATAAAAGCGGAGTCGCTCGCACACCTCATCACTCAAATGAAACGGATTTCCCAAGATAGTAAAGGGTATATCGTGATGCTTGAAGAGCGCAAGCACATCCCAAAAACGAGGATGCAAAATCGGGTCGCCACCCGTAAGATATATGTAAGGCAGGCGTTGCATACGCGCGCACATCGACAAGATGTTGTACAACGTGCTTTCGATCTGCTCATACGGCATACTCTTCAACGGAATAGAGTTGTCCTCGGAAAAGATGTAACAATGCTTGCAACGCTGATCGCACGCATCGGTTATATGCCATTGAAACGCAAAATACTCCATAATCAATCATCTTAAAAAAACTTCGGCCGATGTTCTGCACCGACCGAAGCACCTACTAACTACAAAAGATTCTACTTCTCGCCAGCACCACATGCTGAGCCACAAGCAGCGGGCTTAGGCTCTGCGGGCTTCGAGTCGTCGCCTGCACCGCAAGCTGAACCGCAAGCACCACTTGCACCATTACCCTCATTGCACAGATAACCCTGCGCCGTTCTCATCACGGCATTGCCGCTGATGCGTACAAAATTTCTCTTCATAGTCCAACAAAATTTTAGGTTCAACAATATCTGAAAACAGATTATTTCAACGACCAAGCGATAAGGTCGGCCATATACTTACGGCTATCCTTACCAAACCAACCCGTCTGCGTCATCTTTCCTTCGGGAGTACGGCGCGTAGGGCCTTTACGCTCGATATCCTCGTCGCCACCCATCAGCAGGGCAACCATAGTCTCGGCGCAGGCGAAGAGTTTGCCTCCATTCTCCAACTCAACATACGTGGCGTGCAAATATCCATCATCCATACATACGCTGGCGGGGATACCACCCTTCACGCTACGCATACCTGTGCAGGGCACCTCATAACGACCCTTGAAAATCTCATTCTCGAACGACACAGCTCCGTTGTTGCCCGCAATCTTATTATCATAGCCAAACTCTACGCCAAAGGGCTTTGTCACCGCATTGATATTATAAGGCTCCAACAACACACGGTGCGCCTCCTCATCAACAAAGACGATGAGCGCGCCACCACGATTGATAAAGTTCACCAATGCCGCAGCCTCCTCTGTGGTGATATTCTTCTGCAGGTCGTGCTGCAGGGGCGAGAGCATCAAAACCACATCCACGCCCGCAAGCGTAGCCTCATTCAGTGGCTGATCCTCATTAACAACAAACTCGGCACCATTGTCGGCTGCCATCTTCTCGTAGTCGGGCACCACATCGGCCGTATAGGAACTACCCAAACACTGACCGTGCGACTTATCAAACAAAAGTACAGGCGTGCGCTCCTCTGTCGAGCAAGCCACCGCAACGAGGGCACACAAAGAGATAAAAAGTTGTTTCATAGTGTTTTGATTTTTAAATTTTCGTTAGACAAAAATAAATTTCAAAACTCTAAAAAACAAGACGTTACCGCACGGATAGATAGTTACCGCGCAGTTACTATTGCACGTTATCAACGGCTTACACATTCACAAAACTTCAAAAAAAATAGCCCTCACCCGCAAGGTGAAGGCTATAATATAAGGTCAAACCTACGGTTACTGCTCGGGAGCGAACATAGGATCCCACGAGGGAAGCATGATAGGCTTCTGGTCGAGCATTCGCATGATGTCGGCGGGAACATACTTCTTCTCTACTACCAAACGGAACATATACTCATTGAACCACTCGTCGGTCATAATCATATTACCCTGATAGCCTGACGAGGGGCCCCAGCTATTCTCAACCATCCACTTCTTGGTCTTGCCCGTTGCGGGGTCGATATCTACAGCGATGAGGGTCATAGCGTGAGAAGAGAGTGATGAGTAGGTCTGGATGCGCTGCTTCTTATCCATCGGCAGAGTAGTGCGGAACAGTGACTCGTAGTCGTAAGCGTTGATGTCCAGCACACCCGTAGAGCGGTTAGAGAACTTACCCACGTCGCAAGAGAAGTACATGGCGGTATTATCCTTGATTGATGCGATAGCCATCTCCTTGATGCGTTCGATCGGAAGGTTCAAATATACCCAGTTCTCGCCATCATATACGTGGCGGTCGTACTCGATCTCATACACCTTACCATACTCGCGTGAGGGGTCGTTCATAACCATGATGTAGTTACCCTCCAGATCCTCACCGATATACTCCTCATAGAAACTCTTCGGCGTGTAGGTCTTCTTGCTCACTACGTTACCCTGCTTGTCATAGCGTGTCCACTCGAAAGAGGTGGGAGGAACGCCTACGCACTCTGCCAGGATGCGGTAGATCTCGCTCAGCATAGCCTCCTTGCGTGCTGCGGTCTGCGCGGGCTTCAACTCACGCAACTCCAAAGCGTACTCACGCAGCTTCTGACGCAGGATGTTCAACATACCGCTGGTGTTGTTGCTCTGATATGTCTCGGGCATAGCCTCCTTAGGCACTACGCCGTACTTCATGATAAGGTTCGACACACCCGTAAACTGACCACCGTCGCCGATGGGGTTCTTCATCAACCAATCCACCTTGCGATCCTCCAACGGCAGGTCACGTGTATCGACGATAGCCTGCAAGAAGAGGTTTGACTTCTCCAGCAGATCGTAGAATGAGTTGTAGTTCTGCGAGAACTCCATTGAGGGGAGGTCGTACTTCTCAATCATACGGGCACGCAGTACGTTCAAGCCGGTGAACAACCAGCAACGGCCTGATGAGAGCTGATTGGTGATACCCTTGGTCTTCACACGGTCAGAGAAGTGTGTGTCGATCATTGCCAACGCCTCCGCATTAACCGACAGCGCGGCAATAGAGTTTGACGAGAGGGCGTTGCGGATGGCCTTCTGCTCGGCCGAGCCTGTGTAGCTCTTGCTGATGCGCGAGAGCATATCGGCGCTGATACCGCCATCCTTGGTCTGTGCCGAAGCACCGAGCGCACCCATGATAAGGGCTGCGCAGATGATAAGTTTCTTCATACGTATTGTAGTTTAATATTGTTTGGCTGTGAAAAAAGTTTTCTTCGGCGAAGATAATAATAATTTTTCTAATTATCTTTGTTTCCGACTTTTTGCTTTACATCTATCGCTGCAAAAAGTCAATAGTTATGCACACAAAAGAGAATATGGAGAACATAGCTGTCATCCTCGCCGCAGGCGACTACCCCACCTCCGCCACCCCATTACAGGTGCTGAAGCGGGCAAAGTATGTTGTCTGCTGTGATGGAGGTGCCGATGCATATATCGGGCGTGGAGGCATACCCGATGCTATTGTGGGTGATGGCGACTCCCTCTCCGAGCTAAGTCGCACACATTTCGCCTCCATTATTCACCATTCACCCGACCAGGAGACCAACGACCAGACCAAAGCCGTCGAATATCTCATCTCGCAAGGTTACTCCGACATCGCCATCGTGGGTGCCACGGGCAAGCGCGAGGATCACACGTTGGGAAATATTGCTCTGCTGGCGGAGTATCAGCGCAAAGGGATAAGAGTAAGGATGTACACCGACTATGGCGTCTTTACGCCCTGCTCGGATAGTCGCACCTTTGCAAGCCATGCGGGGCAGGCTGTATCGATATTTAATATTTCGGCTAAAGGATTGCGCTCCACGGGGTTAGAGTACCCCATCTACGACTTTACTTCACTCTGGCAAGGCACGCTCAACCGCTCTACGGGTGAGGCATTCACGATCGAAGCCGAGGGGGAGTATATCGTATTTCAGACCTATTAAATCATCTTCTCGTAGGCCAGGCGACGGCTCTCAATCACTACGTCGCCACAGTAGGTGTAGCCCATCGTGCGAATCAGTCCCTGCATAATCTGATTGTCGGGATGCGTGTCGATGCGTATGCTACGCACCCGCTCCGCAGCCATAGCCTCCACGGCCTGCATAAAGCGCTTGGAGAAACCCATGCCGACAAAGATCTCATTCACGCATACACGATGCACGCAGGCGTAGTCGCCCGAGGTGAGCCACTCGCCACCAGTGAGGTCGTCATACGCAGGTTCGCCCGTGAAGATCACAGCACCATAGGCAAGAATCGTAGCGCCCTCACACAACACCATACCTACACCATCCTCCACATCACGCTCGACGCTCGTGCGGTTGGGATAGCCACGTTGCCATTGATCGATGCCTGCCGCACCCAAACGGCGACTTGCGGCTGCCATAATCTCGGCCACGGCCGATACGTCCTCTATGGTTGCTTTACGAAAAATCATATCTCAGGGTTTAAAATCTTTTCAAATGCTGTCAGGTAGCGGCTCTCGAAATATATGATTCCGCAGTAGGTGTAGCCCATGCTCGGCATCAGGTGTTGCATCGCTCGGTTGTCGGCGTGAGTATCTACCCTCATGCTACGCTTCGACTGCGCCGCCACACGCTCTGCCTCGGCCATGAAACGACGGCCATATCCCTTGCCCACATGTTCTTCGGCCACACACATACGATGCACCACGGCGTAGTCGCCCTCCGAGGTGAGCCACTCTCCGTCCGCAATCTCGGCGTATGCAGGCTCGCCCGTGAAGACCATTGCACCGTATGCCACCACCTCATCATCCTTTACGAGAACGTAACCTATACCCTCCTCCACATCACGCACAAGGCGCTCGGCATTGGGATAGCCATGTTGCCACTGATCCACACCAGCAGCACCCAAACGCACAATGGCGGCATTCATAATCTCTATGGCTCGCTCTAAATCGTCCACTATGGCCTTACGAAAAATCATAATCGAAATGTTTTTGCAAATATAGCAAAAAAGATATTTATTTTAAGTATTACACCTATAACACTTATAACACTTATTACACTTATTAAAAACAAAAAAGGGGGCGAGAATTTTCATTCTCCCCCCCCTGTGGTTGAGCTACCGAGATTCGAACTCAGAATAACAGAACCAAAATCTGCTGTGTTACCGTTACACCATAGCTCAATCGTTGCTCGTAAGCGGTGACAAAAGTAATGCAAAAAAATCAATCGGCAAAATTTACCTCGACTTATCTGCAAAAAAACCTTATCCCATCATTTGGTAATCTGCTCTACTATGCGCGAGTAACCCTCCTCGTTGGGGTGTAGGCCATCGGTGAAGCACGCCTCCACAATCTTGCCATCCTCCTGCACGAGGCTGGCGCCCACATCCACATAATCGTAACCGCCCAACTCGGCCATAGCACGCAGGCGCAGGTTCACATCCTGTACGCGTTGCTCCTGACCTCGGCGAGGCAGTAGCCCCACCACCCGAATCTCAGCCTTGGGCTGACGCACTCGAATAGCCGAGAGCAGATGTTCTATGCCGGCGACAATATCTTCGTCGGAGTCTGTACCCAGATTATTCGTACCAATCATCACCACCACACGCTCGGCCTGGTAGCCATCCAGCACGCCGTGATATACACGCCACAGAACATTTTCGATGCGATCCCATCCGCAACCCATATTCAGGTAGCCGGTCATCTTCTCGCGCCACACCCGTGCGCCATTCTCTATGCGGTGCGCACCGCCCCAATAGTGAACTATCGAGTTGCCGAGAATAACGTTCTTGGGTGCCGCAGACTGCACAGCCTTCAGGATTTCGGCATGACGCTCGCCCCACTCATACGTTGCGGGCTCACGACGCTGTCGCACGGCCTGCTGGGTACGCTTCACCCCCTTGGGCATATGCAAAATATCCCGCACAACGCTCTCCACCGCCCGTGCCTGCTGCAGCTGACCTAGGTCGGTGAGATGGTTGCCATCGACTGCCATTTCATAGGTTATACCCATCTGCTCACGGGTGATGTAGAAGAGGTTTTGCACCCCCTCCGCAAGCAACTTCTCGTAGGCTCGGCGGGCGGCTCGATTGGCAGCCGTGACGTAGTCCTGATTCTTGGGGTTGGTGTCAAATGTGGTGTAGCCCACGTGATCAACCAGCAGAATAGGCTCTGCACTCTTCTGACTAATATGCTTTACGGCCTCATAGGTCAGACGATAGACCTCCTCCACCTCATACTCCAAGATATTGGGCAGACAGTCGAGAATATAGAGCCGTGCATCCATCTCGCAGATGTAGTTCAACACTTCTCGCTCCAGTCGGCCATTACCCGAGAAGCCCATATTTACGAGCGGCACATCCAACGCCCGTTGCAGAATAGTACCCCACGCCATAGCGGGACGCGACACGCAACCGCCCTGCGCTATGGATGTACCATAGAGAACTATGGGACGCTCCTCGCGCGTAGGGATAAAGCGGAACTCGCTACCCTCCCGTACGCCAATCTGCATCTGCTTTACACCATTATAGAGTGGCAGATAGAGACGATACTCATAGCCCAACTTATGGTGTCGTGGCGAGGCGGGCATACCCGTAAACTTGTAGGTCACCCCATCTTCGCCAAACGTATAGCGACCGGCACAGTAGGCCTCCACACCATCGCTGTCGATGCGGTAGAGATCTACGCCCGACACACCCGTTGCGGGCATATGGTTCATAGCATAGGATTTCGAGGTCGTGGCGTAGCGTACCTCCACATCGGGCGAATTGGTATAGAAGGCTATCATCTCACCCGCCGGGTGCTGGGCGAGCGACCACACAGCATCACGCACCTCGCCTTGGGCTCGCTTGGGCAGACGGGCATAGCCGTGAATCTCCTCCACGAAGGCCTGGTTCTGCATAACACTACCCTCGGCCTGCATAGGGTCGTACCACACCATCTGCGCCTGCGTCACAAGTGCGACAAGCGTCAGCGCAAGGCTTGCAAACAGCTTTTTCATCTTACAATTTGCTTAAAAAACGCTCGCGGTCCACCACAAAGCGAACGTGACGACCCTCGCCTATTACGCCCTTTTCGTCCCACGCCTTAACATCGAACGTCAGGCGACGACCATCTACCTCGACAAGTGTTGCCGAGGCCGTAATATTAGCTCCCAATGCAGAGGCTTTGACGTGCGAAGTCTGCATCTCCACGCCTACGGTTGTCGAGCCCTCGGGCAGAGAATCCTTCACGGCCAGCATAGCCGCATTCTCCATCAGCGCCACCATTGCGGGCGTAGCAAACACCGCCATATCGCCCGAACCGAGAGTCTCGGCGGTGTTGGATTCCGCAACTACAGTATTACTTTCGTAAGATAGTCCTAATTCCATATCATTCACTATTTTGAATCTTCCGACTTAAACCATACATTCATAGCAGTACCGTCGCCACGATTGTTCCACGCATAGTAGGGAATAAGTTTCAACGTCGCGTCCTTTGCCGAGAGTGTGATGGCGGGAATACCCTTCAACACACCATCCGCAAAAGGAGCAACCTCACCCTGCGCGCCAACCTGATTTACTACGACTGACGACACCTGTGCCTCATTGTCGGGCTCCTCGGCACAATATACCAACGGACCACGCGTAATGCTCACCTTACCACGGTCAGCCTCCACACGCTCATCGGCTACGTTATAGCGCACGGGCATGGGCAAATTCAGCGTCACCTCATCGCCCGCCTGCCAAGCACGACGCACGGGGACAAAACCATTGACGACGTTGGTCTTCACCTTACGGCCATTTACACGAACCTCAACCTCGGTCTTCTGCTCGTCGGCATAGTTATACAACTCGCCCGGCACAAACTTTTCGCCACTCCATGTCGGAACGCGCAGCCACAACGTAAACTCCTGCTGCTCGGCCTCGGGCGCCACAGCAATCGAAATCTTACCATCGAACGGATAGTCAGTCTGCTGCTTGAGAGCCACCTTACCGCCAGCGATCTCGACCTCGGTCTGGCTACCGATATAGAAACCACAATAGAGATTATCCTCGGCCACAGAGTAGATCATACCCGACACCTGCGGAATCAGTCGTGCAAGATTCGAGGGACAGCACGCCGTAGAGAACCACTCGGCACGACCTGCCGTGCCGTGGTTGAAGGTGCGCTTGCCGTCGGTCTCCAACGGATTGACGTAGAAGAAACGGTTACCGGCAAGGTTCACGCCCGCCAGCACATTATTATAGAGTGCCACCTCCGCTACATCGATATACTTGGCATCGCCCGTCATAAGGAACATACGGTAGTTGAAAATCACATTACCTACCGCTGCACACGTCTCATCGTAGGTCTCCACGTTGGGCAGCACATACGCAGGACCGAACTTCTCCAGACCTGCCACAGCACCCAAGCCGCCCGTGATGTGCATCTTCTTATCAACTATATCGTGCCAGATAGCATCCAGCGCAGGGGTCAGCGTCTCATCGCCCGTCATAGCCGCCACATCGGCCATGCCCGAGTAGAGATACATAGCACGCACCGAGTGACCCACAGCCTCACGCTGCTCGCGTACGGGCTGATGCTGCTGCGCATAGTCCGAGGTCTGCACACCCTCGCCATCGGGAGAGTAGGTCACACCACGAATGTCGATAAACTTCTTTGCCATATCGAGATACAACTGCTCGCCCGTGGTCTGATACAGCTTCACCAACGCCAACTCAATCTCCTCGTGACCCGGGGCCTGCATAACGGGTTTGCCATCGTTGTAGGCAGGGTCGCCCTCGAAGAAGACTTTATTTATATGGCGGGCGTTCTTCTCCGCCACGTCCAGCCACTTGCGCTTGCCCGTAGCACGGTAGTATGCCACAGCACCTTCGTACATATGACCCATGTTGTACAACTCGTGGCTGTGATCGACGTACGAATATGGTCTTTCGCCCGCACGGTTGCGAGGATTACGCAGGTGCGGGGGCATAATATGATGCTCATAAAGATAACCATCAGGGGCTTGCGCTGCGGCAATGACGTCGATAATCTCATCCATCTGACGCTCCAGCGCCTCATCCTTCTCCAGCGTGAGCAGATATGCCGCACCCTCCATAACCTTAAAGAGGTCGGATGCAACATAGTAGGGGCCCTCCAGCTGTTTGGTCACACGCTCCCCACGCAGATATGCGCCCACACGGCGGAGGTTCTCCACGGCATAAGAGGTCTTCTCCAAAGAGAATGGCACAAGTGTTTTCTTCTGTGTTTCGAGGCGTGGAAGCCAGAAACGATCATCCAACGACACCTTCTGAAAAGGGATCTGTGTAATAGCACCCTCGTATGGGGCTACATCGGTCGTGGCAGGCTGCGAGCACGACACCAGGGCTGCAGTCAATGCCGAAGCAGTGATTAGGTTTCGGATTTTCATATCTAAAAAAGTTTGATTTCTTTTCACAAAGATAGTATTTTCTAAAAATAAAGAGTACCTTTGATGTAACAAAAACAAATGCACATGAGAAGAATTTCCATTTTATTTGCCGCTTTATGCACCATAGGATGCGCCGAAAGGCCATCTTTCAACGACAATAAAGTCATTGCCCATCGTGGCGCCTGGAAAAATACGGGTCATCCGCAGAACTCATTGGCTTCGTTCCGTGCCGCTGCCGAGATGGGTTGCCACGGCTCGGAGTGCGACGTACATCTCACAGCCGACGACTCGCTCGTCATTAACCACGACCCGACATACAACGGTCTTGAGATTCAGAACGCAACCTACGCCGAACTTGTAGCCACACCTCTGCCCAATGGTGAGAAGTTACCCACCTTGCGCGAGTATATCACCGTAGCAAAGGAGCAGACAGGCACAAAACTTATTATTGACGTGAAGAATATCGGCACACGCGAGCACGCCATAAAGATTGGGGTCGAGACAGCTCGTCTTGTGCAGGAGATGGCCGCCGAGAAGTGGGTTGAGTATCTGGTTGCGGCATACCCCACCTACGAGGCTATGCGCGAGATTACCACGCTGCCCATCGCCTACCTGGGTCGCTGGCAGACCGAACTGCCCGAGATGCACCCCGACTCGGTACTGCACTATGGCGTAGAAGCTATTGACTATCAGGGTGTTCACTTCTTCAAGCACCCCGAGTGGGTTGAGACGTTCAAGGAGCGAGGCGTACACCTCAACGCCTGGACCGTCAATGACGAGGAGGGAATGACATGGTTCCTCGACCGTGAGTTCGACTACATCACAACCGACAACCCCGAGCGGCTGTTGGAGCGCACCGTGGGAGCGAAATAAAAAAACGGGCTTACGCAAAGCCCGTTTTTTATTTCTTTTCTCTTTTGGGGAACCAGCCACGTTCTACACGTTTCTTCTGCTCGAAGAGTTCGCCGATTGACCAGAATGATGATGCGCCCCATACGGCGAGCAGCGTGGACCACAGCACATCCTCAACCATCAGCGATGCCGCCACGGCCACCACGCCCATCAGCGCAAACACCCACCAGATGCCCGTGCCGAAGTAGTATTCGCCCTTGATTACGAGCGGATGAAACAAGCCGATGATGAAGAATGTGGCTACGCCAATTATAAGTCCTATGAAGTACATAATTTTCCGTTTTTAGATTTCGTCGGCAAAGATAGCAATTTCTGCGCCACCGCCGACCTCACATTTTTGATAGTTTTCAACCTTTTTCGGCACAAATTTACAACCCGAGTAGGCTCTTTTACAAAGATTTTATATCTTTGCGTGATTTTTCGCACGAAATAATAAAAAATAAGATACTATGTTTGAAAATCTAACAGACAAATTAGAACGATCGTTTAAGATACTCAAAGGCGAGGGCCGCATCACCGAGATCAACGTTGCCGAGACCCTGAAGGAGATTCGCCGTGCATTGATCGATGCCGACGTAAACTACAAGGTTGCCAAAACCTTCACCGACGATGTGAAGAAGAAGGCGCTGGGTCAGGACGTATTGAAGTCCGTTAAGCCCGGTCAGATGATGACCAAGATCGTGCGTGACGAGTTGGCACAGCTGATGGGTGGCACGGCTACCGACATCAAGCTGGAGGGTCAGCCCGCCGTTATCCTTATCGCAGGTTTGCAGGGTTCGGGTAAGACCACCTTCTCGGGTAAGCTGGCCTCGATGATCAAGTCGAAGAAGGGTCGTCAGGTGTTGCTCGTAGCGGGTGACGTATATCGTCCTGCGGCTATCGACCAGTTGAAGATTCTGGGTGAGCAGGTTGGTGTAGAGGTTTATACCGAGGCAGGAAATATGAACCCCGTGGAGATTGCACAGAACGCTATCGCCTACGCACGTCAGCACTCGCTCAACACCGTGATCGTCGATACGGCTGGTCGTCTGGCCGTAGATGAGGCTATGATGCAGGAGATCACCGCTATCAAGGCCGCTGTGAAGCCCTCGGAGACGCTGTTCGTAGTGGATGCCATGACGGGTCAGGATGCAGTAAATACCGCCAAGGAGTTCAACGACCGCCTCGACTTCGACGGCGTGGTACTCACCAAGTTGGATGGTGATACCCGTGGTGGTGCTGCAATCTCTATCCGTTCGGTAGTGAATAAGCCCTTGAAGTTCATCTCAAGTGGCGAGAAGATGGATGCCCTGCAGGTGTTCCACCCCGAGCGTATGGCCGACCGAATCCTGGGTATGGGTGATGTCGTTTCGCTCGTGGAGCGCGCACAGGAGCAGTATGACGAGGAGGCAGCCCGCAAGTTGAAGAAGAAGCTGGTGAAGGATCAGTTCAACTTCAACGACTTCCTCGACCAGATCAACCAGATCAAGAAGATGGGTAACCTGAAAGATATCGCCTCGATGATTCCTGGCATGGGCAAGATGCTCAAGGATGTGGATATTCCAGACGACGCCTTCAAGCAGACCGAGGCCATCATCGGTTCGATGACCCCCGCCGAGCGTGAGAAGCCCGAGATTATCAACGCCAAGCGCCGTGAGCGAATCGCCAAGGGTTCGGGCACAACGATCGCCGACGTGAATCGTCTCCTGAAGCAGTTTGAGGAGACACGCAAGATGATGAAGATGGTAGCCGGTGGCGGCCTTCAGCAGCGCATGCAGCAGATGCGTCGCGGAGGTGGTTTCCGCCGATAATGCAACACGCAAAATAGAGAAAATCTGTCAGGTCAACGGCTTGGCAGATTTTTTCTGGTCTAAAAGTCCACTTTTTGCGTGGCGGGGCAACCATATAAAGCATTATTGGTCAATATGTAGCAAAATACGCTGTGGCAATATTTTTCGGACACTATTTCCTACCGCACAGCGTTTTATAGATGTGTACACAGCAAACTAATTTCACAAACAAAACTTTCATACATTATGAAACAACTATTTATTTTTATGGCAGCCGCCCTCACGCTCTCGCTCTTCACGGCATGCAACGACGACAAGGGGTCGGATATCCCCCGTTCGCTCGACGACAGCGTATGGGTTAGTGCCCCCGATGAGCAGGGCGAGCAGATACAAATTCTCTTCTCTTCAACGGGCGAGGCAACCTACAACATCTGGCTGAACGGCAAGCAGGAGATTACGTCTGAGGCAAATTATACCTACAGCTACAGCCGTCCCAACATAAAGCTTACACCAAAGCAGGCCGATATGCCGACATTTACGGGTCGCATCATAAGCAATGGCACCTACGCCACTATGCACCTCACATCCACCGACGGTGCTACGATGATAGTGCTGACCCACCAGATCGACAAATCCGATACCATCTGGCAATAATACCCAAGTTTTGACCCATACATTTGTATGGGTCTTTTTTTATCGCTATATTTGTGAATTATTTGTACAATCAGACTAAAACAATGCACAAAGCAGGATTTGTAAACATCATAGGCAGCCCCAATGTGGGTAAATCTACGCTGATGAACGCCCTGGTGGGCGAGCGTCTGTCGATTATCACCTCGAAGGCTCAGACCACACGTCACCGCATCATGGGAATAGTGAATGGCGACGACTTCCAGATTGTCTATTCCGACACGCCGGGTATCCTTAAACCCGCATACAAGTTGCAGGAGTCGATGATGAACTTCGTGCACGGCGCAGTGGATGATGCCGACGTGATTCTCTACGTCACCGACACTGTCGAGCAGAGCGAGCGCTCGGACTCTATCATCGAGCGTGTGAACCACAGCGGTATTCCTACAATCGTCGTGATAAACAAGATTGACCTTACCACCCCCGCAGCCCTTGAGGCTCTGGTGGAGCAGTGGCAGACGAAGATACCCGAGGCTGTTATCATCCCCTGCTCGGCAAAGGAGCAGATAGGTATGACGGGTGTACTGAATGCCATCCTGGAGCGTCTGCCCGAGGGTGAGCCCTTCTACCCGAAGGACACACTCACGGATAAGACCCTGCGCTTCTTCGCCTCGGAGATCATCCGCGAGAAGATTCTCCTCAATTACGACAAGGAGATCCCCTACTGCTGCGAGATCGAGATCGACACCTACAAGGAGGAGCCTACCATAGACCGCATATCGGCTACGATATATGTTTCGCGCGCATCGCAGAAGGGCATCGTAATAGGCCATAAGGGCGAGCGCCTGAAGCGTGTAGGCCAGCAAGCACGCGAGGATATGGAGCGCTTCCTGCAGAAGAAGGTCTTTCTGCAGCTCTTCGTCAAGGTGCAGGAGGATTGGCGCAACAACGAGCGCCAGCTGCGCCGTTTCGGTTACGACCAGCAATAATTAAGCCCCAAAAGCCGTTAAAAAAAGAAAAAACACGCAATGCGTAAAACCGTAATACGAACACTACTCACTCTGGTCATTGTACTGTCGGCCTTCACGGCATCGACACAGTACAACCGTGAGTATTTCTTCTGGATGGGTCGCCAATTTATGATGCGCGAGAACTATCCCGAGGCGATTCGTATTCTCAACGCCCTGCTACGCTTCGACGCCAAGGCCTACGAGGGTTACTTCCTGCGTGGCATTGCCAAGTATAATCTTGACGACTTGTTGGGTGCCGACACCGACTTCTCGCTCGCCATCGAGCACAACCCCGTATTCACCAACGCCTATAACTACCGAGCCATCACACGCTCTCGCTTGGGCAACTACGACGATGCGCTGAACGACTTCCACGAGGCCATCGAGTTGCGTCCCGACCTGCCGGGGCCCTACTACAGCCGTGGTGTTACGCGTCTGCTGAATGAGCAATACGAGGAGGCTATCGAGGATTTCGATATGTTTATCCGTCAGGAGAAGAAGGTCGCCGACGCATATATCAACCGTGGCATCTGCTACCTGCAACTCAAGGATACGCTGATGGCCTACGAGAACTTCGAGACGGCGATTCGCACCAACCGTGAAGACCCCAACGGCTACAACCGCCGAGGCATACTCTACATGCAGCAGAAGCGTTTTGACGAGGCAGAGCAGGATTTCGACACGGCCATACGTCACGACTCGACATATCTGCTCTCATACTTCAACCGTGCGTTGGTATATTCCGACACCAACCGTCCGATGCTGGCTCTGGGCGACTTCGACCGCGTAATTGAACTCGACTCTACAAACTCACTCACATACTTCAACCGTGCTATCGTGCGCTCGCAGATTGGCGACTACAACCGTGCCCTGGAGGATTACGACCGTGTGGCAGCATACTCGCCTAACAACGTATTGGTTTACTACAACCGTGCGGGGCTGTACTCGCAGGTGGGTGAGCTGCAGAAGGCTATCGACGACTATACGCAGGCTATCAAACTCTACCCCGACTTCGCCAATGCCTATCTGAACCGCAGCTACCTGCGAGCTATGATGGGCGACCCAAAGGGTGCTCGCAGCGATCGCGACACGGCCGAGAAGAAGATTTCGGACTACAAGTCACGCCTGAGCGACTCGACCTACTCGATCTATGCCGACACCACGCAGAAGTTCGACAAACTGCTCTCGTTCGATGCCAAACTCTCGGGCAGCACGTTCGAGACTATGGCCGACAACTCGACAGTGCAGGATGCTGGTATGCGTCTTATTCCTCTGTTTAAGTTCACGTTGCAGTATGCCGACTCGGCCTCTACGGCTAACAGTATGCTCTACCACGCACAGCGTGTGGAGGACTTCAAGCAGCGCATCGGCAATCCTAACCTCGCACTCTCGCGTCGTCAGAGCAACATAGCACCCGACTCACTCGTACAGATCGACCGCGCTCTGGCACAGACGATGCTCACCGTCGAGCCCACGTGGGAGATGCTCTTCGAGCGAGGCGTGACGCAGTCGCTCATACGCCAATATACCAATGCCGTGACAACCTTCACGGCGGCTATCTCGGCCAACCCGTCGAACCCGTTCCTCTACCTGAACCGCTCGACAACACGTGCCGAGATGATCGACTTCATATCGTCGATTGACAACTCCTACCAGCGTATCACCATCGACAGCGACCCCGCCAACCGTCTGCACAACAGCGGTTCGCGCACATATAACTACGACGAAGCGATCGAGGATATCAACAAGGCTATAAAGCTCTACCCCGACTTCGCCTACGCCTACTACAACCGTGCTAACCTCTACGCCATTTCGAACATGTTGCCCGAGGCTTACGACGACTACACGCGAGCCATCGAACTCAACCCCTCGTTTGGCGAGGCGTACTACAACCGTGGTCTGGTGCAGATATTTATGAAGGATACGCGCAAGGGCTGCCTCGACCTGTCGAAGGCTGGCGAATTGGGTATCGAGAACGCCTACGAGGCTCTGCGCTACTACACCACGTCGGAGGAGTAGCCACCTTTCAGACGAATAAAGGCGGCAAATCGGACGAACGACAAACGGAATTAGACGACAAAATCTAAATAAAAAACTCAAATAAAAATAAAAAATTATGACAGAAACTATTCGCAAAAATCTTAACGACCACGCGTGGGCACGTTGGAGCGCGATGTTGCTTATTGCACTGATGATGCTCTTTGCTCATATGTTCGTGGATGTGATCTCTCCCCTAAAGGAGTTGATTCAGGTGCAGCGTGGCTGGACATCTGATGTATTTGGCACCTATGCCGGTTCGGAGTATCTGCTCAACGTATGGGGCTTTTTGATCGTTGCAGGTATCATCCTCGACAAGATGGGACTCCGTTTTACGGGTGAGTTGTCGGCAATCATCATGTTTGCCGGTGCCTGCATCAAGTACTACGCCATCAGCGATGCCTTCATCGGTTCAGGCCTTGAGACGTGGCTCAACTCTTGGTGGGTGGCTATGCCCGCCAGCGCAAAGCTCGCATCGTTGGGCTTTATGATCTTTGGTTGTGGTTGCGAGATGGCAGGTATCACCGCATCGAAGGCTATGGCAAAGTGGTTCGAGGGTAAGGAGATGGCACTCGCGATGGGTCTGGAGATGGCACTTGCTCGTGTAGGTGTATTCTTCATCTTCACTATTTCTCCCCGTATCGCAGGTATTGGCGGTGCTGATCCCTCAATCGTGCGTCCCGTAGCATTCTGTACAGCATTGCTTCTCATCGGCCTTATATGCTACACCATCTTCTGCCTGATGGATAAGAAGCTCGACACACAGCTTGGTGCTGCCGCAACGGGCGAGCCGGAGGAGGAGTTCAAGCTCAGCGACATCGGCAAGATTTTCAGCAGCCGTCTGTTCTGGATCGTGGCTATGCTGTGCGTACTCTACTACTCGGCTATCTTCCCCTTCCAGAAGTTTGCTGCCAACATGTTGCAGAGTAACCTCGGCATTACGGCTACCGCTGCTGCCGACATCTTCCGCTGGTTCCCCGTGGGTGCTGCTTGTATCACTCCGTTGCTCGGTTGGTATCTCGACCGCAAGGGTAAGGGTGCTACGATGCTTATCCTCGGCTCACTGCTGATGATCATCTGCCACACTACCTTCGCATTGGTATTGCCCGCCGTGCCCAGCAAGGTGATTGCATTCTCGGCTATCATCGTACTCGGCATATCATTCTCGCTGGTTCCTGCTGCTTTGTGGCCCTCAATTCCCAAGATCATGGACAAGCGTTACCTGGGTAGCGCCTACTCGCTCATCTTCTGGGTGCAGAACTTCGGTTTGAGCGGCACGCCCATCATCATCGGCTACGCGCTGGAGAAGTCTAACCCCGGTGTTGCCGAGCAGATTGCCGCCGGCGTGGAGGGTGCAACATACAACTACACTGTGCCTATGCTCCTGTTCGCATCGTTGGGTGTATTGGCACTTCTCTTTGCGCTGTGGCTTAAGGCTGACGACAAGCGCAACCACTACGGCCTGGAGGAGCCTAATATTAAGTAATAAAGAGAAACAACTATGAAAACATTATTGCAAAAGGTGCTCTTCGTAGCGGCAATGCTTATGCCTGCGCTCGCATCAGCACAGACCATCGAGGAGATGGCCGACATCTTCTGGAACAAGACCTCATGCCGTGAGCTGACCGCAGAGCGTCGCGCTGCTATGGACGAGATGCAGACCTACGTCGATACATTCACCCACACCCTTTTCAACGAGTACTTGGCTACGCCCGTAGGCACAGACAAGGAGCGAGGCATCGAGGGTTGGGGCCTGATGAAGTACTACAATATGGCTCTCGACAAACTGCTTAAGGAGATTCCCGCCACCGAGGTTAAGAAGGGTGAGGTTGTCGTATGGCAGCTCTACAACATGGGCTACATCGTCAAGACGCAGACGCAGTGCTTCGGCATTGACGTATATCACAAGCACGCCGAGCGTCTGGCCCCGATGATTGACTTCATGATGATTACCCACAACCACGGCGACCACCAGTGGAAGCCGCTCATTGCCGAGATGGAGCGTCAGGGCAAGGCTGTATATTCAAACTTCCTGGATAATGGCCACAAGGTCACTACGGGCGACGAGTTCACCATCGGCAACATCAGCGTGAAGGTCACTACGGTGGATCACAACAAGACACTGCTAAACTTTGTCAATACCTACGAGGTGAACTGCTATGCCAACAAAGGCAAGAAGGGTTATGTGATGTTCTTCACGGGCGATGCACACAACTACGAGCAATTGAACCCCACCGCAGCTGTGGATGTATTCATTCCTCACTTGGCCGTAGGTCTTAATATGGCCGAGGCGGTGAAGAAGATTAATCCTAAGGAAGTCTTGATGTCGCACATCCTGGAGTTGGGTCACTCGATTACCAAGTGGCGCTGGTCATACCAGTATGGTATCAACGAGTGCGAGAAACTCAATCGTGAGCGAGTATATCTGCCCGTATGGGGTGAGAAGATTGCGCTCAAGAAGATTAAGTAATCTTTCGCTTACAATAAAAGAAGTCCGCCGAACGCAGTGTTCAGCGGACTTTTTTATTTCAGTGTTACTTTGTCATTTGATATACCTCCTCTAATCGGTCGCACATCGCGCCCCACGAGAATCGCTTGCGCTCCTGCATAAAATTTGCTTTCAGACGTTGCAGGGTATCGCCCTCATACAGACGCTCCAGCGCCTCCTTTATAGCCTCTGCATCGGGTTCACACACCAAGCCCACACGACCATCGGGCACAATCTCGGGCAGACCTCCCACACGCGTGACTATCATCGGCAGAGAGAAGTTATATGCAATCTGCGTCACGCCACTCTGCGTAGCCGTGCGGTATGGCAACACCAGCGCATCGGCGGCTGAGAAGTAGTACCTGACATCCTCATCGGCCACAAAGTGATCGTGCAGCACCACCCTATCCCGCAAGCCCAACTCTTCAATCAGCGCGATGTACTTCTCGCGCGAAGCGTAAAACTCGCCCGCAATGAGAAGTTTTCTCCCCTCGGGCAACCACTTTGCCCACGCCTTAAGCAAGAGATCAAGACCCTTATAATCGCGTATTAGGCCAAAAAAGAGCGTATATCGCTGCTCCACATCAAGGCCCAGCTTACGGCACGCCTCCTCACGCTCGGCCACCTTACCGAAGTTCTCAAACATCGGATGCGGCGAGAACAAGGCAGGAGCCGAAGTGTAGGCTTTCAGTTCGCCATGTACCTGCTCGGACATATACACAAAGCCATCCACAGCACCCAAGTAATAGTGGTTGCAGGGACGGTCGATGATATGGTGTTCGTGCGGCTCGACATTATCAATCTGGCAGACAAACTTCGTCACACCATTCGAGCGGGCTATGCGGGCTATGGTTCCAAAGCAGGGCGCCATAAAGGGTGTCCAATACTTCATAACAACCACATCGGGACGTTCACGCTTCAGGCGCAGACCGAGGCTCACCCAATTCAGCGGATTCACGGTATTCATCACTCGCTCGATATGCAGATCCTCTGGTGCAGGCGTTGTGACATACTGCGTCTTGCCCGGAAAGAGCAACGACGGATACTGCACCCTGAAAGTATAGATACGCACCTCGTGGCCACGGCTCTGCCACTCGCGAGCCATAGTCTCCATGATAGATGCCAATCCCCCACGATAGGGGTGTGCAGGGCCGAGCAGGACAATTTTCATAACCGCTACTTCTTGATATTACGCTTATTCAACTCTGCCTGATATGCACGTGCATTGCGCAGGTGCTCCGAGTAGTTCTTGGCAAAATTATGGTAGCCATCGAAGGTAGGACGGGCGCAGAAGAACAGATACTCGTGATCCTCGTAGTTCAAAACAGCATCTATCGCCTCGATGCTCGGCATACAGATGGGCGAAGGTGGCAGACCCTTATTTATATATGTATTATAGGGCGAAGGGGTCTTCAGGTGACGGTTCAGAATACGTCGCAGACCAAAGTCCTGCATAGCATACTTAATCGTCGGGTCGGCTTGCAGGGGCATACCTGTCTGCAAACGGTTCATATATACACCCGCCACACGGGGCATCTCATCCACCTTGCGGGTCTCCTCATAGACTATTGAAGCCAGCGTCGCCACTTCGACACGATCCAGTCCCGAACGCTTGCGTTTCTCGTCACGTCCGCCCTCCCAGAATCGCTTGTACTCATTGTACATACGCTCCACAAACTCACGGGGCTTGACGGTCCAGTAAAATTCGTAGGTATTGGGCAGGAAGATAGAAAACATCGTCAGCGGCGAGTCAAAACCCAGCTCCTTCGCCAGAGCCTTGTCCGTAAGCACCTCCACGATCTCCACCGAGTCGGCTTCGATCTGCGTAGCGAGCTTGCCGGCGAGTTGTGCCGGCATCTTCACGTTGTTCATCGTAACGTTCACGGGCGTCTGCAGGCCCAATTTGAGCATACGCACAATTTCGATGACGTTCATACCATCCTCGACAACGTAATGCCCCTTCTTGTAGCTATTCGCAAGATTAAGTCGCTCGGCATAGAGGTCAAAGGCGAGGTGATGCTTTATCGAGGGTTTCAGCGAATCGAGCAACGCCTCGTAAGTCACATCGCGACCAACGTAGAGTTCACGCCCCTCAACTACAGCATTACCCTTGAACGATACGACGCCCCACACGGCCACGGCAGCACCCACTACGATGCCACATAAGAATATTCTCAATAATGTTTTTTTCATTTCGTTGTCGATATTTTTTGCAAAGATAATAAATTTTTCTACTTTTGTGCCCGGGTAAGTCTTATACGACCAGCTCCCTGAGAATCCCCCAGGTGTGGAAGCAAGCAAGGGTATTAGGTTGTAGCGGTGCGATATAAGTAGCTTACCCTTTTTTTATGCCACCAGATAGGCATAAATAGTGCCGCAAAAAAATTTTTTCTTCAATCGTTGCAAAGTCGATTTTTTATCCCTATCTTTGATATAGAAGTAATTATCAACCAATAAAGTGTACTACAATGACAGGTAAGGTAAAGTGGTTCGACAGCAAGAAAGGCTACGGCTTTATCCTGCCCGACGAGGGTGGTGAGATTTTTGTTCACTACACGGGCATTTCGGCCGAGGGTTTCAAGGCACTGACCGAGGGTCAGCGCGTCGAGTTTGAGATAGGCGATAACGAGCGTGGCAAACAAGCCATAAACGTTACCGTGGTAAAGAAATAATTTTTCCGCGTTAGATTAAAAAAGGTTGCCCCGAAAGTGGGACAACCTTTTTTTTATTTCTGGAACTGCATTGTATAACGACGCAACATTCGTCGCACAGGGCCTTTGACCATCTGACAAATGGGGATAAACAGGCGGAACCACCAGTCGGGCACCTTGCAACGCTGACCGCGGAACATACCGTTCAATCCTCTGCGGGCGCAACTCTCGGGCGACATCAGAATACCCGTCTTCAAGCCGAAGCGTTGCAATCGGGGCGAAAGACCGTACAGATCGGTTGCAATACCTGCGGGGCAGATGGCCGTGACGGTCACGCCACGCTCCTCAACCTCCTTGGAAAAAGCGACAGAAAAACTCTTCAGGTAGGCTTTGCTGGCACTATATAGCGAAAGGCCCGGATAGGGCATCCAAATCGAGTAGGATGACATATTGAGGATGCGTCCTCCCCCACGTCCAATCATATCCTCGGCATAGAGTCGGCAGGTTTTCGTTGTTGTAAGGTCGTGGAGATAGATCACTCGCTCGATGCGCTCCACGGGCGTCGAGAGAATATCGCAGAAAGAGAAGATACCGGCATTATTCACCAGCACATCGACCTTGATACCCTCTGTTTCGGTGTAGGCAAATAGTTCCTCGGCAGCCGTAGGTGTAGCCAGATCCTTTGTCCAAGTACGAACCCACACACGTGGCGACTGCTGACGAACCTCCTCGGCCGAGCGGAGCAACTCCTCCTCACCCGAGGCTACCATCAGCACGTTATATCCCAATGCGGCCAATTGTAGAGCATAGCAACGACCTATGCCCTTAGATGCACCCGTAACAAGTGCCGTCTTCGACCCTGGAAAAACCTCTCCGCGACGCATTACAGACCCAACTCTTTACGAATAACCTTTGGCAGATTATCGCAGTGATGACAACACTTCATATCGACCGAGTACATACGCGCAATGCAGTAGTCCTTATGGTCGCAACCCGAGCGGGTCGCCATATCGCCCTCGAGCATCTTATTCACAAACGCAGGATCGTTGATCAGCGCACGTGCCATCTGCACCATCTCGAAACCCTCGTCAAGCACTCGCTCAATACCCTCACGCGACACCAGACCGCCGACATATACCAGCGGGCCCTTCAATGCAGCACGGAACTTTTTGGCATTTTCCAGGAAGAAACACTCCTCGAAGTCGTACTGCTTGATCATCCACTGACCGAACAACGACACCACAATCTTCTGCAACCACTCATTCCAGCCCATATAGTAACCCATCGTCTTTGTGGGTATGCGGCCACGCATCACGGCCATCGGCGCACGCGACACAAAGCCCGACGAGAGCACGATACCGTGAACGCCGAAGCGCTCAATCTGCTGGGCAATCTCTATTGATTCGGGAATCTGAATTCCGCTCTTGAAACCATCCTCCATATTGTGCTTCACAAGCACGGCCATATTGCAGCGTGCCGCCTCCGTCATAACCTCCTCCAGGCACATATTCATAAAGCGCATACGGTTGGCAAGTGAGCCGCCGAACTCATCTCTACGGCGATTGGTCCAGGGCGAGAGGAACTGCGAAATGAGGTATCCGTGACCTGCGTGTACCTCCACACTATCGAAGCCCGCCTCATGAGCCGTGCGCACGGCACGACCGAAGTCACGTGCCATCTCGGTCAATTCCGACGCGCGCAGACGACGATGGAAGGTGGGCGAGTAGAGATTAAAGCCATTCGAAGCCGATACGGGGAAGCATCCTGCCGTATCCCAGTGGGTCATATTTCCGCAGTGACCTATCTGAATACCCACGGCAGCACCCTCCCGATGAACAGCATCGGTAATATCACGCAGTGCGGGGACTATCTCGTCACGCAACCACAACTGCGAGTTGAACGATATACCGCTACGGTTTACCGATGCGTAAGCCAATGTGGTCATACCAATGCCGCCACGAGCCACGCTCACGTGGTAATCCTTCAGGGCCTGTGTGGGGCTGAAATCCTTGCCCATAGACTCAAACGCCGCCGAACGAATCGTACGGTTGCGGAGTGTCACAGGGCCCATCTTATAGGGGGTAAAAAGTATAGAGTCTTTTATATCTTTCATTATCTAGGTTGTTTTCTAATAAATAAAGGGTATTATGCGCTTGCGTTTTAATGAGGTAAACTCCTCGCCAAACTCTCTCTCATAACGTTTGTATAACGATGCCGAGCGGGGTGCAAGATTGGCAAATGTCCACAGCACGAACACCGCGCCTGCCCACGACCACGAAGCAATGGCAAAGCCTGTCCACTCGACCAGCTCACCGAAGTAGTTTGCCGACGATACGTAGCGGAACATTCCGCCACGGGGTATATAGTGGCGCGTATCGCCCTCCTTGCGCAGGTGGCGGATGATGTAGTCGGCCTGCCAATTGATAAACATACCAGCAAAGAAGACCACAGCACCGATATAAATAAAGGGTCGTGAGAACCAGTCGGCATAATATCCCTCGGGCGAGAGGTAGAATATCCAGCCGCCCTGCATCAGAGCGTTGAGCGTATTAAAGACAAATCCCATAGCCACAATACCGAGTGGCATCTTCGAACGTCCTCGCATCAGCAACGGAAAAACAAACGAACGCTGGAAGTAGTGCAGCTGAAACATCGCAAAGAGTGCGAGCGGAGCCATCTCCCACTGTCTGTCGGACAACGCCCACAGCACCGTCATAGCCACAAACACGGGCGACTCCATAACGACCCACCCCACCTTATTTGGCACGGGCGGTCCGTAGCGGCGGTCGAACAGATAGCCATAACCCGCCTCAAAAAAGTGCAGAGCAACAAAAACCACCACGGCTATTGCGGCCATCACCCACAGGAAATTTGTATATAAAGCGAGCAGGTTATCCATAAACGTGCGAAATTTATCAACGAATACAAAGGTACAAAAATTTGCGAACAATATTTCTTCACCGTCACTCTTTTTCACATTCACGCTACATAAATGCTCCAAATAGAACATAAAAAAAGTTGCCCGACCCATTCGGGGTCGAGCAACCTCATTTGCATAACGAACGTGTATTACTTCACGAACTCAGCTGCCTGCAAGTAAGCTGCGCTCTTGGCAACACCCTCCCACATACGTGCGATACGAGCTGCGGGATCCTCATCCTGGGGACCGCGGGGCATCTCCTGCTCAACAACGAAATCAGAGTAACCGTTCTTATAGAACTGATTGAAAATAGCCTCAAAGTCGATCTTGCCGCTCTCGCCGATTACCAGATCGTCCTTGATGTGGAGCATCTTGATACGCTCGGGATACTTCTGCAAGTAAGCAACGGGATCCTTACCGCCCTGGGTTGTCCAATATACGTCCATCTGGAAGAATACTGACTCAGGATCGGTGTTCTCGATCATATACTCCCACTTAACCTGGCCGTCAACAACCTCATACTCGAAAGCGTGGTTGTGGTAACCGAGCTTCAGACCGTACTCCTTAGCCAGAGCACCAACCTTGTTGAAGTAGTCACATACAGCCTTCAAATCCTCGAGGGTCTCGCCGAGCTTAAAGCTGGGGATAACGCAATACTTTGCACCCATAACATTCAGACCCTCGAATACGGCACGCCACTGGTTCATAACCTCAGCCTCGTTCTCGGGGTTCATAGCGATTGAGTGGTGAGTAGATACGATCTTCAAGCCGTGCTTGTCGCAAAGAGCCTTGAACTCTGCTGCGGGCAGACCGAAACACTCGGGGCTGCGAAGAGTCTCAACAACATTGTAACCTGCAGCAGCAACCTTTGCAAGTGATGCATCAACATCCTTCATATCGCGGTTTACAGAGTAGAGCTGCAAACCAATCTGCTTAGGAGCGGGGGTACAACCCGTCACCATAGAAAGCGCTACCAAAGCGATGACAGCAAAAGAGAAAATCTTTTTCATAGACGTGATTTTAATTAATGGATATTAGTGTGTTAAAAATGTGTATCTCCTGTTAATATGCGTAGCCCTGCTCCACTACAAAGTCGTAGCACTCTTTAAGGCCTGCCCACAACTCCTTCAGGTTACGCTCATTCTCGGCCTCGTCGTCGCCGATGCGGAACGGCAACTCATACTCTACATATATCTCATTGTAGCCGTTGGCACGATACTGCTTCATAATCTTCTCGAAGTCGATCTTACCGCTACGGCCCAACTCGCGATCATCCTTCAGGTGCAGCAATTTCACGCGGTCGGGATAGTGCGTAAGGTAGTACATAGGATCATTGCCGCCCATATTATGCACATCGAGTTGCAGGAACATCTTATCCTCGTCGGTGTGTGCCAGCACGTAGTCGAGCAACAACTCGCCCTCCACCTCGACAAAGTCGCCGGCGTGGTTGTGGTAGCCGAGCATAAGGCCATACTCCTTGGCCAGCTCGCCCACACGGTTGCAGTAGTCGCAACTTGCCTTCACCTGCACAAGCGTCTGACCGAACGAGTAGCCTGGCATCACGCAATAAGAAGCCCCCATCTCTCGAAGCGAAGCAAACAGGGCGCGCCACTTATCCATCGTAGCGGCCTCGGCCGTGGGGTCGTTCTGTATTGCAGCGTGGGTTGAAGTGATAGTAAGTGAATACTTGTCACACAACGCCTTAAACTCCTCGGCAGAGAGTCCATAGCACTTGGGATTACCACCGCCATTGAGTGTCTCGACTGTGGTATAACCAATCTGCGAAAGACGCTCCAACGTAGAGGCTATATCGCCCGAGTCCTGATGTACGGAGTAGAGTTGTATGCCCACCTGCGGTTTTGACTGACACGAAACAAGTAGCAGGGCTGCACTAAATAGGGCAAATAGGATGTTTTTTCTCATAGTTTTTCGGCTACAGACGCCTTTTTGCGCCATAGATAGAACAAAAGTACTAAAAAAAGAGAGATAAAGGTATATTTTGACGCTTATTTTTACTATTTTTGTGGAAGTTTTCGAAACATTAATTTTTAAAACAGAATATCACACTATGAAAGAGGCTATTGCTATTCTTACAGGTGGCGGTCCCGCACCTGGTATGAACACTGTTGTAGGTAGCGTTGCAAAGACGTTCCTTGCTAAGGGTTATCGTGTAATCGGTTTGCACTACGGTTATTCAGGTCTTTTCAATCCCAATCCCCGTTTCGAGGATATGGATTTCGTGAAGGCTGACTTCATCTTCAACCAGGGTGGTTCATACCTGACTATGAGCCGTTTCAAGCCCACCGACAAGGACTTCGAGGAGAACTTCAACCTCTCATTCTTCCAGGACAACAACATCAAGTTGCTCGTAACCGTAGGTGGTGATGACACAGCTTCTACAGCTAACCGTATCGCTAAGTTCCTCGAGGCTAAGCAGTACCCCATCGCCAACATCCACGTTCCCAAGACTATCGACAACGACCTCCCCTTGCCCGCAGGTTCGCCCACATTCGGCTACCAGTCAGCTAAGGAGGGTGGTACCGTTATCGGTCGTGCCGTATATAACGACGCTCGCACATCAGCTAACTGGTTCGTTGTAGCAGCTATGGGTCGTTCGGCTGGTCACCTTGCATTCGGTATCGGCTCTGCTTGCCACTATCCTATGATCGTTATCCCCGAGATGTTCAACAAGAGTGAGATCACCATCGAGAAGATCGTAAACCTTGTTATCTCATCTATCATCAAGCGTAAGATTATGGGTATCGACTACGGTGTTGCAATGATCTCTGAGGGTGTATTCCACGCTCTCTCTGATGAGGAGATCCGCAACTCTGGTATCAACTTCACCTACGACGATCACGGTCACCCCGAGCTCGGTAAGGTATCGAAGGCTAACATCTTCAACGAACTCTTGGAGAACAAGCTCAAGGAGCTCGGTATCAAGGTTAAGTCTCGTCCCGTAGAGATCGGTTACGAGGTACGTTGCCAGACTCCTATCGCTTACGACCTGGTTTACTGCTCTGAGTTGGGTATGGGTGTATATAAGCTCTTCTCTGAGGGCAAGACCGGCTGTATGGTTTACATCTCACAGGACGGTTTCGTATCACCTCTCTACTTGAAGGATTTGCAGGATCCCACCACAGGCAAGATTCCTCCCCGTCTGGTAAACGTAGAGTCAGACAAGATTCAGCAGGTTATCAACAACCTCTTGCACTATGTAACTCCCGAGGATTACGAGGCTGCAAAGGCTTACGTTGCTAACCCCGAGGCTTATGACTTCAAGAAGATCTTGAACTGGTAATCCAGACCTCAATAGACAAAAACACCGCACTCCGTTTGGATTGCGGTGTTTTTTTATTTTATCCTAAAATTCTAATTCAAGTTGTGCATCGGGGTATAAATTCACCACCTCTACCCTGCTGTGCCGTGCCCGCCGCACGGTATATGCCGTGCCTCCGTGCCTCTCACTATCCCACCACGCCACAACTACCGAGGCATTATCGACCAGATAGTCATTGCGGCGCATATAGGCTCCCGCCTCCTCGTCGCTCACCACTACGTGCTCCGTGGCCGCCGCCAGCACCCTGTCGTACAACTCACGATCCTCACCCGAGAACAACTCCCGAAAACCACCGAAAGGCTCCACAGCAACCAAATCTATATAAGGAAACTCCTGCTGAAGCTCCATAACGGCGCATCCTGCCGCAAGGTCGAAGCCCCACGACATACCACACAGAAAGCGCGAGAAACCCCGCTCGTGCAGATCACGCACCACACGACGCAGTTCGTCATCAGCCTCGCCTCGATACGTGCGACGTCCCGTGAATGCCACCGTGCAGCAGCGTTTGCCTTGCAGTATATCGAAAATGGTCTCCATCGAAAAAAAGATTAATCGGCAGAACAAATATAATCGTTATGGCTCGGATTTTGCAACTTTTCTTTCTGAATTTTAAAACTTATAGGCTTTATGAAACATTCAGGTATCTGCACTTTGGTCTCATTTTTGGGAGGTATGCTCGTAGGTTCGGTCGTAACGATGCTCGTAACACCGCAGTCGGGACCCGAACTACGCACTAAGATTCGCGATTACGTCGATCAGGAGACAGAGAAGATTCGTTGCCACTGCGGTGACGAGAAGTAACAGCTGAAACGCAGAACGTATGCAGGAACGTAAACCACAGAGCCACGGGCATCTTGCCCCGCTCATCTACTTCGGTGCTACAGCCTGTTTGGCAGCCCTGATGCTGATTGTGACAGTAGTCATCTGGCTGGCCGAGGCGATAGGCTCCGCACGATGGGCGACACTCATTGTAGGCTCGTTCTTCCTCTTTGTGGCTTGGCTCATATATATGCTGGCGGTGCGTCCCGCGTTGGACTATATCCGCAACCGCCTCGACACTATATACGATGTCGCCTACGCCGTGCAGAACGGCTACAAGAGAGCGTTCGACTTTCTGCTACGGTTTCTTGATCAGATCACACGCAAATGATCGCGTAAGGGTCGGCCTTCGGGTCGGCCCTGTTTTATAAAAAAGTCCATCCGACCGCAGTCAGATGGACATTAAATATACTTTGAAATTGTATAACCTTGTTATTACAAATTCTAATTAAAATTGTTCTTGAACCTCGTTGATCAAAGCAACATCGTCAGCCGTTGAGTTCAACACGTAAGCCTCGGCACCTGCAATGTACCCCTCGGCGAGTTTTGCAAATACCTTTGCATCCGATGCGTACTCCTCAACCTCTGCAGCCTGCTGTGCCAACAGATAGGTGATGATGATATGACCTACGCTCTCAACCAGACGGCGTGCGTGGAAATCCTTGAACTGGGGAGCCTCCTTGCTCACCGCCTCAACGTGAGCCACCATAGCCTCAACACGTGCGCGCAGAGCCTTCATCTTCTCCACGATGGGCTGCATAGCCTCCGTGTAGGTCTGCTCCTCGTAGCGAGAGATCTGCTCCATGAAAGTACCCTTCGTAACGCCATTGATAGCCGCCACAACCTGCAACTGCGATGTACCCTCGTAGATATTCATAATACGTGCATCGCGATACAGACGCTCGCAAGCATAGTCCTTCATAAAGCCCGAGCCACCGTGAATCTGAATAGCGTCGTAAGCCAACGAGTTAGCATACTCCGAAGCGAAGAGTTTAACCAGCGGCGTAAAGCCATCGGCCAATCGGTTATAAAACTTCATCTCCTGACGCTCCTCAGCCTCCAACGAACGCTCGTGAGAGATGTGGGTATATTGCTTATAGACCTCCACGAAACGTGAAGTCTCATACAACAACGCACGTGCGCCACGCAGGCGGGCTCGCATATTGGTGAGCATCTCCGAGATTGCGGGGAACTTGATGATATCCTTACCGAACTGCTGACGCTCGTGGGCATACTTCAACGCCTCACGGTATGCGGCCTCGCAAAGACCTACCGACTGCGCACCGATACCCAGACGTGCTGCGTTCATCAGCGACATTACGTACTTAATCAAGCCCATACGGCGATCACCAACCAACTCGGCGGGTGCATCGGTAAATACCAGCTCACAGGTGGGAGAACCCTTGATACCGAGCTTATTCTCGATACGGCGCACCTTCATACCTCCATTGCGCTTATCATAGACGAGCATTGACAGACCACGTGCATCGGTCGTACCCTCCTCGGTACGAGCCAGAACGAGAGACACGTCGCCATCGCCATTGGTGATAAAGCGCTTAACGCCATTCAGCAACCATGTCTGACGCTCCTCCGACCATGTAGCCTTCAACATCACAGCACCCAGATCAGAACCTGCATCGGGCTCGGTGAGGTCCATAGCGCAGGTTGCACCCTCGCTTACCCAGGTCAGGTACTTCATCTTCTGCTCCTCCGATGCGAACTCGTTCAGCGTCTCGGCGCAATCCTGCAAACCCCAGATATTCTCGAAACTTGCGTCGGCACGAGACACCATCTCATTAGCCATTACGAAGCACAACAGGGGGAAATTCAAGCCCTTGAAGCGGCGAGGCAGCGTAAGACCGCTCAAACCGGCAGCATTCACGGCCTTCATATTCTCCACCGTACCCGAAGCGTAGATCACACGGTCGTTCTCCACACGGGGGCCCTCCTTATCCACACCCTCGGCATTGGGAGCGATAACGTCGGCACACACCTGGCCGATAATCTCCATCACGCGACGATACGAATCCATAGCGTCCTCGAAGTTCTGAGGCGCATAGTCGTAAAGATCCTTCTCGGCAAAGCCGCGCTCCTTGAGTTCAACAATCTTTCGCATCAACGGATGTGAAAGATGATACTGCAAATCTTTATTATCTAAAAAGAAATTAGCCATCTTCTACTTTGAGTTTTGCTTGTAATACTTAATCATCTTGGGGATTACCTCCTCCACCTTGCCTGTAATGGCATAGTCGGCAATCTTGGTAATCGGTGCAGCGGGGTCGCTATTGATCGAGATAATCATCGACGACTGATCCATACCTGCCGTGTGCTGAATCTGACCCGAGATACCGCAAGCCACATAGAGTTTAGGACGCACCGTAACACCCGTCTGGCCAATCTGACGCTCGTGCTCGCAGAAGCCTGCATCGACAGCAGCACGCGAAGCACCTACCTCGGCACCAAGCACCTCGGCCAGATCGTAGCAGAGCTGGAAGCCCTCCTTTGAGCCCATACCGTAACCACCGGCAACGATAACCGTAGCACCCTTAATGTTGATCTTGCTCTTCTCCATCTGGCGGTCGATGATCGTAACGGCCAAATCCGAGGGAGTGATATACTCCTTCCAGGCGATAGTCTTAACCTCGCCAGCGGCAGCCACAGCACACTCCTCCTTGCGCATCACACCCTCACGTACGGTTGCCATCTGCGGACGGCAGTCGGGGTTTACGATCGTAGCGATGATGTTACCACCAAATGCGGGGCGGATCTGATACAACAGATTCTCATACTCCTTACCCGTCTTGGCATCCTTATGAGGGCCAATCTCGAGCTGCGTACAGTCGGCCGTAAGACCGCTGTGCAGAGCCGATGATACACGGGGTGCGAAGTCACGACCCACGGGCGTAGCACCAAACAATACGATCTGGGGCTGCTCGGCGCGGATCAAACCACACATCGTTGCAGTGTGGGGCAGGGTGCGGAAGGGAGCAAAGATCTCGTCATCGGCTACCCATACCGTATCGGCACCATATTTTGCGAGCGTCTGCTCCAAGCCCGTAACGTTGTGACCCATCACAACAGCCTCCAGCTTAACGCCCAATGTCGAAGCCAACTCACGACCCTTGGTCAAGAGCTCCAAACTAACGTCGGCCACCTGGCCATCCTCTATTTCGATATATACAAATACGTTATTCATACTCCTTCCCTTTAACCGAGCGTGTGGCTCGAAATAAGTTCAACCATAAGAGATGCAATATCCTCATCCGATGCCGTGAGGCACTTGGCCTCCTTAGCCTGGAATACCACGTTCTCAATCTTCTTTACCTTCGTGGGTGAGCCGCTCAAACCCAGCTGCTGCTCATCGCAGACGATGTCGGCAGCGGTCATCTCGACAATGCGCAAGTAGTCGCGCTCGCCAACCATCTTCGTAGCCAACTCCGAAGCCGCAGCCATCTCCGAGGGAATCATAGCCCACTTGTACTTCATCACAAGGCGAGCATTCTGCGGGCGAATCTCGGGAGCCGACGAATTAACCGTCAGCACGGCGGGGATAGGACACTCAACGGTCTCCACGCCACGATCCAGACGACGACGCACCACAAGCGAAGACTCCTTCACCTCGACAATCTCCTCGGCATAGGTCACCTGCGGCAAGCCCAACTTCTCGGCTACCTGGGGACCTACCTGAGCCGTATCGCCATCGATAGCCTGACGGCCTGCGATGATAACGTCGGCACCTATACTACGCAGTGCACACGACAGAGCGTATGAGGTTGCCAGCGTATCCGAACCCGCAAACTTGCGGTCAGAGAGCAGATAACCACCATCGGCGCCACGGAACATAGCGTCACGAATAATATCGGCCGCACGCTGTGGGCCCATAGTAAGGATATGCACAGTAGAGCCGCAGCACTCCTCCTTGAGGCGCAGTGCCAACTCCAAGGCATTCAAATCTTCGGGATTGAAAATAGCAGGTAACGCAGCACGGTTTACCGTACCCTCTGCCGTCATGGCATCCTTACCCACGTTGCGGGTATCGGGCACCTGCTTAGCCAATACAACAATTTTTAATGCTTTGTTCATTTGTCTTAATATTGGTTAATTTAGGCAATTTGACGCGACTCAAACCCCCTCTTTATACGGAAAAAATGCGCGAAAAGTATATCCGATCGTCATCCATACCCTCTACGGCACAACTTACGCGACTAAGTGGCCATAAAGAGTATGTATGCGACCGAAAATGCTATTCGAGCATTCAGTCCTAATCATTTTCTTTTATCGTACGATGGTCTCGTCACGGTCGGGTCCTACCGAGATAATCTTAACAGGCACACCTGTCTGTTGCTCGATAAACTCGACATACTGCTTGAACTCCACGGGGAAGTCATCGTAGTGACGAACCTTGCAAATATCGCACTTCCAACCCTTGAACTCGGTGTAAACGGGCTCTACAGAGTCGTTCACCTCATAGGGGAAATGCTCTACCAACTCACCATTGACGCGGTAAGCGGTAGCTACCTTGATGGTATCGAAGTCGTTCATAACGTCCGACTTCATCATGATGAGCTGTGTAACACCATCCACCATCACGGCATACTTCAATGCTACCAGGTCAAGCCAGCCGCAACGACGCGGGCGACCCGTAACAGCACCAAACTCGTGACCGATGCGGCGCAACTCCTCACCCGTCTCATCGAAGAGCTCGGTAGGGAAGGGACCACTACCCACGCGGGTGCAGTAGGCCTTGAAAATGCCATATACGTCACCGATCTTCGTAGGCGCGACACCCAGACCGGTACATACACCAGCACATACGGTATTTGACGAGGTTACAAAGGGATATGTACCGAAGTCCACATCAAGCAACGAACCTTGTGCGCCCTCGGCCAGGATGGGCACATCCTCGTCAATATATTTGTTTACTACGTGTTCGCTATCAATAAACTCGAACTTACGCAGATACTCGATTCCCTCCATCCAGGTCTTCTCGTACTCGGTAACGTCGTACTCAAAACCCTCGTACTGCGAGAGCATATCCACGTGCTTTGCCTTGAGGCGGTTGTAGCGGTCGATAAAATCCTCTGCCAGCACATCGCCAAAGCGCAAACCGTTGCGGCCTGTCTTATCCATATAGGTAGGGCCGATACCCTTCAGCGTTGAGCCGATCTTCGACTTACCCTTGGCTGCCTCGCTCGCTGCGTCGAGCATACGGTGTGTGGGCAGGATGATGTGGGCCTTCTTCGAGATGAGCAACTTCTTCTCTACGGGAATACCCTGCGCTGCAATATTCTTCAACTCCTCGGTCAGCGATACGGGATCTACGACCACACCGTTACCGATTATATTAATAGAACCGTCGCGGAAAATACCCGAGGGTACGGTACGCAACACAAAACTCTTATCGCCGAAGTGCAATGAGTGACCAGCATTGGGGCCACCCTGGAAACGAGCAACCACGGTATAATTGGGGGTTAGTACATCCACTACCTTACCTTTACCTTCGTCGCCCCACTGCAATCCGAGAACTACATCTACTTTTTTCATTTATAGTTTAGCATTAACCGCAAAAATCCATTTTTTTGCATTCAAAGATACGCATTTTTTTTCATCTGCCAATCTTTTCGGCGGCGGAAGTTATCAACAGGTTGTTAAAACGCCCCTTTTGTGGCGAACTGTCCCCCGCAGACGGCAAATTAGCTCAAAAAAAAATACGACACCCCATAGGAGTGCCGTTGTAAACTACGTCTTATCGGATAATTGTAAATTCCAATTGAGGATCGTTGTCCGCATCCACAACTTTGCCATTGAGAAAACCGCTACGATAGAACTTGTATCCCCAACATCGGTCGGGATCGTTCTTTCGGCTGGGGTCGTAGTCATAATCACTTGTAAAGCCAAACGTATCGCTCGCTCCGTTGCCCCAATGTAACGTCATCTCTGTGTAATCCCTTTTTGCATCTGAATTCCAACAACCAATGAGTAAACAATAATCACTTTCTTTGGGGTGACGTAATGATATCCCATCAAAATGGCCAGAAAAGTATCTGGTTGTAGAATAATAGGCATAGTTGTCAGAGGTGCTGTAATCCTTCACACTATAAGTTTCGCCTTCATATTCGAGAATAATATCACCTATATCAATACTCGATTCTGATTGTGGATCTAATAAATCTACTCCTTCAGAATTGTGGACATATATGCACATTACTATTGGTGTTAAATCGCCCGTCAATATCTCCTCCTGCTCCGGGATAGGAGTATTGCATGCAGATGAAATCAATATCACTGCAAATGCCAAAATATGTTTAATATATCGTTTCATTTTATTAAATATTTGGAGTTATTCCTACTATAATTTGCAACAAGGTGTTAAATTCATTATTAGGCAATGCCTCTACTCCAGCATCCAATTGGACGTAATTATCGGTATCAAATACGCCCGCATTATAGAAGCCATTTCCATTGCCGTGATCACCCCATAGGAGTGCCGTTGTAAACTACATCTTATCGGATAATTGTAAATTCCAATTGAGGATCGTTGTCCGCATCCACAACTTTGCCATTGAGAAAACCGCTACGATAGAACTTGTATCCCCAACATCGGTCGGGGTCGTTCTTTAGGCTGGGGTCGTAATCATAATCACTTGTAAAGCCAAATGTATCGCTCGCGCCGTTGCCCCAATGCAATGTTACCGTGGTGTAATCTCTCTTGTCATCGCCATTCCACTCACCAATACTGAGGTAGTATACCCCATCGCTATTAACCTCCAATGTTATGCCATCAAAATAAGCGGCATAAGTTCGTGTCGTAGTGTCTATTCCATTGGGTAGAGAATACCCCTTTTTTACGGTAAAACTTTCGCCCTCGTAATCAATCGTAATGTTGTCAATATCTATAGCAGATTCAGACTGTGGGTTAAGCAAGTCCTGCCCATCGTCATTCTGTACATAAATACACATCTTAATCGGAGTCCAATCAATTAGCCAGTAGCTTTCTTTCTCCTTGCTACACGCCATAAAAGCTAACGATAGAATAAAAAAATAAATACACCTTTTCATAAAGACTTTTTTAATTAAGTGGAACAATTCCCGTAATCATTTCGAGGAATGTTGTGTAATTCCTATCTATAGTTGATTATTTGTATATAACAATTTGTCCAATAGGGACACTCATGGCATTTATCTTATTCCCGTTTAAGAAATATGCTCGTTGTACAGGACGCACATCCACATCACATTTTATTCCTATTTCATCTTGACTACCGTCAGCCCATTGGATAATCATTGTTGTGTAAGGGACATTGCCTAACGCATCCCACTCACCTATCTCCAAATAGTAGTCATCTTTATCGCGTACCTTCTCTTTTGTGATACCTTTAAACGACGCCGAATAAGCTCTTGTTTGAGTATCATTGTAGTACTTTATGGTCCAACCATCAACGACATTGTAAGTTTTATCCCCATACATAAGTTTTATACTCTCATTTGGGATATAACCTTCGTTGTTGGGATTCAATAAATCAATACCCGATTCACTCTGAACTCGCAATTGAATAGTAATCGGCGCAATGTCTGCCAATATAAAATCATTGGAATCATCTTTCTGACAAGACGCACAAAGCAACGTCGTTGTCAATAGGGCAACCGAAAAAATTAGAAATTTTCTCATAGACGTTTACTTTTAAATTATTATCGCTTGCAAGATAATAATTCACAATGAATTATGCAATAGAAAATCAAATAAAAATAAATTTTTCTTCTCTTCGTGCAAGGATTTGTAATCTTCGACGTTTAGCATTGAATCCCGCCCCGATAAATACAAAAAAAATACGACCTCTGCCCGTAAGCGGAGGTCATATTTATAAGATAAGTTTTATATTTACATCAGAACAATGCTGACTATCGGATTACATATCGTCATCCTCGTCGTCCATCTGGCCGTTGTCCTGGATCTCGTCGGCACCCTTGAGCTCGTCGTCGCCGTAGAAGTCATCGTCCACGTCGTCCGTAGAATCGTCGATCTTCACATCAATCTTCACCAGATACGACACCTCGTCGGTCTCGTAGGGTACGACATAGAAGAAGTCGCCATTGGGTTTGTCAATGCGGGTCATCACCTCGGCGAATCCACGAGGATAAAGGGCCTTTACCTCCTCCTGCTGCTCAGCGGTGAGGTTATTGTAACTGGTAACAAGTCGTTTTTTCGTGTTATTTTGTGCCATAGTTGTCGAAATTTTCTGCAAGTATAATCAAAAATATTATATCGCAACGAATCTTGATATTTTTTTTGCATTTTTTTTAATTTTTGCCGTTGTTACAAACAAATTATGTACCTTTACGCTAAATTTTACCCTTACGATGAGTGTAGAGCAAAAAATCAGCGAGTTACTCCAACGACTCAATTAACTCAACTATATGTACTACGTTGAGGCAAAACCCGTAGCCACGGACTACGAGTTCGATACTTTGTTGCGCGAACTGCAAGATTTAGAGGCACTTCACCCCGAATTTTCGGACCCCAACTCGCCCACGATGCGTGTCGGCAGCGACCTGACGAACAAATTTCAGAGCGTCGCCCACGCCTACCCCATGCTCTCGCTCTCGAACACCTACTCACAGCAGGAGTTGCACGAGTGGATCGAGAAGGTCGTTCGTGAGAGCGACTCGCCGCTGGGCGTAACGTGCGAACTCAAGTTCGACGGCACAGCCATATCGCTCACCTACGAGGATGACCGCCTGGTGCGAGCCGTGACACGTGGCGATGGCACCCGTGGCGATGATGTGACCGAGAATGTACGCACCATAGGCTCCGTGCCGCTTACGTTGCAACAGCCGAGCGGGCTGAAGACATTTGAGGTGCGTGGCGAGATATTTATGACCTACCCCACGTTCGACCGTCTCAACGCCGAGCGTGAGGCTGCAGGCGAGCAACTCTTTGCCAACCCGCGCAACGCCGCCGCAGGCACGCTGAAACTGCAACAGTCACGTATCGTGGCCGAGCGCAATCTGCAATTTACAGCCTACCAGGTCGAAGGTCGCGATCTGCCTTTCACGTCGCACTCGCAGTCGATGGAGGCTCTGCGCCGCTACGGATTCCCCGTCTCGGCAGCCGCACGCGTATGCGAGAGCGTAGAGGATATTGACGATTTTATCACACGTTGGGACACACAGCGTGCCGACATCCCCGAGCCTATCGACGGCGTGGTTATCAAGGTTGATTCCTACGCCGCGCGCCGTGCCCTCGGTCGCACATCGAAAGCGCCGAAGTGGGCCGTAGCCTATAAGTTCAAGGCCGAGCAGGCACTCACCCGTCTCAATGAGGTGACATATCAGGTTGGCCGCACAGGTGCCATAACGCCCGTGGCGAACCTCGACCCCGTACATCTGGCGGGCACAACGGTAAAGCGTGCCACGCTGCACAATGCCGACCAGATCGAGGCGCTGGACCTGCGTATAGGCGATATGGTCTATGTCGAAAAGGGTGGCGAGATTATCCCCAAGGTTACGGGTGTAGAGTTAAGTCAGCGACCTACGGACAGCAAGCCGTTGGAGTATATCACCCACTGCCCCGAGTGCGGCACTGCGCTGGTGCGCTATGAGGGCGAAGCAAAGCACTACTGCCCCAATCAGAGCCACTGCCGTCCGCAGATTGTGGGACGCATCGAGCATTTCATCCGTCGCAAGGCGATGAATATTGAGACGCTGGGTTCGGAGACCGTAGAACTTCTCTTTGACAACGGACTTATACATAATATAGCCGACATCTACGACCTGCGAGCCGAGCAGCTGGCTGTGCTACCACGTCTGGGCGAGAAGTCAGCCGCCAACATCATTCAGAGCATACGTCTCTCGGCCGAGGTACCGTTCCACCGTGTACTGTTCGCACTGGGCATACGCTTCGTAGGTGAGACTACGGCAAAATATCTGGCCGAGCATTTCCGTTCGTTGGATACTATCATGGCTGCCACGCGTGAGGAGTTGCTGGAGGCCGAGGAGGTGGGCGAAAAGATTGCCGATGCAATTATAGAGTACTTTGCCGACGAGGAGAATCGCACTATCATCGAGCGCCTGCGTGCAGCAGGACTACGCTTCGAGGCGGAGCAGAAGCAAAATCTCTCGGAGTCGCTTTCGGGGCTGACGTTTGTCATCTCGGGTTCGTTTGCCGACCACTCGCGTGACGAATTGAAGGCGCTGATCGAGGCTCACGGAGGCAAAAACCTTGCAGCCGTATCGTCCAACACCTCATACTTGCTGGCGGGCGACAAGATTGGCCCCGCAAAGTTGCAGAAGGCGACAAAGCTGGGCGTAAAGATTATCTCCGAGCAGGAGTTCGTGGCGATGATTGGCGGCTCTCAGACGCTCCCCACCGTAGAGTCTGAGCCCTCACCCACGCAGGCGAGCGCACCCATTCAGGGAACATTGTTTTAGAAAAGGTTAATGAAAATTTAGATACAATGAAGAAGCATAAACTCAGCGGCGTAGGTGCCGCAATGATCACCCCGTTCAAGAACGATTTTTCGTGCGACTATGATACTTTGGGTCGCATGATCGACTACGTGATTGACGGCGGAACCGACTATATAGTAGCCCTCGGTACAACAGCCGAGACCCCCACCCTCTCGCACGAGGAGCGCGATGAGGTATTTCGTTACATCCGCGAGCGTGTAGCCGGTCGTACACCTATCGTCGTAGGTGCAGGCGGCAACGACACTGTGCGACTGATTGAGCAGATCGGAAAGATGGACCTCGAGGGCGTAGATGCCTTGTTAAGCATCACTCCCTATTATAATAAACCCTCGCAGGAGGGACTCTACCGCCACTTCAAGGCCGTAGCCGAGGCCTCGCCCCGTCCTATCATCCTCTACAACGTGCCGGGTCGCACGGGCGTGAATATGACCGCCGAGACAACGTGCCGCTTGGCTGCCGACGTGGAGAATATCATCGGCATCAAGGAGGCGTCGGGTAAGATTGACCAGATCACGCAGATCATAAAGAACCGTCCGAAGGATTTTCTCGTGCTGTCGGGCGACGACGGCATGACGGTAGATGTTATGCGTAAGGGCGGTGACGGTGTTATCTCGGTTGCCGTGAATGCCTTTCCAAAGCGATTCTCGCACGTGGTGTATCTGGCAAGCCAGGGTCTGTTCGACCGCGCCTATGAGGCTTACGAGCCCCTGCACGAGGCCGTGTGCGCTCTGTTCGAGCAGGGCAACCCAACGGGTGTGAAGGGTGCGCTGGCGATCATGGGACTCATTGAGAACAACCTGCGTCTGCCCCTTGTACCTGCGACGGATCTGCTGATGAAAAAGATGGAAAAGTTGATCCACGAATACGAATTGTGCTAATCGTTCGTTTTACAAATAAAAAACCCGAATGAAACGACTTATTCTTGCGCTGATGCTATTGGTGCCCGTCATGGGCTGGGCAAAGATTCCTGATGAGGAGGATATCGTCCGTAAGATTATGGACGGCACGTCGCCCTTCTACTACACCAACCTGATGATGCGCTATCAGAACCTGGAACGTCTCTCGGAGGAGGAGTATCACTACCTCTACTACGGCTTTGCCTACCACGAGAACTACAAGCCGATGTCCACAAACAACGCCATCACCGATCTCTACGCCTCGATGATGACGCTCGACACGGAGAACCCCGACCGCGAGCAGATGCAGTACATCATATCGGTATGCACCGAGGCTATGTACACCGATCCGTTCAGCCCCACGGTGCTGAATATGATGATTTTTGCCCACGGAGCGCTGGGCGACAAGGCTAAGGAGGAGGCCTACTACTACCACTTGCAGGGAATCCTCGAGACGATAAAGTCGTCGGGCGATGGTCGCTCGGACAAATACCCGATGCATATCATTATGTTCTCGCACGCCGTGGATGTGGTGGCATCGATGGGCGTGGAGGCCAAGCGTGCCGAGATTATCAGTCGCAACGTGGAGTATATCCCTCTGGTGGAGCCTCGCCGCGTGCCTGATGGCAAGATCAAGGGATTCTACTTCGATTATAGCCGCGTATATCGCAACAAACCCGACGATGTGACCTTCAAGCGCGAGCGCACATGGCAGTTCAACAACCTCGGAGTAAGAGAGTATAAATAAGCAATACGATGAAACAACTAACCCGTTACATACTACTCGTCTTCACAGCCTGCGCCGTGCTCCTCGCATCGTGTGGCAAGCACAACAACGAAGAAGACAAGACAACGCCACAGACTATTATCGTCTATATGGCAGGTGTTGATTTAGGACAATATTTTACATATAATCGTGAGGCAATAAAGGCTGCCTTAAACTACAATATTCAGGGGAATAGTCGCATTGTGGTTTTTTATCAAACCTCTAAAACAATCGCAAGTCTTGTAGAATATAGTTTTCGAGATGGAAAATGCCAAGAACTACCCCTTACTACATATACTCTTCCTTCGCAGATGAATGCAGACGAACTTGGCAATATTCTTTCGGATATAATTGGACGCACCCCATCTATTTCGCACTCACTTATTATTGGAGCCCACGGATTAGGTTGGATTCCTATCGGTGCCAACCCGCAAAGTAGTATAAATTCAAGTAAACTTAAAAATTTTATACCTTTATCACATAGTGAATTATGGGAAAGGAAGGGTGATATAATGACCCGATTCATTGGAGAAAACTCCAACCCTCAAAATCGTTTTGATGTTAAAGATCTTTCCTTAGCTCTATCATCAACGGGAATAACAATGGAATATATACTTTTCGACGCCTGCTTTATGGCTAATGTGGAGTCTTTATATGATTTACGCAATAATGCGAAATATATCATTGGTTCTCCGTGCGAGATTATGGGAACAGGATTTCCGTATAAGGATATTATGCCACTGCTATTGAAGAATAATGGCACATCGTACGATTTAGAGGCTGTTTGCGAAGCTTTTTATAATGACTATAAAGATGATGACACCTATCCATCAGGAGCTGTGTCCATTATAAGATGTTCTCAATTAGAACCTTTAGCTCAAGCTATGAAACTTGTCAATAATTCCAATCAAATAGAATATAAACCATCTTTAATTCAAACATTTGAAGGGCAATCTAAACACATTTTTTTTGATTTAGGAGATTATGTTAATAAGATGAGTGATGACACTCAGGCAAAAGAGTCCTTTAATGAGCAATTAAATCGCACAATTATAACTACGTATAAACCAGACCTATTCTACTCAGGATACGGAACGCGAGGCAAATATTCTCTTAAGACATTTAGTGGCCTAACAACCTCTGCGCCATCTGACCTTTACCGCGAATCATACGCACAAACGGCTTGGTATAAGGCAACACATTAGAACAAAAAAAAGAGGCTCCTTCCTTTACGGAATCTCTTTTTTTATTGCATTATCTGAAAAGTATTTTCGGGCGTAGAGTTCAAGGCCTGCGTAGCAATGAAATTTCAGATGATGAGGCAATTTTTAGGCTTACGAAAATTGCACAACCGCAGCATACTTGACGTATGTGAGGATTGTGCAATTGAGTGTAACGACAAAATTGTCCTCCAGATAAATTTCACCAAAAAGGATTTTCGGGCGTTGAGTTCAAGGCCTGCGTAGCGCAAGAAAGCGGAGCATACCAAACGTATGTGAGCATTTCGAGCGCAAGCATAACGCAGAAATCTCCCGCGAAAATGCTTTTTACTCGTAGCGGCCACTCTTTAGACGATCCACCTCCTCACGAGTAAGGAAACGCCACTGACCACGCTTAAGGTTCTTCTTGGTGATACCAGCGTAATATACTCGGTCGAGCTTCTGCACGGCATAACCCAGGTGCTCGAAGATTCGACGCACGATACGGTTACGACCCGAGTGAATCTCGATGCCTACCTCCTTCTTACTCTCGCCTACGTAGGCCACCTCGTCGGCATATATCTCGCCATCCTCCAGCGTGATACCCTCGGTCATCTGCTCCATATCGGCACGTGTGAGGGGCTTATCGAGTGTTACCTGATATATCTTCTTCTTCTCGAGCGAGGGGTGTGTAAGCTGACGTGTCACATCACCATCGTTGGTGAAAAGCAACAAGCCGAGTGAATTCTTATCCAGACGACCTACGGGGTAGATACGCTCCGAGCAAGCACCCTTCACCAGCTCCATTACAGTCTTATCGGCGTGGGGATCCTCGAGCGAAGTGACATAACCCTTGGGCTTGTTGAGCACCAAATACACCTTCTTCTCGCCCTGCACCTTCGAGTCGTTGAACTTAACCTCATCGGTTGAGCGCACCTTTGTGCCGAGCTCGGTCACCACCTGACCATTAACGGTCACAAGACCTGCCGTAATAAAGTCATCAGCCTCACGACGTGAGCAAAGGCCCGACTGCGCCAGGAAGCGGTTCAGGCGAATCTCGCCCACCTGCTTTGCTGCATACTTGGGGTATGAACGCTCGCCATCGCCTGCACGATAGGGCTTGCGGCCACCCTTGAAGCCACCACGGCTCTGCTCTGCACGGGGCTTGAAGTCACGACCACGGAACTCCTTGCCACCAAAATCGCGGCGCTCCTCACGATCGAAACGCTCCTCGCGGTCAAAACGATTCTCCGAACGGTCGAAGCGATTATCATTTCGCTCAAAGCGATCGCTCTTGTAGCCCTGCGAACGGCCACCCTTCTCGAAGCGGTTTGAGCCAAAGCGGGGCTTCTCACCACGTGGTGCGCGCTCCTCGCGAGAAGAGAACGTACGCTCACTCTTCAGACGGTTGTCGGCCGAAAAATTGGGATTGTAAGAGGCACGGCGACCTCCCTCCTGTCGAGCCTCACGGCCCGCACGTCCCTCGTTGTCGGCATCACGCCGAGGGCGGGGACTACGCTCGATGGCATCCTGCGATGCGCGATTGCGCTTGTCGCGACCAAAGCGTGCAAGAGCCTGATTCGAGTCTTGTTTCATATTCTTCATAGTATTAAATGATTTACGCCTGCAAAGGTAATCTAAATTTTCTTATCGAGAGCAACTTACGCACCTTTTCCCGCAGAAAAATCATAATCGCACACACTCGCGACCTTCGGAAACAACATTTTCATTATATTTGTCCACGAAAAGCGGATGCAAAAGCAACAAACAATGAGAATGAATCGTGAAATACTACGCATAGCACTGCCCAACATCATCTCCAACATCACCGTACCTATCATGGGTATCGTCGGCACGATGATAGCGGGACACTTGGGCGACTCGGTCTCGACGATCGGGGCGCTGGCTGTGGGTGTGTCGATCTTCAACTTCATCTATTGGAACTGCTCCTTCATCCGCATGGGCACGAGTGGCATCACGGCGCAAGCCTACGGTGCCGGCGACAGGCACACTACGACGCTGATGTTGGCACGTGCTACGTTAGTGTCGCTCGTGGTGGGTTTTGCGATGCTTATCTTCCAGCGACCCGTCGGAGCGTTGGCCCTGAAGATGATGAACGGCGGCGAGTTGGTTGCCGACTACTTCTATGCCCGCATCTGGGCAGTGCCTGCGGGAGTGTTGTTGTTTGGCCTCAACGGCTGGCTCACGGGTATGCAGAATGCCGTCATACCGATGATTGTGGCTAACTTCGTCAACGTTGTCCACATCGCGTGCAGTCTGTGGTTTGCCTTTCCGCTGGGGATGGGCATTGTGGGCATAGCCTACGCCTCGGTGGTGGCGCAGTGGATGGGTGTGGTGATTACGGCCGCCATAACGTGGCTCCGCTACGGCAAGGAGTTTGTCCCCATTGCTTGGCGTGAGGTGTGGGATGCCGAGGCTATGCGCGAGTTCTTCTCAATCAACCGCGACATCATCATCCGCACGCTCTGCGTGTGTGGTGCATATACCTTCTTTACAGCCGCATCGGCACGTATGGAAGATGAGACTATCTTGGCGGTGAATACCATCCTCTTGGAACTCTTCACCCTCTTCTCTTATATGAACGATGGCTTTGCCTATGCTGCCGAGGCTCTGACGGGTCGTTTTATCGGTGCGAGGGATGGTCGTGCGCTGCGTCTGTGCGTGAAGCGTTGCATGATGTGGTGCGTGGTAATATGCGTTATATATGTGAGTTTGTACGTGGGCTGGTGGCGCGAATTGCTGGGGCTCTTTGTCGAGGATGGAGCCGACGCCGAGCAGATCATAGAGTATGCGGGACGTTATATCGGCTGGATAATCATCATCCCGCTGGCAGCGTCGTGGCCCTTTATGATGGATGGTATTATGGTGGGTGCTACGCAGTCGCGCATTATGCGTAACTCGATGCTGTGGGCTACGGCGGCATATTTTCTGCTCTTCTTTACGCTGGAGCCTCTGATTGGCAACAATGCGCTATGGCTGGCCTTCACGTCGTATATGTTCCTGCGTGGCGTGTTCCAATACTTTATGTCGGAGCGTCTGCAGGTGGTCTATCGACAGGCGGAGGAGTAGGGGAATGCAAAATTCAAAATTCAAAATTCAAACTGCAAAATTCAACCGACGCTGCGGAGCGAGAGCAGAAGCCAAGTCTTGCTTGGATTATGCCGAGCCGCGAGGAGGAAAAGCCACCATTGTGGTGGATTAAAATGCAAAATTGGGCTGACGCACGGTAATTACATAACGCCAGTTAGCCACTGTGCCTCGCCACTCATAAAACAGGCCTAAGGCCTGCGTCATTACGAGCGAGTATTTCGATGCAACGAAATATGAGCGTGGTAATCTACCTTTGTGCACGTTGTCAGTATCAGTAAGGCTGTTTCGACAAAGGTAGATTGCCACGAACTTTTATAGATGCTGATTTTGTATCAGTAAGCAACTAAAATAAAAGTTCTCGCAATGACGTAGATATATAAAAAAAGCGGAAATCCCCGTAGGAATTTCCGCCATCGTATTATGAGTTGCTTATGGTTGGTTACTTACTCACGGGTGCAAAGGCAATAGGAACGGTGAATTTCACCCTCACCTTTTCGCCATTCTCCTCGCCTGCTGTCCACTCCTGTGGGGCAGAGTTAAACACACGCTCCTCCTCGTCAGAGAGCAACTTGTCGGGCGACGCCAGCACGGTAAAGTCCGACATAGAGCCATCCCTCTCAACTGCGAATGAGAAGATTACACGGCCCGAAATACCCTTCTCCATAGCCTCGGCAGGATACTGAATCTGCCCCTGCATCCAAACTGCAAATCGATTCAAATCGCCACCCTGAAATGTAGGCATCTTTTCAACTTTGATATAGGGCATATCTTGTTGCTGTGACTTCTGCTCAAACTCTTGCTTTTTCGTCTCAAACTCTTGCTTTTTCGTCTCAAACTCCTGCTTCTTCTGCTCAAACTCCTGCTTTTTCGTCTCAAATCCATCCTTTGTAGTGTTAGATTCCAATGCAATATAAACTACTTTTGTGCCGTCCTCCAATTTATAAACATCCATACTCTCAACTGTGTCGGATTGAATATCACTAAGCGATGCATAAGGCACCTCTTCGCCATTGATTATAATCGTAGGTTTTTCACCATCTTTGGTATTAACCTTTACAGTAGTCATCTCTGTTGCATCGGTATTGCCCAAAATGCTAACTGTACTACTCTGTGTTTGTGTTTGCGGCCCTGACTCTCGTTTATCGGCTATTACTATCATCTTCTCCGATGCCGCTACATTAGCATCTCCCTCGCCATCCTTTTTCAGCGTGATTACAATCACTCCATTCTTGGCCTCATCCTCCGAGATTTTCAACTCTTTGGGCAACTTACTATAATCCTTATATACATTCATCGAATGAATGGTATTAGGGTCGATTTTCGACATCTCGTCGTAAGAGATTTTCTCGCCATTGACAACAACAACGGGATTAGGCTTCTCCTCGTCTTGCATATTTACAGAATTCTCTGTAACTTTGTCCTGTACATCACGAGGAACATACTCGGTTGTGGCAAACGCTGACAGCGCAACGGCCACCATAGGCACGACCAGCAACGCCTTGGTTGCAGCCCACCTCGATGATTGGTTTTTGCACATCATAGTGATTCGATTTTTAAGGTTACTGTGATTCAGGCAGTTGGCAACGGAGTGGAGTCTTGAGCCAACTGCTCTTTTTATTAATAACATTTGATAGTTTTTCGCATCCGCACCCGCACGCAGTACAGCCTCGTCGGCCTGATACTCGTGCAGTGACTGCAACTCGCGGCGTACCAACTACATAGCAGGGTTGAACCACCACAGACACATAGCCACATCGACAGCCATAACATCCCACGAATGGCGCAGGCGTATATGAGCCAACTCGTGCGAGAGAATCATATCACGATACTGACGCACATCCTCCTCCGAGGCCACGATATGGCCAAACCAACTAAATGGCGAAGAGAGCGAATCGACAACCGTGAGGGTTACATCCTCCTCGATGACGCTCAGGCGACCGCTATGAATCAATCGCCACACCGAGTAGATACCCACAGCCAAGCGCACCAGCATAAAGGCCACGCCCACCCAGAAGATCATCACCGCCACGTCTTTCAAGAGAGCCACATAATCGACACCCAACTCCGCCACCTCGGCAACGACCATATCGTCAATCTCGATGGCCGAGAGAGTGGGTGCAGGGTCATACTCCTTCACCACCTTGACGTGGCAGAGGGGTAGCAGCGCAGACAAGAGGATAGAGCCGAGCAACAGCGCACGGTTCGTGGCGTGCAGGGTCTCGTGGCTCATCGCCACCTTATAGATGAGATAGAGCGCCGCCAAGCAGAGCGACGACTGCACGAGATATACCAAAAAGTCGAACATAGCCTACTGATTTTGAATTTTGCGAATCAACTCCTCCAACTCCTCGACCGAGATCTTCTCCTCGTCGATAAGAGCCGAGACAACCGATTTATACGAGTTTTCGAAGTAGCGGGTAACCACACTACCCAACACACCCTTCGAGAACTCCTCCTGCGAGATGATGGGACGGTAGCGGTAGGTGTTGCCAAAGGCCTCGTGATCGAGAAAGCCCTTCGCTTCGAGTGTGCGTACCATCGTCGAGATGGTATTGAAGTGCGGTTTGGGGTCGTCGTACAGGGCGACAATATCCTTCACGAACATAGCTCCACGCTCCCAAAAATAGAGCATCAACTCCTCCTCTTTGTTGGTTAATTTCTGCATATCGGTATGGTTTTTATGTTTCTCTACTACAAAGGTAACTAAAAAATTTTCACGTGCAACTATTTTTCATAGTTTTTCAACTAAAAAATTTAGTTTGGAATAAAAAAGTGCAATTTTCGAGGATATACCTTAAATATATAGGCACAAAAAAAAGACGCACTCCCACGGGGGAATGCGTCGTACGATTTAGTTCTTGAGTGCTTACTCGGCGGGAGTCTCTGCGGGAACCTCTGCCTGAGGCATAGCGTTCTGTGTAGAGGTAGCATTAACGTGCTCCATCAAAGCCTCAGCATCCTTCTGCAATGAGGTACCAACGGTAACATTGCTCTCCATAGAGATGGTAGCAACAAGGCTCAAAGCAACGATCAAGCCTGCCAGAGTCCAAGTAGTCTTCTCGAGGATGTTAGCCGACTCGCGTACGCCCATAACCTGATTTGCAGCACCGAAGTTGGCAGCCATACCGCTCTTGGGGTTCTGAACCAACACGGCCAAAATAAGGATGATGCTCGCAACAAGAATCAATACGATGCAAATTGAATACAACATAGTTTTATACTGTTTTTTTAATTGTTACTATCAATGTTTGAGATAATCTCTGCAAAGTAAACACTTTTTTCGGGATTTAGCAAACTTAATTTGCGATAAGTTTCTTTTGCCTCGGCTTTTAGTCCCTGTTTTAGATATACTTCGGCCAACTCCTCGCTCACAAAATCGTCTTCATCATCCAGCTCTGCCTCGGTTACAATCTCACCCTCGGGCTCCCCCTCCTCGGCCACAATACGGCGTGGTTCGGTGCGTAAGAAGCGGTCTATAATATCGTCCGCCGTAACCAGCATAAGGCGCTCTATATCAATCGACTGCACCTCAACCTGGGGACATTGCAGAAGCGTCTGCAAAGCATCATCGGCGGCATCAGCGTTAGCCTCGCCAGCAGCCATATTTTCCGACCAGCGAACGCTGCGCATCAGGCCCTCAACAGCCTCCGACGCTATCTCAAGAGTGGCAGAATCGGCCACAGATTTATTTTCAAAATTTTTTCCCATTTTTCTACCAATTGGCCGCTGCAGCCATAAAAATATCGGTTACAAGCTGATCGACAATCTGCTGATCGAGCTCCGACTGGATATCGGTCAGAAGCTGCTGCGAGTCATAATCGGCAAACTGCGAGAAGGACTGCGTGAACGAATTTTGCGGCTCCACGACGTTAGTAAACTCCACACGCACGGTGATCGTCAGACGGTTCAACTGTGCATAGTTGTCGCTCGACACCGAGGCCGTGGTGGAAGAGTAACCCGTAATCTCTCCCTCGAAGGCAAAGTCACCACCCTCCTCGACCATTTGTAGCTTGGTCTGACGCGAGAATTTATCCTTCAGCGACTCGGTAAGCATCGTGCTGAGCGTGGGCGACACCATAGGGGCATTATTGGGGAAATAGGCCACGCTGAATGTCTTGGCTGCCTCGGGGATACTTGCTCCCGAGAACGAGTAACCGCCACGCATAAAGATGCATCCGACCAACAGGGTCGAACACATAATGAGTGCCAAAGCCGAAAGTTTATATACAATCTTTTTCACCTGCTCACAAATTTCTAAAACTCCTCATCGCCGATACCCAACTCCTTGATGCGACGGTAGAGTGTACGCTCCGACATAAAGAGTTCGCGTGCGGCATCGCGACGACGACCATTATTATTTTTCAACGCACGCACGATCTGCTCACGCTGCATATCTGCCTTGGTAAGTTCACGGTGCGGAACCTCCACGACCTCCTCGCTCTCGGCATAATCCTCCACGGGGGTAACCATCGACGACGGCAACAAACCTCGCACCTCGTGCTGCGCAGGCGTAGAGTGCGGTGCGGCGTGCATCAAATCCGACAGCATACGCTTCACATCGTTGATATCGCTGCGCATATCGAAGAGTATCTTATATAACAACTCTCGCTCCGACGAGAAATCCTCACCCATAGTACCGCCTATGGTCGTAGGAGCTGACGAGTGGTTAGGCGCAAGATACGTAGCCAGTACATCGGCCGTAATCACACGGCTCTGCTCGAGGGCCGATATCTGCTCGGCAACATTTTTGAGCTGTCGCACATTGCCACGCCAATAGTGGTTCTGCAACATCTGACGTGCCCCCTCGTCCAACTGCACGGGCGGCATCTTATACTGTACGGCCACATCCGAAGCGAACTTACGGAACAGCAGGGGTATATCCTCCTTACGTTCACGAAGTGGCGGCACCGAGATAGGCACGGTGTTCAATCTGTAATAGAGATCTTCGCGAAAACGTCCCGACGCAATAGCCTGCAGCAGGTCGTTGTTCGTAGCGGCCACCACTCGCACATTGGTTCGCTGTACACGTGCCGAACCTACACGCATAAACTCGCCCGACTGCAACACACGCAGCAGACGCACCTGCGTAGCGAGGGGCAACTCGCCCACCTCATCCAGGAAGATGGTTCCGCCATCGGCCTCCTCGAAGTAACCCTTACGTGCTTCGGTAGCACCCGTAAAAGAGCCTTTCTCGTGACCGAAGAGCTCCGAATCAATAGTACCCTCGGGTATAGCACCGCAGTTTACGGCGATGTATTTTGAGTGCTTGCGAGCCGAGAAGGCGTGGATAATCTGCGGAAAAAACTCCTTACCCACACCGCTCTCGCCCGTGACCAGCACCGACAGATCGGTAGCAGCCACGCGCAGGGCGACACTCAAGGCGCGATTCATAGCCTCGGACTGACCGATGATGCCGAATCGCTGTTTTACCGACATTATATCTACCTCTGCCATCGTTAGTTCTCTTTGGGTGTAATATAATCCAAATCGGGATTGCGCACTCCCTCCTCTGCCGATGAGGGAGTCTGGTCGAGAATCTGCTCCTCTTCGTGAAGACCCTCGTACAGATATTGCTGATTACGCCAATCGTTATACAAGCCATACGCCAACGCCAGCACGGCAATGAATGCCGCAATCATAGCGATAACGATGATGAACGAACCCTTGCTGCTCTTACGCGATGTTGCACCCTCACGACCGGTAACAACCTTGCGACCCTTACCATAGCGCAGACCCTTGACATAGTCGTTCTGCTCACGGCGGCGACGTGCCTCCTTGCGACGCTCCTCCTTTTGCTCCTCCTTCTTTTCATCGCTGGGCTGAGCCTTGGGCTCTACCTGCACACTCTCCTCCTTGCGGGGTACGACATCTATCGTATCTTCGCCATCCTCCTCATCCTGCTCGGACTCCTCGATCTTCACTTCGGGTTCGGGCTCGGGTTCTGGCTCCACAACAGGCTCAATGACCGAGGTAATCTCTGCCACATGGGCTGCCATCTTCTCGTCGGCATCGCCATCCAGCACATCGCCCTTGGCCGTAGGGTCAAAGGTGAAGCTCACCGTGCCATTAGCACCGCTACGCAACACACCAAAGCCACCCAAAGCACACACCCCACTATGCTCAAGGCGATAGTTCACCTCAAAGACAAAGCGGTCGATAAGCGCAGCGGCATCCAGTTCCGGCATACCCTCGCTCTTGAGCAGACCACGCAGGCAGCCGTCGTCGTTTTTGATAAGGTTGGAGAACAAGATAGTCTGCGCAGGCACCTTGACGATGAACGTACCCAGATTAGGCACCACCAGACGCTTGTTCGAAGACAAATATTTTGCAATAATTTCTACTATCATTGTAACGAATCAAATTTGGTGTAAAGTTACTATTTTTTTTCTGAATAGAAAAATACTCTTACCAACCCTCACAAAAAAAGAACCCGAAAGTTCATTTTGGAGTATTACACACACAGAATGAACAAAAAAAAAGGTTTGAACCGTGGTCCAAACCTTTGTCTTATGTCGTTTAAGAAGTTTATTACTCCTCCTGACGGTAAGTGTGCTCAACGTAGATAGCACGCTGCATCTGCTCACGCTTTGCGATTGAGGGCTTTGTGAAGTACTGACGACGACGCAACTCCTTCAACACGCCGGTACGCTCATACTTACGCTTAAACTTCTTCAGGGCCTTCTCGATGTTCTCGCCCTCCTTAACAGGCATAATAATCATAGTAGTAAATGTTTTATTTGTTTTTAATCTTAAATTCTTGTTTGGTGGGGTTTTCCTTCTCCGCCTCCCCCGCTGGCGGCAACTCACATAGCTCCCGCTACACTCGTCGCTCACTTAGTACACTCTACTCGGTGGCACTGGGCCTAAATCGAAGATACGGGGCCAATCGCTCGGCCTCCTCCTCGGATAATATGTCATCGTAGATCATCTCTTCGATTCTTGTCCAACCTCCTTTCAATTGTCGCTGTTTAACAATACGCCTCAGAGCCCGCGCCGAGATATAGGGATGACGCTCCAACTCCAAAGAACGCGCAAAGTTAATATCTATTTTTGAAATAACGAAACTATCGCACCAAATTTTCGGCAAAATTTTCTCAAAATTGCTCTCTGTGATGACTTTTAACTCCCTGATCTGCTCCACAGAGTAGTATCCGCCCAGCAAAGTGCGGTATTTTATGATCTCCGAGGCACTTCGAGCGCCTATGCCGTCAATGGCTACCAGCGTCGCCGAATCGGCCGTATTAATCTCCACTGATTGCTCCGCAGGCAGTTCACATTCTGTCGTAGGCTTCTCATCCGCCCACACAGCCTCTCGCTCGGACGTAAAAATCACATAGGGCAACATACGCTCCGCCACCTCGTCGCTTATGACATAGCACGCCCGCAGTTGCTCCTCGGAGTGTATGCCACGACCAGCATCGCGGTAGCGTACCACAACATCCGCCTGACGCGGCGACAAACCCCAGCGAGTGAGGTATTGCGCCGAAGCGGTATCAATCAAGAATTTTTCTTTTGGGAACACCTTCTCGCGAGGCTCTTCGCGGCGAGGTTTGCTATCACGTTGGGACACTACCCTATCGGCACGTGGTGCCATGCTATCAGCTATGGAGATATAGGGCGCAAGCACTCCATACAACGAATCGGTCATACCCGACACCAGAGCCAGATCCTCCCTGATGCGATATACCTTGCCATAACTGCGCCAGCGCACCATACCCACAGCCACCTCCGTAGGCACGCCCTTTGCCCGCAATGTTTCGTAACTATCTACGTTGGGATCAAAGTTCTGCAAAGCAACTGCCTCTGTCTGTTCCTGCAATAGTTCAACGGGTTGCATACGCTCGGCGAGCAGGTAGATGGCAAGCAGAATAAAGAGCAACACCACCATCACCAGCAATCCACGACGTTGCGACTCGGAGTACAGAGACATCACTACAAAATTTCAGATTACCACTCGGCACGTGGCGAAAGCCACAACTTACGATAACGGCGTGACGGAGACTCTATCCTTTCGCCCAAGCCATACTCCTCCCAACGCTCATCCACCAAACGGATAGTATCGGTCGAAGACATCACCACATTGGGGAAACGCCAGGGGTTTGCGCCTACACCGGGGTGCTTACTGCGGGCATCGAGGAGCAACTCGCCACCCTCCAAATGCAGCAAATCGCGGCGAGGATCACTATTGGCCATAGCCAGCCACAGCAGATCATTGGGTGTCATAACCCCAGCGGCCTGATAGTCAAACAGAGCAACGTACTTCATACCCCGTATATCGTTATGCTTCAGATATGCCTCCACATCCACTCGCTCGGGACGCGACTCCTCGGCATAGAGCACCAGCAAGCCATACTCCTCCACAAAGCGGGTATCAAACAATGCCACGCCACCCTTTGGTTCGGCCGTGCGAGGCAAGGCGATAGGCTCCACATCGGCATTTATATCTATGCCCGTTAAATCCAGCGCTGCCTTACCGCCAAAGCCGCACGTTGCCGTAGCGTGGTCCAACACATCCAGCACACCTTCAGCACGCATAAGGTCACGACCGACATCGGCTCGGCGCATCAGACGACCCAACGCCGAAAAATCACGCATAGGCGTTGCCGAGGGCACGACGAGCATATATTTATTAAACATCATCTGTCCTGCACCCCACAACGACTGCGCCACCTTATGCGCCTGACCCTCGTAGCGTTTATCTATTGCTACGACGGCCAGATTATGTGCCGTACCCTCTATGGGCATCCACAGATCCCGCACCTCGGGTTGCACAGCCAGACGAATCGGCGCAAGGAAGATACGTTCCGTAGCCTCGGCAATGTAGGCATCCTCCTGCGGAGGCGCACCCACAACCGTAGCGGGATATATCGCATTGCGACGATGCGTGAGGCAAGTAACATGAAAACGGGGATATAAATCTTTCAGAGAATAAAAACCCGTATGATCGCCGAAGTCGCCCTCGACGGCCTTCTCCTCCGTGGGATCGACATAGCCCTCAATGACGAAATCACAATCTTCGGGAATATATACGTCGCACGTCAGCGCCTTGACCAATCGCACGGGCTTGCGACGCAGAAAACCGGCCAGCAGATATTCGTCCATATTGTCGGGCATAGGTGCCGTGGCGGCATAGGTATAGGCTGGATCACCGCCCAAAGCCACAACCACGGGCATACGGCGTCCCAGACGCTTATAGGCATCGTAGTGGCGGGCTCCTGTCTTATGGATATGCCAATGCATACCCGTCGTATGCTTATCGAAGCGTTGCATACGATACATACCCACATTGCGCATACCCGTTTCGGGGTCGATGGTATTGACCATCGGAAGCGTCACGAAAGCACCGCCATCTGCCTCCCACGAGTGCAACATCGGCAGGCGCTCCAAATCGACCTCATCGCCCTGATACACAACCTCCTGGCACGCTCCACGACCCGACACGGTCTGCGGAAACCACTTCGACATATCGGCCAGCAAGGGCAACATACGCATCTTCTCCCACAACGAACCCTTGGGCGATAGAGCCTCCTTCAGAAGGGCGTCTATACGCTCGCCTATCTGCTCCAATCGCTCGACACCTAATGCCATAGCCATACGGCGTGATGAGCCCATCATGTTGGTCACAACGGGGAACTCCGCGTCGGTATTCTCAAACAGCAAGGCCTTGCCACCACCCTCGCTCTTGGCTTGGCGGTCGGTAAGTTCAGCTATCTCGAATCGACTGCTAACCCGCGCCTTGATGCGAATCAACTCGCCCTCGCGCTCCAGGCGCTCAACGAACTCTTGCAGGCTGCGATACATCTTACTTCATTCTTAAAGGCTCATAGGGAACCTTATATTTATCATCCAGGCGCAGGATAGCATTCTCGTGCATAGCCTTGTCCGCCAGCAAAGCGAACTGCGTAGCGTAGTACGACTCCTCCAGCACCTTCTCGGGTTGCTTGCCCGTGATCACGGCGTGGATAAATGCCTCCAGCAACTCCTTCGAACCGTCAGCCTCGGCACCCACCGAACTCTCGCCCGATACGACCTTTACGTTGGGCATAATAGGCATACCCGGAGCCAACGTAGCCGTCTCGGCAGCCCACGACGTGCCGGCAAAGACTGAATTACTCATAATACCACTCTCGATCTGTGCAATGAGCTGATCCATACCACTACCCTTGGGTGCAGCCTCGTCCGTATAGTGCATAGCCGTCACAAGGTCAATCGTTCCCTTCGTTCCGAGAATCTGCTCACCCATACCGAAGTGCTTATTCGAGATGATTGACTCGAAGGTCATATTCACGCCGTTGGGATAGGTGAAGATTGCGCTCACGGTATCATATACATCGCGCTCATCCTCCTTGGTCCAATACACCAGGTGACCCGAACCCATAACCTGCTCGGGCAGCATACCCATAGCCCACGAGCCATTCTGCAACTGGTGGCAGGCCAGCTCGGTCATCAGACCACGCGAATACTCGCTATAGAGTCGCCAGTTGATATGACGCTCCAACTCGGGCGAGGGCACTTCACGTCGCCAGTTATTATTACGATACCAATAGTTTCTTACGCCCACAACATCGCCAATCAGACCCTCGTGGATAAGTTGCATAGCCTTGATATACTTGGGATCGAACAGGCGCTGCTGACCAATGAAGAGCACTGCACCCAACTCCTTGCGGCAGTTATAGACCTCCAATGCCTCATCCAACGTGTAGGCCATCGACTTCTCGCAGAAGACACGCTTGCCGGCTCGCAAGGCATCGATAGTCATGCGTGCGTGTAGATACAAAGGAGTGGTGATGATTACGCCCTGCACAGACTTATCGTCCAACAGACGGCGGTAATCGTCATACTGCTTGGCCTCGGGATAATACTGCGCCGCATCCTCCAGGTGGGGACGGTAGTTATCGCACAACGCCACCACCTCGACATTGGGCATCTGCACCAGGTGCTGAATGTGGAACAAGCCACGTGAACCCGTACCTATGATACCTATGCGGGCACGCTCACCGCTCACCTCCTGCTGTGCCTTCTCGGTGCACGACTCCAGCCAGGGAAAGAGCGACAACGCCACACCTGCAAAACCCATTCGTCCGAAATCGGACAAAAACTCTTTTCTGTTCATTGTATATCGTATTTATTATTTTCCTATCTCACGGCGCTCCACACCTCCGCCCTTGCGACAATAAATCTCCGTTGCCCGATACCCCTCGAAGTGGCTCATAATCGCAGCACGCTGCGCTCGCGGTGCAGCATACAAGGCGGTCGAGAGCACCTCGGTAATAAGTGCCGAGCGACCCTCCACAAGCAAGAGTTCATCGCCCGCCACCGTTGCTCCCGTTGCGGGGTTCACGATATGGTAACGGCCATCGGTCGAGCGACCCGATACCGACATAGCACTACCCTGAAGGTGCACCTCGTGCGCCATCTGGCCTCGCTCAGAGGTATGCTCCACGCCCACGGCCCACCAATCGCCGTATGGGTGGTGTCCCAATGCCGCCACCGAGCTATTGCCAAAATTCATCAGGGCGGTTGTTATACCCTCATCCGAAAGTATCTGCCTGATGCGCTCCAACGCGTAGCCCTTGGCAAAGCCACCCATATCCAGACGTATGCCCTCACTCGTAAAACGAACCGTATGGCGACGGGCATCAAGTTGATAACTCATCTGCCCCGCAACGGCCGTATCGGTTGCCACATCGAAGTAACCCATAGTCGTACGTCGAAACGTATCGCACAACTCCAGCGCAAGGAACATATCGTCATCCACCTCAACCACCTCACGTGCGGCACGCAGGTTGATGGCCGAGAGTGGCGAACGCTCATCGTGGCAATTAAAGCGGTGCTCCAAAGCCTTCATCTCCGTCTCCACGCGCTCGGCGAGTGTGCGCCCCACAGCCTCCTCTACGCCCGTTAATAAGACCTCAATGCGGGTGTGCATAGCCCGAAAGGCTACGAATGAGATGGGGTACGACGGATTCTTGTCGCTATATCTGAACTCCAGCGCCACGGTTTCTTACTTCTTGCTCAGCACGCGAGCGAACAGATGCCACGCAATACGCACCACAGCCACAAGACCGTAGAGCAATATCGACAGCACCACAACGTAACCCAGCTGGGTAAAGATCTCGTGCCACGGGGTCTGGAACTTAACAATAGACGCCACATTGACGATGTTGGCCACAACGAAGCAAGCGAGCCAAATAAAAAACTCACGCTTCTGGATAGCCTTTGTAATTACAATATCCTTCATATTGGGAAGATTTACAATTCACGAATCTTCAGATTGCGGTAGTGCACCTCATCATTGTGATCCTGCAACAGGATATGACCACCATCGCCACCGGCAAAGTTCTCGACCTTGGCAAACTTGCTATGTGAGACGATTGTATCCCACATATCGTTATTCTTCTCATACTCGAGAATCTTCACACCATTGAGCCAATGCTCAACGTGATTACCGCGAACAACTATGCGAGCCGTATTCCAATCACGTTTTGCCACAAGAGCCCAACCGTCAGCCGGAATCAGATCGTAGAGCGAACCTAAACGACGATTGCCATTAAAACCCATCTTGGCATCGGGGTGGTTCTCATCGTCAAGAATCTGGAACTCGCAACCGATGCTGCCATTCTCGCCAATGAAATATTTAATACCGCTATTGGCCCCTTCAGTAATCTTAAAATCGATAGAGAGTTCAAAGTCGTGATAGCGTTTCTCGGTGATGATATCGCCAGCACCAGAACGAGCCATAATGACCAACTCGCCATCGACAGCCTTCCAGCCTTTGTTCATATCACCATTTGGAGAGTTACTCTTCCAACCCGACAAATCCTTTCCATTCCAAAGCAGTTGCCAACCCGCTTTACGCTCCTTCTTGGTAAGAGTGTTATGCTCTTGCGCAGTAGCCGCAAACGACACCCCACACACAAGCAATACAACAAACAACAGTCTCTTCATACTCTCTTGGATTTAAGTTTATAGTTTAATATCGTATATCTGAATCACACCCTGCAAGCGTCCCTCATCGTCGGTGGCGAGCAGCGAATTGACCTTATACTGGGTCATCATCTTCTCGGCATCGATCAACTTGGCATTGACGTTGATGGACTTGGGCGAGCGTGTAGCAATATCAATGGCTCGGATAGAGAAAAACTCCGCCTTAAGGCTCTCCATCGCACGGCGCAGATCGCCATCGGTCACAATACCCTCGATTCGCTCACCATCGCAAATCACAATAAGACCCAATCCGCCACGTGTCATACGGTGAATCATCTCCGTAGCCGAGCAATCCATACCCACCACGGGCAGATCGTTCTTGCGCATCACATTGCCAACGGTCATCAGCAGGCGGCGTCCCAGGCTGCCTCCCGGGTGCAGACGCGCAAAGTCCATCGACGTGAAGGCGCGAGCCTTCATCAGTGCCACAGCCAGCGCATCGCCCATAGCGAGCTGTGCCGTAGTGGAGGTTGTGGGGGCAAGTTGCAGGATGCAGGCCTCCTCCTTAACGCCCGTATCGAGGTGAATATCGGAATTCTTGGCAAGTGTAGAGTTGGCATTGCCCGTAATTGAGATGAGCACATTGCCATTGGTGTGGATGAAGGGAACAATCTTCAGCACCTCGTCGGTCTCACCCGAGTGCGAAAGTGCCAGCACCACATCCTCGCGCGAGATCATACCCAGGTCGCCGTGAAAGGCCTCGCCCGGATGGAGGAAGAAACTCGGCGTGCCGGTACTTGCCAGCGTGGCGGCAATCTTGCGACCCACGAGTCCCGACTTACCCATACCCGTGATGATGACCTTACCCTGGCACGCAAGCATACGATCTACCGCACCGATAAACTCATCACCCAGCGACGCAGCCATCTGCTGCAAAGCCTCGGCCTCAAGGCGCAGTGTGCGCGAAGCCAAATCCAATATCTCTTGTGAAGTTAATACGTTATTCATTTTAGGTTTTCATATATTATAGCAGGCGTTTGATCACCGCCTCCAATTCATTCAAGGGCAACATATTGGGTCCGTCGCTCAATGCCGCATCGGGCGTAGGGTGCGTCTCGAAGAAGAATCCATTGGCACCAAAAGCCTTCGCAGCCTCGGCCATAGCGGGCACAAACTCACGGTTACCGCCCGTCTTGCCACCAGCAGCACCGGGGCGCTGTACGCTATGCGTGCAGTCCATAACCACCGTGGGCGAAATCTTCAGCATATCGGCTATGTTGCGGAAATCGACCACAAGGTTATTATAGCCATACATATTGCCTCGCTCGGTGAGCCACACCTCTTTGGCACCCGAACGCACAGCCTTCTCGTAGGGGTAGAGCATATCCTCACCCGAAAGGAACTGCGCCTTCTTGATATTCACGATACGCTCGGTCTTGGCAGCGGCCACCAAAAGGTCGGTCTGACGGCAGAGGAAGGCGGGAATCTGAATCACATCAATCACCTCGCCTGCGGGTGCTGCCTGCCACGCCTCGTGAATGTCGGTGCAGAGCTTAAGGCCCCACTTCTGTTTCACATCCGAGAGCATCTGCAAACCCTTATCCAGCCCCACGCCACGATATGACGTGAGCGAAGTGCGGTTAGCCTTATCAAACGAGGCCTTGAAGATAATCTCCACGCCCAACTTATTATTTATCTCGACCAGACGCTCGGCCACGCAGTCCAACAACTCAGCCGACTCGATAACACATGGTCCTGCAACAAATTTAGTCATTTTCAATTCTTAATTTTGAATTTTGCATTATGCATTTTGCATTCTCAGAAACTCCTCGGCACGCTCCAGATCCTCGGGAGTATCGATGCCTATGGTCTCCACATCCGAGATACCCACGCCGATCTTATAGCCATTTTCCAGCCAGCGCAACTGCTCCAGCGACTCGGCCTTCTCCAACGTAGATTGTGGCAATGACGTAACCTCACGCAACACATCACGACGGAAGGCGTACATACCTATATGTTTATAAAATGTATGCCTTGCGAGCCACTCCTTACGCTCCACGCCACGCAGGTAGGGAATAACCGAGCGAGAGAAGTATATCGCCCTCGATTGCGCATCCAGCACCACCTTGGGTGAGTTGGGGTTCTCCAACGCCTCAATGCCATCCGCCTCGGCGAAGGGTTTTACCAGCGTAGCAATGTCCGTGGACTCATCCTCAAAGCAGGCCATAATGGAGAGCAACTGCGAGTGAGCGATAAAGGGCTCGTCGCCCTGCACGTTGATCACCACGTCGTACTCCTCGCCCTGCTTGCAATATGCCTCCCAGCAACGATCCGTACCACTACGGTGCTCCGTGGAGGTCATTACACACTTGCCACCAAAAGCCTCAACGGCCGCCTTGATGCGCTCATCATCCGTAGCCACAATGACACGCTCCACTACGCCTGACACCTGCTCATACACACGCTCGATGACCTGCTTGCCACCCAGCATAGCCAGCGGCTTGGCCGGGAAACGTGTAGAGGCGTAGCGTGCAGGGATGATTGCTATAAATTTCAGTTTGCTCATATCTATACTATTTCAATGCCAGCGAAAGCACCTCTTCGATACGCTTGACGTAGTGGAACGTAAGGCCAGCAACATACTCTGCCTTGATCTCCTCTACATCCTTGCGGTTATCCTCGCAGAGAATAAGCTCGGTGATGCCTGCTCGCTTGGCAGCCAAAATCTTCTCCTTAATACCACCTACGGGCATCACACGTCCTCGCAGGGTCATCTCACCCGTCATGGCAATGCGCTCCTTGACCTCACGGCCCGTAAAGGTAGAGACCATCGAGGTAACCATCGTAATACCTGCCGATGGACCATCCTTTGGAATAGCACCCTCGGGGACGTGGATATTGAGGTTTTTCTTCTCGAACATCTCCGCCTCGATACCCAACTCGTCACAGTGAGCCTGAACCCACTCGTAACCGATCGTAGCCGACTCCTTCATCACATCGCCCAGGTTACCCGTCAGGTTCAGAGCACCCTTGCCGGGTGTGAGGACTGACTCGATGTAGAGTATGTCGCCACCTACCGAGGTCCACGCCAACCCTGTCACAACGCCTATCATGCCTGCAATCTCATACTCGTCGTTGCGGAACTTCGGCTTTCCTAAAATCTTCTCTACATCTGCGGCCGTAAGCTCGGCAGCATAGGCCTCCTCGAAGGCAATCTGCTTGGCACGGGCACGTGCTATCTTGGCAATATTCTTATCCAGCGAGCGGACACCCGACTCACGGGTATAGTCGGCAATAATCTTCTCAACGATCTGCTTCGGCAGAATCATCTCCTGCTCCTTCACGCCGTGCGCCTCGCACTGCTTACGCACCAGGTGACGCTCGGCAATCTGCACCTTATCCTCGAGGATATAGCCCGGGATATTGATCATCTCCATACGGTCACGCAGTGCAGGGTTGATGGCACTAATGTCGTTGGCCGTGGCGATGAACAACACCTTCGAGAGGTCGTACTCCGTGTCGAGGTAGTTATCGTGGAATGTTGTATTCTGCTCGGGATCCAGCACCTCCAACAGAGCCGACGAAGGGTCGCCGTGATTGCTCACCGTGATCTTATCCACCTCATCGAGGATGATGACGGGGTTTGACGAGCCACAACGCTTGATGGTCTGGATGATTCGTCCCGGCATAGCGCCGATATATGTACGGCGGTGACCACGAATCTCGCTCTCATCGTGCAGACCGCCCAGTGATATGCGTCCGAACTTACGACCCAAAGCCGTAGCCACCGAACGACCCAGCGAGGTCTTACCCACTCCCGGAGGGCCATACAGGCACAGGATTGGGGACTTCAAGTCGCCCTTGAGTTTAATCACGGCCAGATGCTCCAGGATACGATCCTTGACCTCCTCCAGACCGAAGTGGTCGTCATCCAACTGCTTGCGGGCGCAGTCCAGATCGAGGTTATCCTTTGTGACGTCGTTCCACGGAAGCTCCAACATAAGCTGCAGGTAGGTCATCTGCACCGAGTACTCCGCAACGGCAGGGTTCAGGCGCTCCACCTTCGAGAGTTCCTTCTCGAACAGGTCGCCCACCTCCTTTGACCAGTTCTTCTTCGTGGCGGCCTCGCGCATCTTATCTATCTCGGCATCGGTCGTATCGCCCAATTCGTCCTGAATGGTGCGCATCTGCTGCTGCAGATAGTAGTCGCGCTGCTGCTTGTCGATCTCACGCTTAACCTTCTCCTGAATCTCATTTTTGAGTTCTGCCATCTGCTGCTCACGCACCAGTATCTCCAACAACTTGCGGGCACGAGCCAACAGGCCGGGAGCCTCCAACAGAGCCTGACGATCCTCGTCCGAGAAGTCCATATTCGAACATACGAAGTTGATCAGACCTCGGGGCGAGTCGATATTCTTCAATGCAAAGACTGCCTCCTTCGGGATAGAAGGCGAGATGTTGATAATATTGAGCGACACCTCACGCACCGAGTCCACCAGCGCCTGAAACTCGATGTTGCCATCGTCGGGCTGCGAGTCACGAATCGTACGCACGGTAGCCTTCAGGTAGGGCTCCGACTGCAGGTACTCGCCCACCTCAATCTTCTCCAGACCGCTCAGGATGACGGTAAGGTTGCCGTTGGGCATCTCCAGAATCTTTATGATGCGTGCCGCTGTACCCACCTTGTACATATCGTCGGGCTGAGGCACCTCTACTTCGGTCTCACGCTGCAGCACAGCACCCAGAAGACCGTGCACGGCATTTACGTCACGAACTAACTTGATACTCTTCTCGCGACCCACCGTGATAGGGGTGATAGCACCGGGGAAGAGAACAGAACTACGCAAAGAGAGTATGGGCAGCGACTCTGGGATTGAAACCTCCTCAACCACATCGTCGCCACTTGTAATAATGGGCACCACCTGATGTCTGCCATCGAGCAATTCAGGCAAGGCCTCCAAATCAGTCAATTCAATCTTCTTCTTACTCATATTTTGTCTTTCTCGTATTTACACTATTTCACGATTGCAAAAATAGTAAAAATTATCCAACTCTCCACCATTTACGATAGATTGTTAATAATTAGTCCGCCCGAGCGCGCACGCAAGGCAATGCAGAATGCAAAATTCAACCGACGCTGCGGAGCGAGAGCAGAGAGTGCTTGCACTCTATGCCGAGCCGCGAGGAGGAAAAGCCACCCTTGTGGTGGGTTAAAATTCAAAATTAGTTCGCTAACTTTCTGAATTATAATCATTAGAGTTGATTACACTATTATGAGTTATATTATAAATGGAAAAGAGCTGGCGCTCTCGCTCAAGCAGGAGATGGCCGCCGACGTTGCCACCTTCACCGAGAAGTATGGCCGTGTACCTCACTTGGTTGTGATCCTCGTGGGTGAGGATCCGGGTAGCGTATCCTATGTTACAGGCAAGGCGAAGGCTTCGGCAGAGGTAGGAATCAAGAACACCACCATCCGTCGTGAGGCTACAATCTCGGAGGAGGAGTTGCTCGGCATTATCGACGAACTAAACGCCGACGAGGAGGTAGATGGTATCTTGGTTCAGTTGCCTCTGCCCAAACATATTGATTCAGACAAGGTTATCGCCGCCATCCGTGCCGAGAAGGATGTGGATGGTTTCCACCCCATGAACGTGGCTAACCTGTGGCTCAAGCAGCCCTGCACGTTGCCCTGCACACCGAAGGGTATCATCAAACTCTTGAAGCGTGCCAACGTAGAGATCGCAGGCAAGGAGGTTGTGGTAATCGGCCGCAGCAACATCGTGGGTCTGCCCGTGTCGAAGTTACTCTTGAATGAGAACGCAACCGTCACGATCGCTCACAGCCGCACGAAGGATTTGAAGGAGGTTACACGCCGTGCCGACATCCTGGTGGTGGCTATCGGTCGTCCCAAGTTCGTCACGGCCGATATGGTTAAGCCCGGCGCCGTAGTGATTGACGTGGGCGTGAACCGTGATCCCGAGACGAAGAAGTTGTGTGGCGATGTCGATTTCGCCGCTATCGAGCCCATTGCATCGGCTATTACCCCCGTGCCGGGTGGTGTAGGTCCGATGACTATCACCTGCCTTATGGAGAACACCATCGAGTGTTTCCTTCGCAAGATGCAGAAATAGGGTAGCACGCCAAAAAGAAAATAGGTTGCCTTAATGGGGCAACCTATTTTTTATTATATAACAGATATTAAATCTGCCAAATGCCACCCTGGCCAAATACACCCTCAACCCACTTATCGAGCGTGCAGGCACGCAGACCCAGATCCATCATATTGTAGCGGCGGCGGATATGGCGAACGTAGGGTACATCGGCACGCATCTGCGCCTTCGTGATTCCCACATCCTCGGGGCAGGTGGGCGCACCCACGATAGAGAGCATGCGGTACATCTCATCATACGTGTAGCACTGCTCCTGCAGGCGAGCCTTCAAGTCGGGCCAGTTAGCCTTCAGGAGCTGCAACTGACGGCGCACCTCGTCGGCATCGTCATACTTGGCCATCATCTCCGTAATACCCATTTCGGCAAAGGCCTCGCCAGCAAACAGCTGCTCGGCATTTGAGCGTATCTCCTCGGCCGAGGGCCACGCCTTAACGCAGGCATCCACATCGAGAGCAGTGAAGTCTGTCTTATACATCTCATCGAACATCGCACACATCATCAGCGTGCCGACACTCACCTGGAATCCATGCGAAGGCGTCACACCATTGTGCTTATGATCACGCATATTCCACAGATGGCTGAACAGATGGTCGGTACACGACGCAGGACGTGATGAACGTGCCGCCTGCATAGCAAAGCCACTGAGCATCAACCCCTCCACAAAGGGAGCAATAGCCTCCGCCTTCAGTGCTGCAACACCCTCGGGATCGGCAAGCGACGCCTTCAGATTATCCTGCGAGATGTGCCACGCATCGGCGTGTATAGGCTCCGAGCCTACGAAGTCGGCAATAATCCACTCGGCGCCGGCAGGAATCTTCGCTGCCAGATCGGCATAACCTGCGGCGGTCATCTCACGCGGTGCACGTGCCATAACACCCACATCAGCGAGGATAGCTCGCGGGGCGGGGCAGGTGAAGGTCTGCTTCATGCTCTTGTAGGTTATCGAGGCACCAAACGACGAGTAACCATCAACCGAAGCGGCCGTAGCCACACACATATAGGGGCGTGAGCAGTGGTGAGAGGATAGTTTACACAGGTCGTTGATAGTTCCCGAACCTACGGCAACGGCTATGGCGTCGGTAGAGGATAGTTTGGCGTCGAGCATCTCGATATAGTGCCACTCGGCGTGCAGATCCTTATCGGTGAAGATGTAGGGCTCATCGCATCCGATACCCGCCTGCTGAAGATACTCATAAACGGTCTTACCTGCCACACGCCACGTATTCTCGTCAGCCACAACAAGGGCACGTGCCCCTGCAAACTGCTCGCAGAACATCTTTGGCACGCGATCCAGGATGTCGATGCCTATTTCAAGTGCGGCCGTATCGGTTGCCGCAGCCAATGCCTTGGCCACAAGTGAATTCTGATTCATAGGTTGTCTATTTTTGTTTACTTGAGCGTACGCTCGATGTAAGAGGTATAATCCTTAATCTCGGGCTTGTAGTCGTCGTGCGCCATCAGCGGCGACGAGATCATATAGTCGGCCGACGAACGGTTGATAGCCGTGGGGACATTATATAGCGAAGCCAGACGCAACAACGCCTTCACGTCCACATCGTGGGGCTGTGCCGACATAGGATCCCAGAAGAATACCAACATATCAATCTCGCCTGCGGCAATCATCGAACCCAGCTGCTGATCACCTCCCAGCGGGCCAGACTTGAGCATCGTAATATCAAAACGTGAGTTTGACGCCTCCTTGCTACGGCGTGCCATCAGCGTCTCGGCGACGATACGTCCCGTAGTACCCGTACATACCAAACGATGTGAGAGCAACTTCTCCCAGTTCCATGCTACCCACTCGGCCAGATCACGCTTCATCGCGTCGTGTGCCACCAGGGCTACTGTCATTCTTTTCTCCATACTTGTCATCCATTTATGAATCTCCCTGCGAGATTCTGTTTTTCTGTTTCATTTCTAATTACGATGTAAAGATACAAAAAACTATTGCTCCACGCACCAAAAGCAACAAAAAAACGGTGTACAAAATGCACACCGTTCATCTTTACTCTCGCTTGCGAATTATCTCCGCACCGTGCAGGATAGCCTCCTCGTTTTGGGGTAAGAATCGCCACGCACGTTCGGGAAGCGACTTCTTTAAGCCCGCCATCACGTTCTCCAACTTGACGATAGGCTTCACCTTCAAATAGCCTCCCAATATCATCGTATTGAACATCTTGGCCTGACCCATACGGGCACACTCCTCAGCAGCATCGATCGTATAAATCTCAATATCGGTGCGAGTGGGAGGGTTCACAATACCGTTAGTGTCGTAGATCAGCACACCACCCGGGCGCACCTTACTCTCGAACTTATCCATCGACTGCTGGTTCAGCACAATAACTGTATCGTACTGATTGGCAATAGGCGACGAAATCTTCTTATCCGACACTATCACCGTCACGTTAGCCGTACCGCCTCGCATCTCGGGGCCATACGAGGGCATCCACGTAACCTCAAAATCCTGCATAATGGCCGAGTAAGCCAAAATCTTACCCATCGACAGTACACCCTGACCGCCGAAGCCTGCTATAATCATTGTCTCTTTCATATCGCTTTCTATTTTGGCAGGGTTGAACACTTCACATCGCCCATCTCGTAGTGGGGCATCACATTCTCTTCCATCCAGCGATTGGCCTCCACGGGAGAGAGTTTCCAGCCGCTATTGCACGAAGCCACAACCTCGACCATCGAGTAGCCATTACCCGCCATAGCATTCTCAAAAGCCTTGCGGATGGCCTTCTTGCACTTACGCACGGCGGCAGGCGTATGCACGCTCTGACGTGTAAGGTAGGTAGCACCGTCGAGGTGTGCGAGCATATCCATAATCTTATAGGGGAAGCCATTGAGTGCCGCATCACGACCTGCGGGCGTAGTAGCCGTACGCATACCCAACAGGGTAGTGGGCGACATCTGACCACCCGTCATACCGTAGATCGAGTTGTTGATAAATATCGTCACGATATTCTCGCCACGTGCTGCCGCGTGGATGGTCTCACCAGCACCGATAGCCGTCAAATCGCCATCGCCCTGATATGTGAAGACCATATTCGACGGGTGCAGACGCTTCACGGCCGTAGCCACAGCGCACGCACGACCATGAGCCGCCTCGATCCAATCGACATCTATATAGTTGTATGCAAACACGGCACAACCTACGGGCGAGATACCTATGGTCTTATCCTCCAAGCCCATCTCGTCGATAACCTCGGCAACGAGATTGTGTACCGTACCGTGGCTACAACCCGGGCAGTAGTGCATAACCGTGTCGGTAATCAAGCGCGGACGCGCATGTACCTTATTCTCCTCTCTTATCTCTACTTCTGCCATAGTTCTTTACTTTATAAGGTTATTTTTAAGTGCCTCCATGACCTCGTCGGGGGTAAATATCACACCTCCCGTGCGGCCATAATGCTCGACAGCGGCCTTTCCCTCGACAGCCAAACGAACATCCTCGACCATCTGACCAGCGTTCATCTCCACCGACATGAAACCCTTAACGCCACGCTCGGCCATCTCCTCTAACGGCTTCTTGTGGAAGGGCCCCA
>JAFUOK010000009.1 GCA_017481925.1 Alistipes sp.
ACTGCTTTCGGTGCTTCAGGTGCTGCAAGCTGCGAGAACCTTGAGTCTCTCTTCTCAAAGAAGTTGGCTGAGAAGCCCGAGGATGTTGCTTTGCTCGGTCAGGCTGTATCGCTTATGTCACGTGCGCAGTGCAACAGCGACTTCTTCTTCAACACTGCTGAGAAGTTCTACTCATTGAAGCCCTCTTCAGAGACTGCATTGTTCCTTGCACAGGGTTTCCAGGGTCGTAGCGAGTTCGATAAGGCTATGAAGTATTTGAACGAGGCTTTGGCAGCTGAGACTGACAACGCTGAGCGTGCAAAGCTCTACACTCGTATCGGTTTGATCAGCATCCAGACTGGCGACCACTCTGTTGCTATGAACGCTGCTAAGGAGATCAAGGCTCTTGAGCCCGAGAACGGTTACGCTCCCTACCTTATGGCGCAGTGCTACGCAGCAACTGCAAGTGGTGACTTCACCGCACAGGCAGGTTACTGGGCTGCTTATGACACCATGAACCAGGCTATCGAGTTGCTCGGTTCAGAGCCCGCTATCCAGGAGGCTGCAAAGAAGATGGCATCTGCATACCGTGGTTCATTCCCCACCAAGGAGGAGTGCTTCTTCAACGAGGTTACTGCTGGTGCACGTTACACTGTTACCAAGGGTTACGCAAGCGGTGTTAGCACCACTGTTCGTTACAGATAATCTGCGACGATGTTAATACATTCGCTTAGACGATATTTAGCGGTAGCACTCCCTTTTGCAGGGAGTGCTATCTTGCTATTCTCGTGTAAAGCGAAGCCTGCCGTTGAGGAGCAGGCGGCGATGGAGGCGTTGATGACCGAGTATAGCGAAAATATGTCGATCACAATGTCGGAGAACGGTCGCAAATCGTACCACTTCGAAACCCCGCTCATTGAGGGGTATAGCATGGCTCACGATCCGTATCGAGAGTTCCGTAAGGGTATCAAGATTACTATCTACGATGAGAATACGGGTGCCGAGTCGGCTACGTTGACGGCAAACTATGCCATTTTTTATGAGGATAGAAAGTTATGGGAGGCCAAGGGTGATGTCGTGGCGACAAACTCTGACGGCCGCCAGCTCTTTACCTCGCAACTTTTCTGGAATCAGGCCACACATAAAGTCTATTCCAATGTCGATTCGAAGATCGTCGATGGTGATGAAGTACACCATTGCGAGGGCTTCGAGAGCGACGAGGCGATGAAGGATTGGTCGTATCGCAAACTCAAGGGTGTAACCTATATTGAGGATAGTGATCTGACCACCAGCGATGCGGACTCAACCAAGACGGTAGAGCCGGCACCGGTGGTGACGCCCCCTGTAGCGCCCTCGTCAAATGTTACAAGACCGCGTGCGCGTCAGCTGCCTACACTCAAGGAGCGCGTGGAACGTGGCGAGGCGACCCCTAATGAGGTTCAGTTGCCTATTACTACAATCGAAAAACGATAACCGAAATCAATGGAATCTGCTGCGCTTATACAATCGCTTATCATCATATGTGTGATGTTGCTCTTGTCGGCATTCTTTTCAGGTATGGAGATTGCATTCCTGAGTAAGAATCGTTTGCGTGAGGAGATCGACCGCAAGCAGAGTCCCATGTTTGACTATATCGCTCAGCTCTTTGAGCGCAAATCTGGACAATACATTACCACCATTCTGGTGGGAAATAATATATGCCTTGTAATCTACTCTCTCTATATGTCGCTTATGCTGCGTTTCGTGGCATCGCTTGCTGGCTGGGAGAGTATGGCTTCGGGTGGTTCCGTGCTGTTTGAGACCATCGTATCGACTATCGTCATCCTCTTTTGCGGAGAGTTTATCCCCAAGTCGATTATTAAGAACAATCCCAACTTCTATTATAAACTCCTATCGCCCGTATTATACTGCTTCTACCTTTTCCTCTATCCGATAGCTATCCTTACTACGGCTATTTCGTATGGTATCCTGCGTCTGTTTGGGAGCCGCCAGCGTGATGGTGAGGCAGACTACACATTCAATCGCGAGGATTTGATCAATCTGGTCGATGGCGAGAGCGTAGAGTTGCAGGAGGAGGACGAGGAGGAGATCAAACTCTTCCAGAATGCATTGGATTTTGCCGATTTGCGTGTACGCGATTGTATGATCTCGCGTGTGGATGTCGAGGCTGTTGATATCAATGTGTCGATAGATGAACTTACCGAACGTTTTGTCGAGTCGAAGTACTCCCGCATCTTCGTGTGGCGTGATTCGATCGATACTATCGTGGGTTATGTCAATTCTAAGAGTCTGTTTAATAAACCTACCTCTATTGAGGAGGTGCTTATGCAGGTCGATTATGTTGCCGAAACTATGCCTCTGCAGCAGCTTTTGCAACATTTCATCAAACGCAAGGCGAGCGTTGCTGTGGTGTTGGATGAGTTTGGCGGTACGGCAGGTATAATCTCTATGGAGGATGTGCTGGAGCAGATCTTTGGCGATATCGAGGATGAGCATGACGTGCAGGAGAGCGTTGAGAAGAGAGTGGGCGAGGATGAGTATGTCTTCTCGTGCCGTCTGGAGGTGGAGTATCTGAATGAGCGCTATGAGCTTGGTATTGAGGAGAGTGACGAGTATGATACGTTGGCGGGATATATCATTGCTACGTACGACGGTATTCCCTCGTCAGGTACCGTGATCGAGGCTGGCGGATTGGAAATTAAGGTGCTCAGAACCACCCGCACACGTGTGGAATTGGCCCGCGTGAAGAAGCGATAGCAAAAATATGGCTAATAATATGGTCATTCAGAATAATTTTATTATCTTTGGTGGCTCAAAACTGAATTATATAAGTAAAAACAATAATTTTTTATGGCAAGTCTAAACACATTAAGAACCAAGTATGGTATCATCGTATCGGTGGTTATCATTCTTGCGCTTTTGGCATTTATTATTTCGCTGGGTCCCGAGATGGGCTTTGGTAGCAACGACCCCAAGGTGGGCGAGATTAATGGCGATAAGATTAGTTATTCGGAGTATTTGAATGAGTATGAGACTGTTAAGAGCTTTACTGGTGCATCAGAGTCAACCGAGGCTGAGTCAGATGCATTGGCAACTGCTACGTGGCGTTCACTCATCACCAAGCATTTGTTCACTCCCAGCCTTCAGCAGGTAGGTCTGGATGTAACCGAGCAGGAGCGTATGGCGATGATCAGCGGTGAGCACCTCTCACAGGCATACTACACTGCATTTGCAGATCCCACTACCGGTGCATACGATGTTCAGGCCGTAACATCATTCTTGGCACAGGTAAGCACAATGCCCGAGTACCAGAGCATGTGGTCATTTATGAACGAGCAGGCTGTAGCCGAGCGTTTGATGTCAAAGTATATGGGTCTTGTTAAGGCTGGTACTTATGCCAACAAGTTGGAGGTTGCGCAGGGTGTTACCGCTGCTAACGAGAGCCGCAATGGCCGTATGGTAGTATTGCCCTACACTAACGTTGATAACTCTTCTGTTGAGATCACCGACGCTGAGATCAACAACTACTTCAATGCTCATAAGCACCTCTACACCAAGGCTCCTTACCGTGCAATCTCTTACGTAGTGTTCGACGTAGAGCCTACATCTGACGATATGTTGGAGATCGAGAACAAGGCAAAGACTATGGGCGAGGAGTTCGCTGCTGCTGAGGATATCCGCGCATTCATTCGCAAGAATATGGGTAACATCTCGACTGCTTATGCTACGGCTGATCAGTTGGCCGAGGATGAGAAGGTATTGCTCAATGGCGAGCAGTATGGTCCCGTATTGAAGGGTAACGAGTGGGTTATGTCACGTGCCGTTGATACCAAGATGGCTCCCGATTCACTCGGCTTGAGCCACATCGTATTGGACGCTACACAGACCGAGTTGATTGACAGCTTGTACACTGCTCTTCAGGGTGGTGCCGATTTCGCTGAGGCTGCTCGCGCACACTCTTCATATGCTGCTTCTGCCGAGTTGGGTGGTGAGATTGGTGTTGTTCCTTTCTCTGCTCTTACTCCCGAGTTGGCTGAGCCTTTGGCAACGGCTAAGAAGGGTGACGTTGTAAAGGTTACCGTATCGGGCGTTACTCAGCTCATCAAGGTTACACGCGCTGATGCTGCTAAGAAGCACGTATTGGTAGGTTCTATCGCTATCCCCGTTGAGGCTTCATCGGCTACTCGTCGTGATGTTCACAACATCGCCAGCATCTTCTCTGTTGATGGCAAGGGCTCACTCGATAACTTCAACGCTGCTGCTTCGGCTGCTGCCGTTACTCCCCGTGTAGCACGTGTTTCTCAGGGTGAGCGTTCAATCGTAGGTCTTGATAACTCTCACGAGGTTGTACGTTGGGCTTATGGTGCCGATGTGCAGGAGATCTCGGAGATCTTCACTTTGGGTAACTCATACGTTGTTGCTATGCTTACCGGCATTGACGATACCGAGTATATGGCCGTATCGGATGTTAGCGAGGTTATTCGCGAGACCTTGATGCGTGACAAGAAGTTCGAGGTATTGAAGGCTAAGTTGGCCGGCTCAAACATTGACGAGGTTGCTAAGACAGCAGGTGTTGAGATTACTCCTTTCACCAATGTTAAGATGAACGACTACGGTGTAGCAATGTTGCCTTTGGAGCCCCATTTGGCTGGTTCTATCGCTAACACAACCGCTACGGGTCAGTTGTCAGCTCCTGTTAAGGGTTACTCTAACGCAGTAGTATTCGTTGTTGACGAGATCACTAAGTCGGAGACTCAGACCGCTGATGCCGAGAAGGTTCGTCAGATGGCTACTCTTGAGAACAACGCTTATCAGTTGGCCTCTATCGCTCTGCAGAATATGGGCGAGATCGAGGATCTTCGTGGCCAGTACTTCTAATAGATATACGAGATTAAAAAATCCCGAGACTTGCGGTCTCGGGATTTTTTTTGTTTATAGCCTACGGGTTATTCCAAAACATAGGTTAATTGGATACCCGTAATATCACAGGGTGTTTTGACGTCAGTTGTATTGCTGATATGAATACTATACTGCTGGGTGCTAATTGAATTCTCTAAATCAAAAGTAGTGGTTCCTGATGGTGTTTTAGCTCCTAATTCTGATGGCATAATGCTTATGCTAATGTTGCTACGTTTGCCTGTATTGTGCCCTGATCCAACAGTTGTCGCGACCTGTGTAAGTTTATAACCATCGATAATTGGCAATTTAATATCTGCTGATTTTGCGCTTGTTAAATCGCGGAATCTAATGCATTTTGATGCAATGACATAAGCATACTTGACATCGCTATCTATTTCGATATTACCATATTCGGTAGGATATGAACCGCTAGTTGCTCCAATCTTATTGACCGTGTTCTCCGCAGCAATATCCGACTCACACGATGGCATGCCCACGGGTGCGGTGTATCCATCAAGATAACCCCATTGGATAACAATCTGCTCGGGGCGAGGTTCTGGTGCTATTGTTGTGCTCATAATCACTCCGGCCTCAAAGTCGGTCGATGCCGCAAACTCTTTCTTATACTCCAGCACCTTGTCGTCAGAGGTCGTTACCGTAAAGCGCATTACACTGTTTGCTGCCATTTCAAATGGTGCCGTGGCAGCCCATACTGTAAATGCCGAGCCCGCATCGAGAGTGCCCGAGTTCTGAATATTTATAGTAATTGAGTTCGCTCCGTCGCTACCCATCGCAACTTTTTTGCTGGCAAAATCAATCGTGCCCGTACCGTATAACTGCACGCCCTTGGGAGCGGTAATCTGTACGCTCTTAATGCCTGCTATATCCTCCTCGGTCGCGTTCTTAACCTCGATGCGGAGCACTACGGCGGTGTGATTCATCCCGATGGCGATGTTGTTTGCCTGCACGCCCGTTGCCGAACCATATAGCGGGTCCAGTGCTGCAATATGAGCCGCAGAATCGCCTGTTTGCTGTTGCGATGCTGCACCGATTAGCACTTCTGCCACGCCGTTGTCAGGCACAGTATTTTGAGCAGTGTGCAATGCGTATAAATCGTAGGTGAGAGTATTGTCGAGAGTGAGCTCGTTGTTGGTAAACAGGCCTGCCGAGGGATCGTCGTTTACAAACTCGTGAGTTGTGAGAGTCGCACCCGTAGCACCTATGGCTACTTGAAGTTTGTCGCCTGCGCTCCATGCTGATTGAGAACCATCGAAAGAGGTGCGGGTTTGTTGTGTAGCCTTGATTGTTACTCCATTCGTGAGGGTCGCTTCGTGGTCGTTGTTGCACGCAAGTAGGGTAGCGAGCATCAGTAATGAAAGATATCTCTTCATAGCTTAAAAGTTTTGGTTACCCCAATCATTGATCGGGAAATTAGGTGTGGATGTGGCAAAGCCTTTTTCGATTTTTACTTCAATTACCTCGATTGTGGGAGGCACATAAATTTGTTGTGTCATAGATAGATAAATTAATATGTGAATAGTGATTTTATACTACAATATTAGTGATAATAAATCTAAAAATAGTATATAAAGAATATAAATAGTGTTTTTAATATTGCTAATAACCAAGGACTATTGGGTAAAAATGGAGTAAAATGTAGGTTTTTTTGGATAAAAGAAATAAATGCTTTATTTTTGCGTCGCAAAAGTCCGCGAAGGACTGTGTGATGGTTCCGTAGCTCAGTTGGATAGAGCAACAGCCTTCTAAGCTGTGGGTCGTGGGTTCGAATCCCGCCGGAATCACGAGCGATGCAAACAAGCATCATTGGCAAGCCACTCCGTAAGGGGTGGCTTTTGTAATATAAGCAGTTGTGGGTGCTTGCACACTTGCAACTGCTTATATTGCGAAAGATATTCTGCTTTGCAGAACTTGCCAATGATACTTGTTTATATCCGAGGACTCCAAGGGAAAGACGCAGGAAAGCGTAGCGGCTGCGTCAATTCCGCAGTCCAACTTTCTGAACAACCAAAAATATAAGGAGTGCCGGATAACACTCCTTAATCATTTGTCCATTTCGATAGTTCCTTGAACCTCTACTTGATCTTTACACGAAGCGGGTTATTCAGTCTGTCGGCAGCCTGCTGCACCTCCTTGGCCCACGCAGCGCCACCCTCTACGCCGGCGTGGCTCCACGCCGAGCCGTTGAGCATAAGAATCTTCTCCCCGGCCTTCGCCTTACGCAAAATCAATGCGTGTCGGAGTTGCGGATCGGGTGAAGAGAGCGTCTGAAAACGATTCTGTCCCTCATTTCCCTGCAAGATCACACCCAACAATATGTCGCCATCACGTTCGGGATCACTGCTATCTGATGCCGGCTCGGTGAGAGCTATCCAATTCTCGCCCTGCGAGATATCTTTTACATCGTGCATCACCATACCTGCCGCAACCTCTATCTCACCTTCGAACCCACTCAGCTCATACTCCTGATAACTAAAACGGCTATTGGCATCGAGCCATATACGGCGTTTGATAGCCACATCGTGACCATCGACCTCGATAGGCGCATAGACAAACTCTGCTTCGGTACGCAACGGTCCATTTGCCACGCACTCTTGACTCTGATAGTTTCCGCTCAGAAGCAGTTGCGAATCCTGCACAACGGCCAAAGCTCCACCGCCGAGTGTATTACCCACCTTATAGCAATCCATACCCTCGCCATAGTTGTGATGGTAATCATTGCGGGCAAACCACTCGTTGATGATCAGTTTTTCTGTGTTTTTTACCCATACATCCACACCTTGGGTCTTGGGATCGCTCAATCGCGGGCCATAGATACGGTAAGCCGTCAGGTTGTTCTCCCACGCATAGTCATCCAATCGTTCGGGCACATGGCGACCATAGACCATTGCCTCGTAAGTGTCGGCAACGCCTCTTTTAATCTTATATCGACTCTTGCCTGAAGCCTCGACTGATGCCTGAAAAAGGAGTCGCTGCGCTACACCCCCTTTATCGAAAATAACCTGCGAGGGTATCTGATTGTGCTGCTCATCCTCTACAATCACCTGTTCTGCCGTGATTCCGCGTTTATCTAATTCTGTCCACGCGATCTCCACACTTTCAAGCGTGCGTGCGTAGGATGAAGGGTTGGTCACGGTGACATCAACACCATCTGCAACTCCACATCCGCAAAGCCATAATAACTGCAGAATCAGCAATGCTCTCTTCATAAGATCATTTATTTGGGTTGTTTACCTATATATGCCAAAATTCCACCATCGACATACAATACGTGGCCATTCACAAAGTCCGAAGCCTCGGATGCCAGGAAGAGTATCGGCCCCTTCAAATCCTCGGGTGTGCCCCAGCGTGCTGCGGGGGTTTTGGCGATTATGAAACTATCGAACGGATGTGGATTGCCATCTTTGTCAGGCTCTCGCAATGGCGCAGTCTGCGGTGTTGCGATATAACCCGGTCCGATGGCGTTGCATTGGATGTTATATGCTCCATACTCCGATGCGATGTTGCGTGTGAGCATCTTCAGGCCCCCCTTCGCTGCCGCGTATGCCGATACGGTCTCACGACCCAACTCCGACATCATCGAGCAGATGTTGATTATCTTTCCTCCGCCACGCTCAATCATGCTCGGGATAACCGCCTTTGACACGATAAACGGTGCTACAAGATCTATATCCACCACCTCGGAGAACTCCTCAACCGACATCTCGTGCATAGGGATACGTTTGATGATACCTGCATTATTGACCAAAATATCCACAGCGCCCAACTCCTGCTCTATGCTGCGAATCATCTCTACAACAGCCTTTTCATCCCTTACATCGCAGATATATCCCTTGGCCTCAATGCCCTTGGCCCTGTAATCATCCAGCGCCCGTTGCAGATGTTCTTCGCTACGGCAGTTAAAGGCGATTTTAGCCCCAGCCTCAGCCAAAGCCTCTGCCATGGCAAAGCCTATTCCGTATGCTGCACCCGTAACGAGTGCAACCTTGCCTTCCAATGAATAACTTACCATATCGCGAGCCTACTTTAGATCCGTAATCAAAGAAAAGTCCTGATCCGAGTAGTCAAGATTCTCGCCACCCATACCCCAAATGAAGGTGTAGTTGTGCGTAGCTGCTGCGCTGTGGATCGACCACTCGGGCGACAGTACAGCCTGTTCGCCTCGCATCCAGATGTGACGGGTCTCATCTACCTCACCCATAAAGTGACATACGGCGTGCTCCTCAGGTACCTCGAAATAGAAATAAGCCTCCATACGGCGCGAGTGAACGTGGGCTGGCATGGTGTTCCATACGCTTCCCGTCATAAGCTCGGTCATACCCATCTGCAATTGGCAGGTCGGGAGAACCTCACGCACCAACATCTTATTGATGTTACGATCATTCGAACCCTCCAGTGATCCCATATGCGCAACGATGGCGTCGGCCTTGGTTACCTTACGGTCGGGGTAGGTGTGATGTGCCACACAAGAGTTGAGATAGAATTTTGCAGGTGCACTGCCATCCACACTCTCGAATACCACATCGCGATCTCCCGCACCCAAGTATAGAGCCTCTTTGAAGTCGAGTTCAAAACACTCTTCACCGACCTTCACGCGACCCTTGCTTCCAACGTTGAAGATGCCCAACTCTCGGCGCGAAAGGAAATGCTCGGCCTTGAGTGGATCTATCGCCTCCAACTTCAACGCCTCACTCACGGGCATTGCTCCACCCACAACCATGCGGTCGTACATCGAATAGACCATATTGACCTCATCGACAGCAAAAATTTTCTCGATCAGAAAATCCTCTCTTAAGCGAGCTGTGTCGTAGCCTTTGGCATCGCGTGGATGCGCGGCATATCTTACTTCGTAATTGGTTTTCATGTTGTTTTCAGTATATGGATATAAAGATTTTGTATAGTAAAAAATTAAAACATGATTTGGCGTTATTGCAACTATCCTCCTCGTTCATAGCGAGAAAAATCAATCTCACCCCTCAACTTCGCAAGTTTTGGCAATTTACAAAAAATAATTCAATTTTAGCTACACAATCCGTGAAATCTTGGTATCAACCATATTTTTCAGTCAAAATATATTGATATTCCTTGACTTTTAGTTCTCAAAATTGTAAATTTGTTAGGCCTTGCGTCCATGGCAGGAGCGAAATGATGTAAAATGATGTAAAAAATATATTTTCGCTATTATGAAAACACAACTAATTTCTTACAATTACGACCGTAATCAGGTGGCAGCCGGTATTCTGCACATTGGTGTAGGTAATTTCCACCGTGCTCACGCAGAGTATTATACCAATCTGCTTTTAGAGGATCCATCGCAGCAGCAGTGGGCTATATGTGGCGCAATGCTTTTGCCTACGGATGAGCCCCTGTATCGCTCGCTGAAATCTCAGGAGCAAATCTATACGCTCACCGTGTGTGGCCGCGATGGAGTGGATGAGGCATATCGTATTGGCTCGCTGGTTGAACTATATTGGGCTATGGAGGAGGCAGAAGCCATCATTGCAAAGATTGCCGACAAGAGTATCCGTATCATCACGCTTACCATCACCGAAGGTGGATATAATATGGAGAAGTCCACCGGAGAGTTTATCCTAAACGAGCCGACCATTCAGCACGATTTGCAGAATCCTCACTCACCCAAGACGGTTTTCGGATTTATAGCCGAGGGTCTGCGCCGACGCAAGGCTTTGGGCAACGGTCCAATTACAATCTTGTCGTGTGATAATCTGCAACATAATGGCAACACGGCCCGTAAGTCATTCTGCACTTTCTTCAAGGCTCAGGACGAGGAGCTGGCCGAGTGGGTAGCCCAAAATGTTACATTCCCCAATAGCATGGTCGATCGTATTACGCCAGCTACTCGCCCCGAAGATATTGTGCGCTTAAATGAAAAGAATGGCGTGGAGGATAAGGCTCCTGTCTATTGCGAGGATTTCATTCAGTGGGTTATCGAGGATAACTTCATCGCCGGTCGCCCCGCATGGGAGAAGGTAGGTGCCGAATTTACCGACGATGTAACCGCATACGAGAATATGAAACTCAGCCTGCTTAATGCCTCTCACACCTTGTTGTCTTATCCCTCGTTCCTGTCGGGATATCGCAAGGTGGATGATGCGATGCACGACGAGCGTATTGCCAAGTTCGTACGTGTATTTATGGATGAGGATATTACTCCCTATGTTCCTGCTCCCGGAAATACCGATCTCGAACTCTACAAGCAGACTCTTGTCGAGAGGTTTGGCAACCGTTCGGTAAGCGATCAGGTGGCACGTCTGTGCTTTGATGGTATATCGAAGTTCCCTGTATATGTTATGCCCAATCTGATTAAGATGATTGCCGATGGAGCCGAACTGAAGCGAGTAGCATATCTGATTGCCGCCTATCGCCACTATCTGAAGTATAAGGTGGATGACAATGGTGTCTCGTTTGAGGTTGCCGAGCCGTGGCTCACGGCCGAGGATGAGGTTGTCATAGCGAGCGATAATCCTGTTGCCTTCTTGTCGCTCTCGGCTTTCAGCAGCACCGATCTGAAGGCTTCGCAAGCATTTGTAGAGCTATATCTGCAGATGGTGAGCGAGATAAAGCAACGAGGTGCTATGCCTGTACTTGAGAGCATATTGTAGTGACAGTTATCCCAAACTTAAATGAGATGAATATGCAAAAGCGCAATGGACTCGGGCCCTTTGTGGTTCTTACATTCATATATTTCATAGTGGGCTTTCTGACTACCGTGAATGGGCAGTTTCAGGGCCCACTGAAGATTGCCTTCCTTTCACACGCCGATGAGTTAAGAAATACGCTCACCACGCTTATCTCGTTCTTCTTCTTCCTGGGTTATCTGCTCAATAGCTCGCTGGGTGGCAAGTGGATTAACCAACACGGATACAAGATAACTCTTCTTCGTGCTTTGTGTGTGATGGTAGCTGGTCTGCTCACCTACTCGCTCTCGTCGTGGGTAGTGGTTCACTATGGCGATGCACACTTAACGATTATGGGTGATCAGGTGCCGTATGGTTACTTCATCTTCCTGCTCGGATCGTTCCTTATGGGTACCTCTGCGGCTCTGCTGCAGGTGGTTATCAACCCCTATGTCGCAGCCTACGATCTGCCTGGTACGCAACCCGTTCAGCGTATGAATATAGTCTGTGCGATCAACTCTTTCGGAACCACTATCGCCCCATTCTTTGTTACGGGTATAATCTTTGCCGGTGTGGCCTTAGATAGTGTTACGGCCGATCAGCTGATGATCCCCTTCTTGCTAATTGCTCTTTGCATTGTCATTACGACCATCGTAACCTCACGCCTGAGTCTGCCCGATATTGAGGGCACTCGTGCCGAGGGTGATGAAAAACTGGAGCGTAGCGTGTGGTCGTTCAGACATCTCACGTTGGGTGTTGTAGCCATATTCTTCTATGTGGGCACGGAGGTGTCGATTGGTGTAAATGTAAATCTGCACGCCATGGAACTTATTGATGCCGGTCATGGCCTTTCATTCTTTGGCAAGGATCATTTGATACTATGGGGCTTGGATTTGGGTATTCCTGCGCTTCTTGCAACGTTATATTGGGGTGGCTTTATGGTTGGTCGTATGACATTCAGTTTCTTCGACAGCATCTCTCCGCGCAAACTGCTTGCCGCTACAACCATCATCGCTACGGCTCAGATCATTGTGGCTATGATTACAAACAATCTGTGGATTCTCGTCTCTGTAGGTCTATGCCATTCGGTTATGTGGAGCTGTATCTTTACACTATCGATAAAGGGTCTGAAAAAATATACCTCAAAGGCGTCTGGTGTATTTATGATGGGTGTCTTCGGAGGTGCAGTATTCCCCGTATTGCAGGGTGCATTTGCCGATGCGGTTGGCAGTTGGCAGTGGACATGGAGCATCGCTTTGGTTTGCGAACTCGTTATGCTTTCTTACGCCCTGTGGGGTTGTCGCATCAAGGATGCCGAGTGTATGGACTAACTAAAAGGTGAGATATGAATATAAACGATTTTTGTACAGGCCTACAGCATATAGGCGTTCCGACAAACGATATTGAACTTACGAAGGCCTTTTATGAGCAGTTGGGCTTTAAGCTCATTATGCAGACCGCCAATGGCGACGAGCAGGTTGCCTTTTTGCAGCTGCACAACCTTGTCATTGAGACTTATCAGAATTATGCCGCGACGATGCAAGCCGGAGCTATTGACCATATAGCCATCGACGTGAAGCAGATAGATGCGCTCTATGAGAAAGCTCAGGCAATGGGACTAACTATCCTTGATGGCGGGCTTCAGTCGTTGCCATTCTGGGAACGAGGCATAAAATATTTCATAATCTTGGGCCCAAACAACGAAAAGATAGAGTTCTGCGAGAGATTGTAACGCCATTACACTCTTCGACTTAAAAACAAGGAGGCACACCCTCTCCATTGCAGGATCTATGCTTATAGACGAAAAAGACGCAGTAGCATCGCTCTACTGCGTCTTTTTCGTTTAATCTCTGCATCCTATTCCAGCTGACGATAATATACAAACTCCTCGGCAATAAGCTCGGGGTGGAAGATCTTTATCAGGTCGCGAAGCACAAGGTCGGGATTCATAACACCCGACTCCCAATAGTCGTTGCCACCGGTGGGGTGACTGCGCTTGTCGCAGTTGAATACTGCTCCTTGTTGAACGCACGGCGTATCGGCAAATTTAGGAAATTGACGGCGCATATCATCCAGGGTGGATAGGCTGCCTACATTGATCCATACATCGGCCTCGGCGCTCAGGCGTGTAGCCTCCTCCAGATCGATAGGCATTGAGGTGTTTGAGGTGTTACGGCGGTAGATATAGTCGCCACCAGCATCGGAGATAAGGCGTGCAACATAACTCGACGTTGAGGCCATAACCCACGAGTCGGCATAAGGTGTATTGATCATAACCTTCGGTGCTGGGGTAGTCGCAGCCGTGGCCTGCTCCCTGAGGGCGTTATAGCGTTGCGGAATCTGCGCAAAAATCTGCTCCGCCTCCTCTCGTTTGCCCGCGATCTCTCCCATTGCCACCATCCACTCGGTCTTGCCCAAGGGAATCTCCTCGAGGTATTCGCCGATATAGGCATAGGGGATACCCAACTCTCGTAGCTTATTCTCGATAGTCGAAGTCCCCGTAACACCATACAGCAGTACAATGTCGGGATCCAGCGCAACTATCAATTCATAGTTAGCCTCGCTATCGTAGCCCACATCGCGTACCTTGTCACGATTCTGCTGGATGTACTCGTTTGAGATAAAATTAATGCCCGACACACCCACTACACGCTCTACTTCGTCTATGGCATCCAGCATAGCCACATAGGATGAGGACATACAGATGATACGCTCGGCATCACCCTCTATGACCTGCCCCACGAAGCCCTTGGGTGCGGGCTCGCCATTGCGTGATATGAAGAGTTGTTCTATAATATCCTCTGCGCCCTGCCAGGGGTTGTGTACCCTCAGGATGGTGCTCTGCAAGCCCTCGGCGCCCACAATCTCAAAGCCTACGGCATATTGTGGTCGGTAGATCTCGATATCGAAATCCTGTAGTTCCGCGTTGCTTGTCCTCTGGCACGCAGTTGTTGCGACCAAGGCAGCAGAGAGTAGCAGTTGAGCCAATCGTTTCATATCCTTGTTAATTAAAATCGACCGTTGCCGCATCAATCATTGTCGAGGGATCGGCACCAGGCACGATCAACTCCTCGTCCGTGTAGCCAAACGTGCGGAAGTAGTCGTTCAATGAAGAGACTATATCGTTGCGCTGCGCGTATGCTGCCAAGTAGTACAACTCGAACAGACTCGACATCTTCTCGTGGATAATGTTGTTCACCAGCGATGCCTGCACGCCGTCAAATTGGAGATAGTACTCGATATATTCGATCAGCGTCTCGATATAACCCTGCATCAGCTCATCGCCCTTCTCCCACTCGCCGAGCGAATAGTAACCCTCGATAAATGGATAGGTGCTAGCATCCGAATAACGGATCTTGGGTGAAGGCAATACCTCCAGGCCCTTATCCAGCAACTCCAAAGCCTTGTCGTTCTGACCCTCGTCAATCAGCGCACGTGCTACGCGTGCGAAAGCCTCACGGGCGCGTGAAGCACGCAGGTTGTACTGTGTAAAGTGATCTGCCAGAACGCCCTCCTCAGCAATATTGCCATAGCGGAAGGTATCCTTCAGCAGAGGATATGCCACGTCGGTGTCGATGCGACCGATGTCCCACGCCGACTGGTAGGGTGTAAGGATGGGCACCAGGCGGTACGAATAGCCGTCAAACTGCAGGTAATCCAACAGACCGAAGTCCTGCAGGATATATATCTGAGTGAAGCAAATCGGTCGGTTCCAGTCGAAGTTGGCCAACAGATCCAAAAGCATCATCTCGCTCTTGTCGAGGCGGGTCTTGCGCTCTGCGATGTTGATATATACCGTATCGACCATCAGGTCGCGATCCTCCTCCTTCACGATGCCCGAGGCTATGGCGTTATCCTTGTTTACGGGGATTGCAATGCGACGTGCAGGGATGTAGTCAATGAGTGATCCATCCACCAACTGCAACTTCGTAGCCTCATCCTCGCGTGCGATGAAGTCGATAATCTCCTTTATATCCACCACGCGATCTACGCGGTCGCGGACAGGTACGGCGTCATTCACGAAGTGGTACTTGTCGCCCGTAAGGCTGAACGGCACGGGAGCCGCATCGTTGGCAGCAGTCTTCATCTCGTCGATATACCAGCCGCCACCCAGATAGCTTGAGTTCATAATTCTCACGTCGGGACGTACGCCATCCACCTCCTGGTTGAACCATACGGGGAAGGTGTCGTTGTCGCCATAGTTAATCAGAATAGCATTCTCTGGCAGTGATTGCAAGTAGTTCCAGCCTATGTCGCGAGGCATCGTACGACCCGAACGGTCGTGGTCATCCCAGTTCTCGGTGGCAAGCACCAAAGGCACGCTGCTGCACATTACAATCGCTCCAATAGCTGCCGTGCGAGCCTGCTTTGTGCCAAGAGCCAGCGTGATAAGATCGTAGAATGCCAATACACCCATTCCGATCCATATACAGAAGGCGTAGAATGAACCTGCATATACATAGTCACGTTCGCGCGGCTCGCCGGGACCCGTATTGAAATATACCACCAACGCTATACCCATCATAATGAAGAGCCACATCACGACCGTGAAGTTGCGCTGGTCGCGGTTGAGCTGATAGATAAGTCCCAACAATCCGAGCAGGAATGGCAGGAAGAAGTAAGTATTGCGTGCCGGGTTCTCGGCCATCTCGCGTGGCAGGCCACTCTGCGGACCGAGGTATATCTCATCCAGAGCGGTTATACCCGAGAGCCAGTTGCCATGAGCGATAGTCTCGCCATCGGCCTGTATGTCGTCCTGGCGACCTACAAAGTTCCAGAGGAAGTATCGCCAGTACATATAGTTGAGCTGATATGTGAAGAAGTAGTAGAGGTTCTCACCGAACGTAGGCTCGGTGAAACGCTCACCCGTCACCGTATCATATACCGTGCGACCGAAGTCCAGCACCTCGCCTCGCATCACGTTACCCTGCTCGTCTGTCAGAGGCTCACCATTCTCGTCACGCAGAACATCAATCTTTGTGCGGTATGCAGCCCACGGCTTATAGGCCGCCTCGCCCTTGTTGGCGTTCCACAGACGGGGGAAGAGGTGCATAAACTCCGCAGGGTAGGTGTAATCGACAAGTTGTGTCACCTGCTCATAACGGCCACTCTCGGCATTGTAGTGGTACGATGTCTCCTCCACAACATCATCCACGGGCGACGAGTAGTAGGGACCATACAACAGCGGGCGGTTACCATACTGATCGCGATTCAGCACCGCCAGCAGAGCGTGCGGATTGTTGGGGTTGTTGCTGTTCATCGGGGGATTGGCAACGGCACGAATCGTTACGGTAGCGTAAGACGAGAAGCCGATAAGAATCATCGTCGTGGCAACCAGAATCAGATTCCATATACGCTTGCCGGCACGGTGAGTGCGGAAGATAAAGTAGAATAGCGTCGCAAACATCGCCAATGCAAATACCGTAATACCCAAATTGACGGGCAGTCCCAACGTATTCACGAAGAATACATCGACCATAGCACCCAGATATACGGTGTAGGGGATGATTATGCCGTTAATAAAGCCGAGGATAGCCAAGGCAATCAGCGTAGCATAAACAATACCCTTGAGCGTAATCTTATCATACTTGCGGAAGTAGTAGATAAATACCAACGCTGGGATAGTCAACAGGTTCAGGATATGCACACCTATCGATAGTCCCATAAGGTAGGCAATAAGTATGATCCAGCGCGTTGAGTGCGGTTCATCGGCCTGCTCCTCCCACTTAAGCATCAACCAAACGACAAGAGCCGTAAACATCGACGATAGGGCATACACCTCACCCTCTACGGCCGAGAACCAGAACGTGTCGGTAAACGTATAGGCCAACGCACCCACAGCACCAGCGCCCAGCACAGCAATCTTGTGCGATGAGGTAAACTCACGGCCTCCGGCAGTGAAGATGCGACGTGCAAGGTGCGTGATGGTCCAGAAGAGGAACAGGATACAGAATGCACTTGCCAGGCAGTTCATCGCATTGACCATATGCGGAACATAGTAGGTCGAGGGTGCAAACATCGTAGCGATGCGTGCCATAAGCATAAACAGAGGCGCTCCGGGAGGGTGCCCCACCTCCAGTTTATATGATGTTGCGATAAACTCGGCGCAGTCCCACAGACTCGACGAGGGCTCCATCGTGAGCAAATATGTGATAGCGGCTACGGCAAATACACACCAACCGACTATTCTGTCCCAACGGTTAAAATTCATAATATCTCTTTTTATTTCTTGTTTTTCTGCTATTTACTCTGCATCTGCGGGGAACATCACCTCGTTGAGTACCTTGCCACCCTTGATGCGTATCCAGGTGTGAATGTCGCGCTTACCCTCGGTGAGTTCTATTACACGTGCGCCATTTCCGCCCGGGATGTCGTGATATACGGTCTTGCCACCCGTAAAACGACCATAACCCATCAGTATGCCATACCAATCTACTACATAGTCATTAACGTGGTCGTGGCCCACAAACAGACCCATTACATCGCCAGCCGAGAGCATTGCCGTAGCAAGACCCGTGTTGATTTCAGGAGCGCAAACCATCTCCTTGCGTGTGCCTACCATGTAGATGTTCTGGTTCTGCGTCATATCTCGCATCTCGGGCAACGGAATATGCATAAACGCCAATGCGGGCAAGGGCTTTCCGTTGTTTGCTGCAGTGAAGGTCTTGCTGCGGTCGAGATACCACGCCACCTGATCGTGCTTGATCCAATCGTAGCCCTTCACCTTCTCGATCTTTGAGTATGAGTGGCTGTCGAAAATATACAGCACGGCAGCATCACGCTCCCCATCCGAAGAACGCACGCTGAGTGTATAGTTTGTCTGGCCCGATATACCCTCGGTGTGAGATGTGAGGTTGCCCTTCATATCCTTGATGTAGGCCGATAGCTCGGCACGGGTCATATCCTGCTCATCGTCGTGGTTACCCCACGTCACGGCAAAGGGAATACCACGCTCAATGACGGGCTCCAGCGCCCTTTGCAATGCGGGTGCAGCGGGCTTGGCGAAGATTATATCGCCCGTATATATCACCAAATCGGGTTGCTCGGCATCGAGCACTTCGCGCATACGTTCGGCTGCCTCCTCGGATGCGGGGTCGTTGTATATCCAATGTACGTCGGTAAACTGCACAATCTTAAACTTATGATTGGCATTAAAACGCAACTCTTGTGCCTGTGCGCTACCAACTACAATGAGTAACGCGAACGCAGCTGTGTATATTACTTGCAAAAGTCTCATATCACTACGAATAATTAATTAATCGGACAAAGTTACAAAATTAACTTCAAATATCTAAAGATATTTCCTTAGAAGGTATAAATTGGATGTAATAGGGTAAATTTCGCCGTGGCGTGATGTTTATCCACAAAAAAATCGTTATTTTTGTAGAAAATATCAAGACTATGGAATCAAAACTCAATTTATACAATACGCTTTCGCGTCGCAAGGAGCTCTTCGAACCCTTGAATGAGGGTCGTGTAGGTATGTACGTATGTGGTCCTACCGTATATGGTGATCCGCACTTGGGACACGCCCGCCCGTCGATTACCTTCGATTTGTTGTTCCGCTACCTTAAGGCTTCAGGCTACAAGGTGCGCTACGTCCGTAATATCACCGACGTGGGTCATCTGGAACACGATGCCGACGAGGGTGAGGATAAGATCGCAAAGAAGGCTCGTCTGGAGCAGTTGGAGCCTATGGAGGTGGCTCACTACTACACCGAGCGTTACCACAAGGCTATGGAGCAGTTGAACGTTCTCACACCCTCGATTGAGCCACACGCATCGGGACACATTATCGAACAGATCGACTTCGTGAAGCGCATCTTCGATGCAGGCTATGCCTATGAATCAAATGGCTCGGTCTATTTCGACGTTGAGAAGTACAACAAGGATTACCACTACGGAAAACTCTCGGGTCGTAACCTCGACGATATAGTAGCCAACACACGCGACCTGGATGGTCAGGGCGACAAGCGTCACTCATACGACTTCGCACTCTGGAAGAAGGCTTCGCCCGAACATATTATGCGCTGGCCCTCGCCGTGGTCTGACGGCTTCCCCGGCTGGCATATGGAGTGCTCGGCTATGTCGTGCAAATATTTGGGTGAGCAGTTCGATATCCACGGTGGCGGTATGGACCTGATGTTCCCCCACCACGAGTGCGAGATTGCACAGGCTACGGCAGCTTTGGGCAAGGATTCGGCTCGCTACTGGGTGCATAACAATATGATTACTATCGACGGTCAGAAGATGGGTAAGTCGTACGGTAACTTCATCACCATGGAGCAACTCTTTGGTGGCCAGCACCCCAAGTTGGAGCAGGCCTACACACCGATGACCATCCGCTTCTTTATCCTTCAGGCTCACTATCGCTCGACGCTCGACTTCTCTAACGCCGCTTTGCAGGCTGCCGAGAAGGGTCTCGACCGTCTGATGAAGGGTATTGAGACGCTGGGTAAGTTGAAACCCGCCGCTGCTACGTCGGAGGGTATTGTAGTGGCTGATTTGGAGAAGCGTTGCCAGGAGGCTATGGATGATGACTTGAACTCTCCGATCGTGATCTCTGCTTTGTTTGATTGGGTGCGTATCATCAACCAGATTGCCGAGGGTCAGCAGACCATTTCGGAGGCCGATCTCGCGGAGCTCAAGCGTATCTTCAACCTCTATACATTCGACATCCTCGGTCTAAAGAACGAGAAGCAGGAGGGTGCCGCAGGAGGTGGCGATATGTTGAAGAAGGTTGTGGATATGATCCTTGCCGTTCGTCAGGATGCCAAGGCCAATAAGGATTGGGCTACGTCGGACAAGATTCGTAACGAACTCACTGCCATCGGCATCCGCGTTAAGGATCGCAAGGATGGCGTGGATTGGGAGATCGAATAAAAATTGTCAAACAAGGCTATTTCGGCATCTGCCTTGTCTGCAAAATCCTCATTTACGTCGAGTAAACTGCGGTTTTGCAGTCTGCGAGCAGCTTCAAAATAGTTCTTGTTATACAATTTTTAGGTTACATCTATTAGCCTAATCATAAGACGTTTTAAGGGAGTAAAAGATGGAGAGAGATTATGGCAGAGGGGAAGAAAAAATTTGAGCAAGGTCACGGTATCGCCATAGGCATTGCATTGGGCGTGATGGTAGGTATTGCCACCGACAACATCGCTTTGTGGCTGAGTGTCGGAGTTGCACTTGGCGCATCATATGAGGGCTATTATAAAAATAAGAGCAAAGATAAAGAAGAAAGGTAATAACCTCTAAAGACTTTTGGCCCTGCACCTGAGGAGCGTAGCGACCAAAGTCCCCTGCCTGAGGCGGGGGATTAGGGGGTGGGTTAGATTTGTATATGCGGCCACGGGCCGCAAGGTATGCTTTTGGAAGTGAGATAACATAACGTAATAGAGAATGGTATCTGAAGAACAGATTAAAGAGGCTATAAGACGACAGGATTCGTTGGGGAGGTGTCTTTGACATCGCTCAGCGACGTATAGACCTGCAAAACGAAGAGGAGCGAACTCAAGACCCCACATTCTGGGACGATGCCGATGCCGCGCAGAAGCAACTGCGTAAGGTTGCGGGCATCAAGTCGTGGGTTGAGGATTATGACGCTGTGGCAAAGGCTGTTGAGGATCTGCATCTGATGCCCGAATTTGTGGCTGCAGAACTCGCCACAGAAGCCGAGATGGAGGAGCACTACGCCCACACGATGGAACTTATCGAGGCTCTTGAACTTCGCAATATGTTGCGTGGCGAGGAGGATAAGATGGGTGCTATTATGGACATCAATGCCGGTGCCGGTGGCACGGAGGCTCTTGATTGGGCTTCGATGCTGCTGCGTATGTACACCCGCTGGTGCGACGCTCACGGCTATAAGTACCGCATGATGGATTATCAGGCGGGCGACGAGGTGGGAGTCAAGTCCTGCACATTGGAGATCGAGGGCGACTATGCCTACGGCTACCTCAAGAGCGAGAATGGCGTGCATCGTATGGTTCGCCTATCGCCCTTTAATGCCAACAACAAACGTCAGACTACATTCGCATCGGTATTTGTAACCCCCGCCATTGACGATAGTATAGAGGTAAAGATCAACCCCTCGGATTACGAGTGGGACACCTTCCGCGCGAGTGGCGCCGGTGGTCAGAATGTAAATAAGGTCGAGACTGCGGTGCGCCTGCGCTACCACGGCAAGGATCCCGACACGGGCGAGGCGGTGGAGTTTTTGATTGAGAATATGGAGACCCGCTCGCAACTTATGAACCGCGAGAATGCTATGCGAATCCTCCGCTCAAAACTCTATCAGCGTGAATTAGAGAAACGTATGGCTACACAGCAGGCCTTGGAGGCGACGAAGAAACGCATCGAGTGGGGCTCGCAGATACGCTCCTACGTCTTTGACGATCGCCGTGTGAAGGATCACCGCACGGGATCTCAGACCTCGGCCGTGGAGGCTGTTATGGATGGTGACCTGGACGGCTTTATCAAGGAGTACCTGATGCAGACGGGTGGCGCCGAAAGCGTATAGTATGCTTGTCTAAAATCGAATGCAAATGAAACATCTTCTTTTAACCATATTCGCTCTGCTCTGCCTCTCGTGTAGTGGTGCAGAGCCTGCTCCCGTAACTATTACGGTCGGAGCCGAGCGCACGGCGGAGTATCTGCCATCGCTCGTGGGTAAGCGTGTAGCCGTATTGGCTAACCATACCGCAATGGTTGGTCAGGAGCACCTGGTTGATATGCTCATTGGGAAGGGCATTAATTTGGTCGGTATCTTCTCGCCCGAGCACGGTTTTCGTGGTACGGCCGATGCTGGTGAGCACGTGGCAAGTTCGGTGGATGAGAAGACTGGTGTGCCCATATGGTCGTTATACGATGGCAATGCACAGCGCCCCTCGGATGAGAAGATGCGTGCGTTTGATGTTCTTTTGGTCGATATGCAAGATGTTGGCCTGCGATTCTATACATATTATATCAGTATGATACGCCTGATTGACGCCTGTGCCGATTTTTCGCGCAAGGTCATCGTGCTGGATCGCCCCAACCCCAACGGTATGTATGTCGATGGTCCGATACTCGATATGAAGTACAAGTCGGGCGTAGGAGCACTGCCCATACCCGTTGTTCATGGCCTTACGATGGGCGAGATTGCCCTTATGGCGCAGGGCGAGGGGTGGTTAAAGAGGTGTGATGTGCAGGTCGTTACGTGTGACGGCTACACGCATCAGAGCCGCTATACGTTGCCTATTGCTCCGTCGCCCAATCTGCCGACGCAGCACGCCATATACCTCTATCCCTCGACCTGTCTGTTCGAGGGTACTGTATGCTCGTTGGGACGCGGTACGGAGGCTCCGTTTGAGATGTATGGCCACCCATCATATAAGGGAGCGACGTTTGAGTTTACTCCCCGCTCAACGGCTGGGGCGAAGAATCCCCCGCTCAAGGATCAAAAGTGCTATGGTGTGGATCTGCGTGCAGTGGACGATGAGGCGGTGATAAAGGCAGGATTTAATCTGGAGTATGTCATTGATGCCTACCGCAACCTCGGCATGGGCGAAAAATTCTTTACCCGTATGTTCTTGCTGCTTACGGGTGTAGATTACGTCAAGGAGATGATCATGGCCGGCCACTCAGCCGATGAGATTCGAGCCCGCTGGCAGGGCGATGTTGCGCAATTCAAGGAGTTGCGTCGCAAGTATCTTCTCTATGAGGAGTAGTTATAATATATTGGGCAGATAATATATCGCCACACCTGCTACTGCCGATAATACGATCAGCAGTATAGGGTTTGCCTTTTTGTGTGCTGCATAGATTGTCACAAGAAAGAGTGCCCAACTCCAACCGTCGATAAAGCTTGCTCCCTCCTTCGACGAGGGGAACATCAGCAGCAGAGCCGCCGCACCAATCATGCCAACAACGACGGGACGCATACCCGCAATTAACCCCTTTACATAGCGGTTGTTACGCAACAGGAGAAAGAAACGGGTGATGAGTATCATCAGCGTCAATGCGGGCAAGCATACCGATATGGTCGCTGTGACCGAACCCCAGAAGCCAGCCACCGTATAGCCGACGTATGTTGCCGAGTTGATGGCAATCGGGCCGGGCGTCATCTGCGATAGAGCCACGATGTCGGTAAATTCGGCGTTTGTCATCCACGCATTCTGCACCACGACCTCGTTCTGTATGAGCGAGAGCATGGCGTAGCCTCCTCCAAAGCCAAAGAAACCAATCTTCAGATAGCTGATAAATAGTTGCAGATAGATCATCGCTGCACCTCCTTTCCTCGGCATGCGGCAATCAGAACGCCTATAACTCCTCCCGTAAATAGCAGATATACGGGCGAAATACCAAAGTGCCATATTGCCAGGGCTGTGGCGGCAGCTATGGCAACGATGTATCCTCGCAGCCCTTTGGTGAACCCGATTATAGGTGCAAACATCAGTGCAACCACTACGGGGCGTATGCCCTTGAAGGCGGCGTCAATGACTGCATTGTGACGCACTTGGGCAAAGAATACGGCTATGAGCAACATAATCACAAATGAGGGTAGCACCACGCCTGTGAGCGAGGTCAAGGCACCACGGTAGCCATACATCTTATAGCCGACAAATACAGCAGTGTTGAGCGATATGGGCCCTGGGGCAGATTGTGCCAAAGTAAGCAGATCCAGAAACTCCTGCTCGCCGATCCAGCCACGGTGTGTGATTACTTCACGTTGTATAATGGGAATCATGGCATATCCTCCGCCGAAGGTGAATACGCCTATCTTCATAAATGAAGTGAATAATTCCCAATACTTTCTCATCCTTACTCTCTCCAGAAACGACAGAATGTGCCCAGAGGCAACTCCTTGCCTGCCCGGTCGCTAAAATATAGTTCGCCCTGCTCCTCACGGCATCCCGTGCCCAGCACCTGACGCAGGGCCGTACGTGCCAAAAGCGCCGACAACCCCATTGAGTAGAGGTTTAATACCAGAAAACCGTGCTGCGGATCAAGCAACTCGGCGCAACACTCCAGCATCTCGCAGATATTCTCCTCCAGGACCCACTTTTCGCCATTTGCACCTCGGCCGTATGCGGGAGGGTCGAGGATAATGCCGTCGTAGCGATTACCACGGCGCACCTCGCGACGCACAAACTTTAGTGCATCCTCCACAATCCAGCGCACGCCATCCAAACCGCTCTGTTCCATATTCTCACGTGACCATGTCACTACCTGTTTCACCGAATCAACGTGTGTCACGTCGGCGCCTGCAGCACGTGCAGCAAGTGTCGCACCTCCTGTATAGGCAAACAGATTCAGCACCTTTGGCGCAACGCCCTGTGCCTTTTGAGCCTCGATGCGGTCATAGATAAAATTCCAGTTGGCTGCCTGCTCGGGGAATATGCCTACGTGCTTGAACGAGGTGAGTGCCAGACGCATCTTCAGGTGCATCTGCTTGTAGTTGTACTCTATCGTCCAGCGGTCGGGCATCTGCTTGCGGCAGTGCCACTCGCCACGCTCATCGCTCTTAGATGATGAGGTTTTGAGGAACGAGGCATGAGAGATCTCGCGCCACTGCTCCTCGCTCATCGAGCGGTGCCATATGGCTTGCGGCTCGGGACGTCGTGTGACGTAACGACCGAAACGTTCCAGTTTCTCGAACTCGCCCGAGTCGATAAGCTCGTAGTCGGGTATGTTGGGCGTAAGTAGTTGTGACATATCTTGTTGTTATCTTTTCTGTGTGTTGTTGGAGCAGTCGATGAGCGACATCTGGCAAGCCTTGCAGTCGAACTCCAGGCGGTAGCGTGCCGTGCCGTGTTCGATATATAGGTCGCCCCGTAGCGTGGGACTCTTTTTCAGGCATTGACCTATCTCACGACGTATGCAGTAACTCGAAATCATTACTCGCTCGCCCTGCGTAGGTTGCAACTCCAACGCTGGCTCAATCTCCTCTGCGCCATGTGCAAGATAGAACTCCCGTGCCATGCTATTTGTGACATTCTCATAGCGTGAGACATTTGCGTATGGATAGCGTGCCGTGCCATCATCTGCAAGGATGAGGTGGGGTAGTGGCCGTTGCAGACGAGCCTGACGCAGTGCCTCCAGCGCCTCGCGTCGCACTTCGGCAAGAAGCGATGCAGGGGCAAAATATTCGCTACCCTGAACCTCTACACTGCTTATCGAAAATATTGTGCCTCCACTCTTCTCTACCGTTCGGCATGCCGTGTCGGCCATCTTTAACTTTTCGCTCGAGGACTCCAATGCTACGTCTCGCTTTATCGTAACGCTTACCCCCTCGCAATCCACAACCGAGAGCGAAATGCCGTCGGCTGATAATGTGAGGTGTGCCGTAGCGTCTATTGTACGTCGTGTACGCGAACGATCCACAGACTGTGAGAAACGATGGTCATAGTTGCGATAAACATCAGCACCTACCACTATGCCATCCATACGGTTGGGAATGATGTTGCCGGCCTCCACGGCGTTTATGTTGGTACCGTTCATACCCTCCGCCGAGATTATGCAAATACCATCGCCAGCCGTTAAGTCGCACGCAGGCGATAGGGAAAATCCTTTGCGTGTAATCTTCGCAACGCGTCCCAAATATTCTCCTACGGCCTTTGGCGTGTCGAACGATGCTACGCCCGAACGCTTGCCGTGGAGCATATATTGCGATGCGCCACGTGTAAAGCTCTTCTGCGGGTTGGGCTCAAACTCCGTTGTTGTACGCCCTGCGGAGGGTCGCGAAATATCCTTGCGACGCTCGAGGATTGAGTCTATCTGACGACGATAGTAATTGACCACATTCTTTATATAGCGGGCATCCTTCAGTCGTCCCTCGATCTTGAATGACGATATACCCACATCAATCAACGCTTCCAAATCCTCCGATAGGTCGAGATCTCGCACCGAGAGCAGGTGTTTGCCCGCCATTATTGTGCGACCGCTATTGTCCTTCAAATCGTAGGGCAGACGACAGGGCTGCGAGCACTCTCCACGATTGCCACTACGCTGTGACGTTGAGCGAGAGAGGAAACAGCGTCCGCTATATCCCACGCATATTGCACCATGCACAAAGCACTCCAACTCGGCCGTTGTGGCCTCGCGTATGCGACGGATATCCTCCAACGTAAGGGCTCGCTCCAGGATCACGCGAGAGAAACCGCACTGCTCTAAGAAGAGTGCCTGCTCGGGTGTTACCGTGCCCGCTTGCGTCGATGCGTGTAACTCTACGGGGAGGTTCATGCGTCGCAGAGCCATATCCTGCACGATCAGGGCGTCTATGCCCGTGCTGATGAGTTCGCGAGCCATACGCTCGGCGTCGGCCAACTCGTCATCGTAGAGTACCGTGTTTAGCGTAGAGTGAACTCTCACGCCATACTGATGGGCATACTCCACCGTGCGGGCTACATCCTCCAGAGAGTTTGCCGCCGCACGTCGTGCGCCAAAGCGTGCCGCGCCCATATAGATAGCATCGGCACCGTGATCTACGGCAGCGCGTGCTGCATCGTAATCCTTGGCAGGCGAGAGTAATTCAACGTAACGCATAGAGTTCATATAATTTGTGCAAAATTAGTAAAGAATGTGCAAATTACCGCTTTTGGTGGCTCTTTTTCTTATGTGGTGGTAAAAAAGCGGCGAGGAGAGGATAACGAATAAAGATTTTTCTTAACTTTGCACATTATACAAACTCAAAAAGCAGAAAACTTATGCTCACACTTAAGCAACTCAGAGACGATAAGCAGGCTGCAATCACCCGCCTGGCAAAGAAGGGTGTGGATGCCGCTCCCATCATCGAAAAGATAGAGCAGGCTGACGATCGCCGCAAGGCTATTCAGGCCGAATTGGATAACTGTCTGGCACAGCAGAATGCCGCCGCCAAGCAGATTGGTATGCTCATTGGTCAGGGCCGCAAGGATGAGGCCGAGGCCAAGAAGCAGGAGGTTGCCTCACTGAAGGCTCGTTCGGCAGAGCTCGCTGCAGAGCACCAGAAGGCACAGGATGAATTGCAGGCACAGATTGTTCTCTTGCCCAACTTCCCCGCCGATATTGTTCCCGAGGGACGCACGGCCGAGGATAATGTGGTTGTAAAGTTGGTGGAGAACTACACAACTCTTCCCGAAAATCCCCTGCCACACTGGGAACTTGCCCGCAAGTACGATATTATCGACTTCGACCTGGGCGTAAAGCTTACAGGTGCCGGTTTCCCCGTATATAAGGGTCAGGGCGCACGTCTGCAGCGTGCATTGATCAACTACTTCCTCGACTGCAACACCGCCGCAGGCTATCAGGAGGTGGAGCCTCCCGTAATGGTAAATGAGGCTTCTGGCTTTGGTACAGGTCAGTTGCCCGACAAGGAGGGTCAGATGTATCATGCTACGGCCGATAACTTCTATCTCGTGCCTACTGCCGAGGTTCCCGTGACCAATATCTTCCGCGATGTTATCCTCGACAAGAGCGAGTTCCCCGTGAAGATGACCGCCTATACCCCTTGCTTCCGTCGTGAGGCAGGTTCATATGGTAAGGATGTGCGTGGTCTAAACCGTCTGCACCAGTTCGACAAGGTGGAGATCGTGCAGTTGGCTCTGCCCGAGAACTCATACGAGGCTCTGGATGGCATGGTAGCTCACGTTGAGAAGATTGTCGCTTCGCTGGGCTTGCCTTATCGTATCCTTCGTCTGTGTGGTGGCGATATGTCGTTCACGTCGGCTCTTACTTACGACTTTGAGGTCTATTCAGAGGCGCAGAAGCGTTGGCTGGAGGTGTCGTCAGTATCAAACTTCGAGTCTTTCCAGGCCAATCGTCTGAAGTTGCGCTATCGTGACGAGAACAAGAAGACGCAGCTGGCTCACACGCTCAACGGCTCTTCGTTGGCTCTGCCCCGTATCGTTGCGGCGTTGTTGGAGAACAATCAGACCGAGGACGGAATCCGCATCCCCGAGGTGCTAATTCCTTATACAGGCTTTGATTTTATCAAATAATGTATTATATTTGCATAGGAACTTTTTAACAAACACATAAAACAAACAAAACTATGGCTTACAAAATTTCTGATTCTTGTGTAGCGTGTGGTACTTGCATCGACGAGTGCCCCGTAGAGGCTATCTCAGCTGGTGATATCTATGTAATTGATCCCGACAAGTGTATTGACTGTGGTACTTGCGCAGGCGTTTGCCCCAGCGAGGCTATTGCTGCAGAGTAATTCATATAGAGAGAAAAAGAGAGGGACAGCACCGAATGGCTGTCCCTCTCTTTTTTTTGTATGAGGTCAATTATTCTCTTTCGATATACATATTTGTGCGGCGTGGATCGCGTGGCAGGGGTATTACTTCGGGATCACGCTTCAAGGGTATGCGGCGTGGCACAAACACATCCTTCTGCATCTGCTCAAATCGTTTTGCCTGCTCGGCGGTAAGCACTCCCTTCACGGCATTATCCGTTGCCGTGCGGTCTGCCTCCTGCTGGGCCATACGCTTATTCTCTTTGCGCCACATCTTCAGATATGCTTTATATACCTTATTGTATTGCTGCTCGCTGAGCGAGAGCGCAGAGCGCAGTTCTTCAGCACTGGCCTTGGCACGCTCTTCGGCTGACGTTGAGGCAATAGTTTGCGCTGATGCCACAACGGCAAAAGCGATTGCTATGAAGGTAAATATACTCTTTTTCATCTCTTTGCTTTTTAATATAACGTAAAACTCCTGTTTTTATTGCGTGATTACCAGCTCTCTATCGCATCATTCGAGGCAAACTCCTTGATTTCACTCTTTCTAAATACAGGATCCTTACCCTCGCTCTTCTGCTTGCGATAATCCTTGAGCAGGGTAAATACCTGTCCGCCCAAGAGCACGATTGCGGCAATATTGCAGAGTGTCATCAATCCCATCGTAAGGTCAGCCAGACTCCATACCGTTTGCAGGCTCATTATGGCACCACCCATAACCATCACACATACCAACGTGCGATAAATGTTGAGAACCTTCTTCGATGATGAAACAAATTTGATGTTTGCTTCGCCATAGTAGTAGTTTCCGATAATCGATGAGAAGGCAAAGAAGAAGATGGCAATAGCGACAAAAATTCTGCCTGCGCTACCAATCTGCACCGTTAGAGCCTCCTGTGTAAGACGTATGCCATCCATCTCGCCCCCGAGTTCTATGCCACTCATCAGGATGATAAAGGCTGTGCAGGAGCAGATGATCAGTGTATCGGTGAATACTCCGAGGCTTTGGATAAGTCCCTGCTTTACGGGGTGCGATGTCGATGCCGTAGCCGCTACGTTGGGAGCAGAACCCATACCCGCCTCATTGCTGAACAGACCTCGTTTGATACCCTGCATAAGCGCAGCACCTACACCTCCGCCTACGACCTGCTCCACGCCAAAGGCGTTCTTGAAGATTAACTCCAATACGGCAGGCAACTGCGAGATGTTCAGTACAACGATTGTCAGCGCCAGAAGAATATAACCTAGTGCCATAATGGGTACGATCACTGAACTAACCTTTGCGATGCGCTGTATGCCACCGAAGATGATGATGAGCGTCATCACGGTAATGGCGATGCCGATATATACGTGGTTTATGCCAAAGGCATTCTCTACCGCTTCGCAAAGCGTGTTGCTCTGCACCGTGTTGAAGGCAAAACCGAACGTGAGGATAGTCAGCACACTGAACAGCACAGCCATCCATCGACACTTCAATCCGTGCAGGATATAGTATGCAGGACCTCCGATAAAAGAGTCCTCGGTGCGACGCTTGTATAATTGTGCGAGCGTACTCTCGATGAAGGCATTTGCCGAGCCTATAAGTGCAATTACCCACATCCAGAATACTGCACCTGGGCCACCTACGGCAATAGCCGTAGCCACACCTGCCAGGTTGCCCGTACCCACACGGCTGGCAAGCGACACGGCAAAGGCCTGAAATGGAGATATGTGTTTACCCTGCTCGTGGTGGCGTTCGTTTGAGTTTGCTAATTGGCGAATCATCTCACCAATCATACGGAACTGCACAAAACCACTACGTACTGTAAAGTAGAGCGCACAGGCGATCAGGGCAGCGATCATAATGTATGTCCACAGCAGGTCGTTTGTGACGTCGATAATGTGTTGCAGGGTCTCCATAGTTTTATTCTTTAGCGGGTTTTAAGTTTAAGCATATTCATCACGCCGTCGATGAATGTCATCGGGTGTGTAGGTGCGCCCGGCAGCCACAAATCTACCTTGTAGCGCTCCAGAAAACGGCGATCCACGGCGCGGCTATCGGCATATAAGCCACCCGAGCAGGCTTCCGAACCACATACAATCACGATCTTCGGGTCGGGTACTGAGTTGTAGCATATATCCAGTGCCTCGGCCATATTGCTCGATATGGGGCCTGTGACGACCACTCCATCGGCGTGGCGTGGTGAGGCTACGAACTCCACTCCGTAGCGACCGAAGTCGAAGTTTACGTTACCCGTGGCATTTAGCTCCATCTCTACCGATGCATCACCGCCAGCCGATACCTGACGTAGTTTCAACGCACGTGAAAAGAGCGCAGGAATCTCCTCGCGCACCTGCTCGGCACAAAATGCGATACTCTCGTCCCCGGGTTTAACTATAAGCGCCTCACGAGACGTAGAACCAATCTTATAGTCGTTGGTAAAACGGATATTCTTTGCTGCTCGCAGGGCACACTCGCCGCAGAACAGACAACGACCCAGGTCGAGCGTAAAGGGTGCTGCCGTTATGGCTTGCGTGGGGCATATCTTGGCTGCCTCCTCCACGTCTGACATATCGTCTGTCGTGGTCAGCACGGGGCGACCACGAAACTCCTCGGTCAGTTCTACGGCATTCAGGTCGGGTATATACTGCCAACCGTGGCTCTTGAGTACCTTCAGTTTAGGGAAAATCATACTCTGATATATTAAAGGTCGTGACCGCAGTACGACAGGTTAAAACTCTTGTTACAAATCGGGAAGTCCGATATACCCTCACCTCTTACGGCTATGGCCAGTGCCAACCAGTTGTGCAGGCTGGGGTCTTTGATCTTGTAGGTTGCAATTTCGCCCTGAGCATTGGTCGTGGCTACGTGGCAAATCTCGCCACGCCAGCCCTCAATGAGCGAGAAGGCCAACGACTCTGCTGCCATCGGCACCTCATAGTCGGGGCGTGCAATATCGGTAGGAGTGTATGTTGCAAGCAACTGCTCGATATAGTCTGCCGATTGCAATACCTCGCTGCAACGCATTGTCAGACGTGCCATCACGTCGCCGTGACGCTTTACGATGCTCTCGTGCTGAATCTGCGATGCATAAGCTGCGTAAGGGTGTGAAGTGCGAATATCTCGCTTTACGCCACTTGCACGTGCTGCCATACCTACACCGCCGATACGCTGCATCTCCGCCTTGGGAACGATGCCGCACTGCTCGAAACGAGCAAGGAGCGAGGGCGATGACTTTATATCCTCCACAACCTCATTGTAGCGACGGCGTATCTCAGCAACATTCGTTCTTATCATTGCAACCTTCTCCGTTGTGAGAGGTTTGTTTGTGCCACACGGGCGGATAAGTCCCTTGCCAAAGCGGTTGCCGCACCACGCTTGCGTGGTGTTGATGGTCATTGTTCGCAGCGCCTCACAAGCCACCTGCCCAAGCTGATAAGCAACATCCATCGACAGGGCACCAGTATCGGCAATATGCATAGCCATACGCTCCAACTCCAAAGCCACCGTGCGCTCTATCCAAAGAGCCTCAGAGGCAGGTTTGTGAGCCAGCTTCTCCACTACGGAAGAGTATGCCGTGGCGTGCGATACTGCGCTATCGCCGGCAATGCCCTCAGCGAGCAGTGTCTGGCGCAGACGATTTGTAGTGGATGAAAACTCATGCTCTGCGCCACGGTGCTGGTAGCCGAGTGCAATTTCGAGATGCAACACACTCTCTCCATTGCATACAAAGCGGAATGCTCCGGGTTCGATGATACCTGCGTGAATAGGACCTACATTCACTTCGTGCAGAGTCTCACCCTCGATGGTGTAGAAGGGGTAGTTGTCCATCGTAGAGTTGCGGTTGCGGCGGTTGAAGGGAAAGCGCAGAGGCTTATTCCACGGCATAGAGTCAAACTCTACGTTATAGAGCTCTGTAATCTCTCGCTCGAACGGATGCAGAGCAGGGTGCAATGCCGTGAGCGAAGGCAGAGCCACATCCTCATAATAATCCATCGCAAACGACGAGAGCATCATCTTATGCTCGTGGTCATCGAGCAGAATCATATAGAACTTAAGGCGTGTGCCGTCGGGTGTGGCGAAGTAGTGAGCTACGTGATAACGCTCATCCTGCAGACGCTCCTTAAGGTCGTTATATAGTGCCGCATAGTCCACTTCGGGAATATCCTTCAGCGCTATGGCTTCGGCCATATTATCGGTTATATGGTATATCATAGTTTAGAATGTTACAATGCGGGTAATTAACTCCTTCAGAAACTCGGGTTGCCACAATCCCAGCACTATCGCGGCCAAGAGCAATGACAAGGCGCTATGCGACAGACGTCGGTTGATTTTCGAGAGGTGCAACTCGTCCTGGTTGGGCTGATAGCATAGTTTGATGACACGGAAACAGATCGAATAGACCACAACGCAGAGCATCAACACAATCAGTGCTATAAGCCACCAACCCGTAGAGGCTATGGTCTGCTTCAGAATCATCAGCTCCGATATAAAGAGTGGTGAGGGCGGAAATGCCAATACCACAACCATACCTCCCAGCAGACCTATGGCACCCACCTTATTAATGTTAATATAGTCACCGATACGGTTGATGCGGTAACCGTTGTATATCTGTCTTACGACCGCTATCTGCAGGAATAGGCTGCTCTTGATAAGGGTGTGGCACACCACGTGGAATACGGCTGCCCATACTCCTATGCCACCTACTCCCAAGCCTATGGCCACGATACCCATATTCTCAACGGTCGAGTACGACAGGAATCGCTTGTAATTATTCGTACGTCGCAGGAACAGAGCACCCACGCCGAGGCTCAACACTCCGATGATGAGCATTACGTGCTGCACCCACTCAAAGACCTCAGTATGTACGAACAGACGATAGATGCGGAAGATAGCCAGGAAGCCTGCGTTCACCAATCCCGTAGAGATCAGCGCCGAGGCGGGAGCCGGAGCGGCGAAGTTGGCATCTACGCCGATGGTGTAGAGCGGGAAGATCTCCATCTTACAGCTATAACCCGTAAGGATCAGCAGGAATGCCGCCTTCAGGTATAGCGGATTGCCTTGTACGATAAGTTGCTCGAGATCGGCATAGTTGAGCGACGAGTTCGATGTTGCCGAGCAGAGCAGCAGGATTCCCAGATAGGCAATAGCAATACCTGTAGAACATACAAACAGATACTTCCACGTAGCCTCCAGCGTTTGTGCCGAGTGGCGGTGGTAGAGGATACCTGCGCTACACAGGGTTGTCGTCTCGAGCAGAATCCACGTCACGGCAATGTTGTTGGCAAAATATACGCCCGTAATAGATGTTGTAAGCAGAATCAGCAGGGCGAAGTATTTTCTGTAATTGCCAAGCGTGTCGTCTTTCAGATACTCCTGCGAGTGAATCAATACAAATGTCGCCACAACACCCAGTAGTAGATAAAAGAGTGTGCCGGCCTCATCGAAGGTAAAGAATACTCCCGACGTAGAGAGATAGTTACCCCCAAAGGTGATCATTGCGGCGAAGAGTGCGTGCACAGCCATATAGAGTCCGCACAGCAGGTGCACTATGCGACGCGACGGAGCGATAAACACCGCAGCTCCGATGATGAGCCATATTGCGAAGAATATATATATCATAGTTTAGTCCTTTACGTGAGTTAGTGAATCGCTGCTGTCGGTATGTATCTGACTGCCCACCTTGGTCATAAACAGACCCAGCATCAGCACCGACATCAAGATATCGAGCATGATGGCAGCATTGATCAATATGGGCATCTCAACTCCGATAGCCATCGAGAAGAGGAATACGCCATTCTCAATGACGAGGAAGCCGACCATATGCGTGAAGATTCGTGAACGAAGCACAATGAGAATCAGTCCACTCAACAAAGCATACAACGCTACACCGAAGAAGATCATATGCACCGACGAGTCGGCAACATAGTAGGTCGTAATAGCGCTGGCCACAAGTGCCGCGAACGAGAGCATAAGCGAGTTGAACTGCGAGCGACCCGATGTGTTTATGCGGTTGATCTTTGTCTGCTTGATTACTCTCATCAGGATGGCAGGCACGATTACGGCCTTGAAGATGAGCGTTTCAAGGATCACGAACGACAGCTCCACCCAATTGAGTGAGTGCAGACGCAGCAGGGCGATGCCCAACAGAATCCATCCCTGAAAGGCGATGATGGTGGCGTAGGAGCGGAATCGCTCGACCATAGCCACATACACGAGCGATATTACATATAGAATGATTAACGACAGTAGCATAACTTAAATATTAATATCCGACTGCAACAGGAATCCGATAAAGAATATCAGGGCTGCCAATGCAGATATAGTTACAATAAAGGTAGTGTTGCGGATTAACTTGTTGCGGGCCTGGGTTGATTCCACAACGCCGATCGATATGCCCGTGAGTAGGATGGCGAGCGGTGTGGCAAACCACCAATGGAAGCAACATGTGGCTGCGATGGCGTTGGCAGCAATCATCGAGAAACAGGCCGTTTTGAGCCAGCCGGCGATATGTATCATACCCATATCGATGCCGCTGTAATCCAAACACATCACCTCGTGTATCATCGTCAGCTCGAGGTGTGTACGGGGGTCATCCACCGGAACACGGCCCGACTCCACGAATGCAATCGAGATAAAGAGATAGGCTATGAGGAACATCACAATGGTCAGCTGAGCATTGAATGACTGCTCGTGTGCAAAAATATCGGCAAACGATGTGTAGCCACAGAACATTGCCAGCGTAGCAAAACCTATCATCAGCGCAGGCTCGATCAGTGCGCCATACAACGCCTCACGTGCAGCACCCATACCCTCGAACGAAGAACCCGTATCCATAGCAGCGAGGATGATGGCCACGCGAGCCAATGCCAGCGTGTAGGCAAAGCATATCACGTCGCCCTCGAATGAGATCAAGGGGTAGAGATCAGCCACGGGCATAAAGAGCATAGCCACAATGGCGGCACCGAGATATACGGCAGGGGCTATGCGGAACAGAGCCGTTGTCGTTGTCGAATATACCGAGCCTTTGCGAAGCAGAAGGCGAACGTTGCGAATGTGTTGTACAAAGGGCAATCCCTTGCGACCGGCCAGGATGGCACGTGTGCGGTTAATCACTCCGGGGATGGAGAGCGCCACCACAATCATCAAAAGTGTGTTAAGAGCAATTCCCATACGCTAAATAATATTAAAGAGTGAAAGAACCACGATTGCAATGAGGAACAACAATGCAAACAGAATATAGTTGTTGATACGTCCCGTACGCAGATTCATCATACGCTTGTTGATGATGCGCAGCAACTCAACCCACCACTCGGCCAGCAGTCGGTCGATCTTATCCTTATGGCGCACGTTGTAGTTGTGCGACGATGGGAATATCTCACTCTTGCCTACGGCACGACCCTCCACGGTGTTCTGCGTAAGAGAGGTGGCGATAGACTGCAACCCCTCGGAGAATGACTCTCCCGTATATTGCATACGGATGTTGGGCGAAGTGAAGCCGCAACCCCACGTGGGACCCTCGCTTATCGTGCGAGAGCGCTGTGCGCGCGATTTGATGGTGTAGAGCAGGGCAATGATGATAATCAGAATAATGGCCGTTAGCGAGACCTTCCACAACGTAGCCATTATCGTGCTTGTCTGCAACAGACCCACGCCACCGCCCAGCGATGATGCGACACGCTCCACTACAAGCAATGCAAACTGCGGGAACAGACCGATGACGATAATACCAAGTGCAGGTATCGCCATAGCAGCAATGCGCAGATTATCCACCTCCTCCGACTCGGCTACGTGGTGATGACGCGGCGAGCCGAGGAATACGGTGCTATACAACTTTGTGAAAGCCAGCACCACGATACCTCCAATCAGCGCCAGAGCCATCAGACCGCCTGCGGCATAGAGTGTGTTTATGCCGTCACGTACGCTGCCCAGCATGCCCAGATATATCATAAACTCGCCTACAAAACCATTCAGCGGCGGCAGGGCACATATAGCCATCGTGGCGAGCAGGAACAGAATAGCCGTCACGGGCATATGCTTTGCTACGCCACCAAAGCGGTCGAGCAGCGTCGTATGCATCTGCGAGTAGATGTTTCCCGCTCCAAAGAAGAGCAACGACTTAAAGAGCGAGTGGTTGATCGTATGAAGCAATGCTCCGCACAATGCAAGATTCATAATCGTGGCGTTACCTGCTGCATTTGCCAGCGTAGCGATACCCAAGCCGATGAATATTACTCCCACATTCTCGATACTCGAATATGCCAGCAGTCGCTTAACATCGTTCTGCATAGCGGCCAGAATTACGCCCCATAGACCCGTCACAACACCTGCACCAAGAATCACCACACCAGCGGTGTGAATCTGTGCAGGGTCGCTCATCTGGCTTACGACACGCAACACGCCATATACGCCCGTCTTAATCATCACACCCGACATAATAGCCGACACGTGCGATGGTGCTGCAGGGTGCGCCTCGGGTAGCCATACGTGCATCGGGAACAAACCCGCCTTCATTCCAAAACCCAGCAGGAAGAGAATGAATACACCAAGATTCTTACCCTCGCCAAAGCATGCAGCGAGCGATGAGAAGGTCGTATTGGCTGTAATGCTCTCCAGTCCTACGAAACCTGCCACCAAGAAGATAAACCCTACGTGCATCATGATTAAGTATGCCAATGCTGCACGCAGAACCTCGGCACGCTCGGCATCGAACAGAATGAGCAGGAACGAAGCGATGGTCATCAGCTCCCACGCAAAGAGGAACAGAAAACCTCCGTTAGCCATCACTACAAGCATCATCGAGAGGACGAGCACAGCCAGAGCTGTGTAGTGAAGCGATATGTGCGCCGATGACTTTTTCTTAAGATAGGGTGCTATATAGCCACGCGAGTAGAGTAGTGTGGCCACACCCGCCACGGCTATAATGAGCAGGAAGATAGCCGCCAGCGGATCAATCGAGAGTGATCCTACGCCCAGCATCGATGAGATGTTGCTTGCAAGGACGACAGTCGGTGCTCCCGCCAATACTCCTATTGCCGGTACGGCTACAGCTATGGCCGCAAGAGCTACGAAGGCAAGTGCTGTCCACACCTTGTGGCGCACGGGCACAATAAATATGGTGCCCACCAATAGCGCAAGGACCAAAAGAGATGATAAATAAAACATTTTTCTTTAAATTGCTATCCTGATTTAAGTTGCTTGTCGGGTTTTGGAATGTAGGTTACATCCCGTTTATTGTCGCTACCATCACTGTTGCCGCTACGGCTGCCGTTTCGGTTCGCAGCCGCTGTGTGCCGAGTGAAATAGGCTCAAACCCGTTTTCGAGCGCAAATTTAATCTCTTCGGGCGAAAAATCACCCTCGGGACCGATTAAAATCAAAATATTTTCAGTTTTTTTAATAATTGACGGCAAATAATCCCGTTTATCAAACGTGGGGTCGCAATGAGCGATGAATTTTCGACCCTCAAATGGGGTTTGAATAAGTTTGCGCACGGGGGTTAGTTCGTCGAGCGTAGGGTGGTAGGCTTTGATCGACTGCTTGACGGCCGAGGTTACGACACGCAGGGCACGGTCGTGCTTTATGGTGCGGCGCTCGCTGTGATCACACTCAATGGGTACTATGTGGCTTATACCCACCTCGGTAGCCTTCTCTAGGAACCACTCGAAGCGGTCGATGTTCTTGGTTGGAGCAACGGCCATCGTGAGCGAATAACCCAGGCGACCGTAGTCGCTTTGTGTCTCGACGATGCGAACCGTGCAGTGGTGCTGATGTGCCTCCACAATCTGGCAACGGTGCAGTGAGCCGCGACCATCGGTCAGATGAAGCTCATCGCCCTCGCGCAGACGCATCACACGAACGCAGTGTTTTGACTCTTCGTCGTTGAGCGTATAGAGCGGAAGAGTTACATCAGGTGCGTAAAATAGTTGCATAACATTTGGTTAAATATTAACTTTGCAAAGTTATTAAATATAAATCAAAGGATGAAACGCTTTTTTGTATTATTCGCGTTTGCGACACTGATTATGAGTATATCTTCTTGTAAAAAGCAGGCAGATGTGACCGATAACCCCTTCTTTGAGCAGGAGTGGGCCACTCCCTATGGTGTGCCACCGTTCGACAGAATCCGTATGGAGCACTACGCTCCCGCCTTTGAACGCGGTATGTCGTTGCACAACGAGCAGATCGAAGCTATTGTCTCATCGAACGAGGAGCCTACTTTTGAAAATACTGTTTTGGCGTACGATAATTCGGGCGAGATGCTCTCTCGCGTGGCAACGGTCTTTGAACTTCTGGCCTCGGCCGAGACCAACGACCAGATGCAGGCCTACGCCTCGGAGATCTTCCCGCGCTTGGCAGCACACTACGATGCCATAGCGATGAATGATGCTCTGTTTGAGCGCGTAAAGCAAGTTTATGAGAGCCGTGTGGCGCAGTCTCTTACGGGTGATGAGTTGCGACTTACGGAGAAGATGTACGAGGAGTTTGTGCGTTCGGGTGCTCTGCTCTCGGAGGAAGACAAGGCAAAGTTGAGCCAGATAAATGAGCAATTGTCGGCCCTCAGTGTCAAGTTTGGACAAAATGTATTGGCCGAGACCAATGCCTTTACGCTTGAGGCGGAGCTGGACGAGTTGGATGGCCTGCCTACATCGGCGCGTGATGCAGCCCGTGAGCAGGCAAAGTCGATGGGTAAGGGTGATAAGTTCGTCTTCACACTGCAGAAACCGAGTATGTTACCCCTGCTGACCTATGCGCAGGACCGCTCAATGCGTGAGAAGATCTATAAGGCATATCTTGCACGTGGAAACAATGGCAATGAGTACGACAATAACCAGATTGTGGCCGATATGGCCCGTCTGCGCTATGAGAAGGCTCGCCTGTTGGGTTACGACTCTTATGCTCACTATGTAACCTCCAACGAGATGGCCTCTTCGCCCGAGGCGGTGTATGAGTTGTTGGAGGGCGTATGGACACCCGCTTTGGAGCGTTCGAAGCAGGAGTTGGAGCGTATGATGACCATCTTCCGCCGAGATTATAACAATGGCGAGCCGTTTGAGTCGTGGGATTGGTGGTATTATGCCGAGAAGGTGCGCCAGGCGGACTATAACCTCAAGGAGGAGGAGATACGTGATTACTTCTCGATAGACAATGTTAAGGGCGGCATATTCTTCCTCTGCAACCGCTTGTATGGTATTACGTTCCGTCCATTAAAGGCTCCCGTGTATCACTCTGAATGCGAGGTCTACGAGGTAATCGATAATAACGATCAGCCTCTTGGTGCACTCTATATGGATTTCTATCCCCGTCCTGGTAAGTCAGGCGGTGCGTGGTGCGGATCATACGTCGAGCAGTCGTATAAGGATGGCAAACGCGTATTGCCCGTATCGACCATCGTTTGCAACTTTACCCGCCCCGTAGGTAGCTCTCCGGCGTTGCTTACCATTGACGAGGTGGAGACCTTCTTCCACGAGTTTGGACACGCACTGCACAACCTCTTTGCCGAGGTTAAGTATCGTGGGCTGGCGGGTGTTGAGGGTGACTTTGTTGAGTTGCCGTCGCAGATTATGGAGAATTGGGCACTCTCGCCCGAGATGCTTCGTCAGTATGCCGTGCATTATCGTCGTGAGGAGGTTATGCCCGATGAACTGATTAAGAAGATTCAGCGTACGAAGACCTTTAACGAAGGCTTCAATACCACCGAGTTGGTGGCTGCTGCACTTTCGGATATGGATATACACTCGTTGCAGAGCGCTGAACCTATCTCTGCATCGGAGTTTGAGCGCGAGGCACTTACCGATCGCCGAGGCCTAATTTCGCAGATCGAGCCAAGATATAAATACACCTACTTTAGCCATATCTTCGATGGCGGATATTCGGCTGGTTACTACTTCTACATCTGGGCCGAGGTGCTTGATAAGGATGCCTTCCAGGCATTTGTTGAGAGTGGCGATCTGTTCGATCGTGCTACGGCCGAGCGTTTCCGCCGTGAGGTCTTGGCGCGTGGTGGCAGCCGTGACGGTATGGATATGTATCGTGCCTTCCGTGGTGCCGACCCCGATAAGCAGGCTATGCTCGTCGCACGTGGTCTGGTCGAGGAGCAGGTGGCAGAGGTTGAACCGTTGCCCATAAAGGAACTCACTCGTGTCGATACCCGCGAGCAGGCGCGTCAGCGTGCCGAACGTTCGCGTCAGGAGCGTGAGGCTGCACGTCAGGCCGAGGCCGATTCGCTGGCAGCCATAGAGCGCGCCCAAGCAGAATAACCCAAACAGAATAAATGAAATTCCAAATAATAATAAAACGATGAAAAAACTATTTTTAATTATGACTTTCAGTGCCCTTATGGCTGGCTGTGGCGGCGATCAGATGCCGGTAGCCGTGTTGCCCGAAATTGACACTTCGAACCCCTTGTTGGCCGAGTGGAATACCCCTCATGCAACACCTCCGTTCGATTTGATAAAGATTGAGCATTATGAGCCTGCTATCGAGACCGCCATTGCCGTTTCACGTGCCGAGATTGATGCTATTATCAATAACCCCGCCAAGCCCACGTTCAAGAATACGATTGTGGCTTTGGAGCGTCAGGGAGGCCTTTTGAACCGTATTACAGGTGTGTTCTACAACCTGCGTAATGCCGATACTTCGGACGAGATGGATGCCATCGCTATGCGTGTGCAGCCCAAACTCACCGAGCTGAGCAACGATGTGGCTTTGAATCCCGAGTTGTTTGCCCGCGTAAAGGCTGTTTACGAGGGTTCACGTCGTGGTCTGTCGGATGTGGATGTAAAACTTCTGGAGGATACCTACAAGAGTTTTGCCCGTTCGGGAGCAGCTCTCGATGAAGCAAAGAAGGAGGAGTATCGCAAGTACACCTCGGCTCTGTCGGAGGCTACATTGAAGTTTGGTAACAACGCTTTGGCGGCTACCAATGCCTTCTCGATCAATATCACCAATCCCGCCGAGGTTGCCGAGTTGCCCTCGTTCGTTAAGGATGGTATGGCAGCCGAGGCAAAGGCTCGCGGAGAGCAGGGTTGGACTGTTACATTGCAGGCGCCGAGCTATGTCCCCTTTATGACCTACTCGTCACAGCGTGCAATTAAGGAGCGTCTGTATCGTGCCTATAACTCACGCGCTTTGGGCGGTGAGTTTGATAACTCACAGCTTATTCGCGACATCACATCGCTGCGACTGAAGATTGCTAATGTGCTGGGCTACGAGACCTATGCTGACTATGTGTTGGAGGAGCGTATGGCCGAGAGCGCTGCGAATGTAAATTCGTTCCTTGCCGATCTGCGTACGGCTACTCTGGAGTATGGTCGTAAGGATTACTCTACCATCAACGAGTATGCCGCTTCGAAGGGCCACAAGGGTGATGTAATGCCCTGGGATTGGGCTTACTATACCGAGAAGTATAAAGCAGAGAAGTATGCTTTGGATGATGAGCAGGTGAAGCCCTACCTGAAGCTGGACAACGTTATCAAGGGTGTATTTATGGTGGCCGAGAAACTCTACGGCCTGGAGTTCGCTCCTGCCGACAATATCACCGTATATCACCCCGACGTGAAGGCTTATGAGGTGTATGAGACAACTGAGAAGGGCGAGCGTAAGTTCCTCTCTGTACTCTATCTCGACTTCTTCCCTCGTGCATCGAAGAGTGCTGGTGCCTGGATGACCGAGTTCCGTGGTGCAAAGATTGTCGATGGCGTTGAGACTCGTCCTCTGGTGTCGCTCGTTATGAACTTCACCAAACCTACCGAGACCACACCTTCGCTGCTTACCTTCGATGAGTTCACTACCTTCCTGCATGAGTTCGGTCACGCGCTGCACGGTATGCTGGCAAAGGGTGAGTATGAGTCGATGAACGGCACGAGCGTATATCGCGACTTTGTGGAGTTGCCCTCACAGATTCTGGAGAACTGGGCTACCGAGAAGGAGTACCTCGATATGTGGGCTGTGCACTACCAGACGGGCGAGGCTATTCCTGCCGAGTTGGTAGAGAAGATTGTAGCGGCAAAGAATTACCTTGCAGCATATAGCAATCTGCGTCAGCTCTCATTCGGCCTGACCGATATGGCTTGGCATACCTTGAAGACTCCTTATGAGGGTGAGATCGAGCCTTTCGAGGTTGAGTCAATGAGTACGGTGCAGATCACTCCCGTAGTGGCTGGTACGGCTATGAACACTTCGTTCACTCACATTTTCGATGGTGGCTATGCTGCTGGTTACTATGGTTATAAGTGGGCAGAGGTATTGGCTGCTGATGCATTCTCTCTCTTCAAGGAGAAGGGTATTTTCGACCCCGCAACGGCTAAGGCTTTCCGTCACCTTATGGAGCAGGGCGGACAGCGTCACCCGATGGATATTTACGTGGAGTTCAGAGGCCATGAGCCACAGCCTGAGGCTTTGGTAAGTGCTATGGGCCTTAAATAGTGTAGTGATATGAAAAACAACTTGCGAAACGTCTTTCTTGTGGCTATGCTTGCTTTGGCTGTAGCATGCCAGGAGCAGCGTGCCGGAAACCCTATCTTCGAGGGTGACTATGCTGACCCCGAGGGTGTTGTCTTTGGCGATACCTATTGGATTTATCCTACATTCTCGGCCGCTTTTGATGATCAGTTGCACTTCGACTGCTTCTCGTCAAAGGATCTTATTACCTGGACCAAGCACGAGCGCATTATCGATAACTCTCGCATCTCGTGGTTGCGTCGAGCCTTGTGGGCGCCTGCCGCGGTGGAGAAGGATGGCAAATATTATCTCTTCTTTGGCGCTAACGATGTGCACGAGGGGGAAATCGGCGGTATTGGCGTGGCTGTGGCGGATAACCCTGCCGGCCCGTTTGAGGATCTATTGGGCAAGCCACTTATTGGCGAGATTGTGAACGGTGCACAGCCTATCGATCAGTATGTCTTTAAGGATAAGGATGGTACGTATTATATGTACTATGGCGGTTGGCGTCACTGCAACGTGGTGAAGCTATCCGATGACTTCCGCTCAATCGTTCCCTTCGAGGATGGCACGATGTATAAGGAGGTAACGCCCGAGAACTATGTCGAGGGTCCCTTTATGTTTATTCGTGACGGCAAGTACTACTTTATGTGGTCGGAGGGAGGCTGGACAGGCCCCGACTATAAGGTGGCTTATGCTATTTCGGATTCACCATTTGGCCCCTTCGAGCGTAAGGGCGTGATCTTGCAGCAGGATGATACGGTAGCACGTGGTGCCGGTCACCATTCAGTGGTGCATAATGAGCGTAGCGGTAAATACTACATCATCTATCACCGTCGTCCTATCAATTCGGATGTGCGCGACAACCGCGTTACCTGCATCGAGGAGATGTACTTCGATGAGAATGGCGATATCCTGCCCGTAGTGATGACTAACGAGGGCGTTAAGAAGGATAAGTTGTAATAAGCATTTTTTATGAATGAACGAGGTCGTTGGCACTCTTGCCGGCGACCTCTTTTGTACTTTTCGTGGGCAAATGCTTATTTCTATAAGGTGTGTTGGCCGAAGTTTTGGAATTTTGTAGTATATTTGTTGGAAAATATTTTTGTTATGAAGAGATTTATCATTGCGTTTGCCGTGGCCGTGTCGGTGGTGGCGTGTGGATCACAACAGAAGAAGAGTGTGCCACAGCCAGCCATAGTGCAGCCCGTGCAATATACATACCGTGTAAAGAACGTATATCCCCATGCGACACACTGTTATACACAGGGTTTACAGTATGTCGATGGCGTTATGTGGGAGGGCACAGGCGAGTATGGCTCGTCGCAGATTGTAACCTACGAGTTGGGGCAGGATGCTCCGTGCGTGGAGTTGTCGTTGCCGGCAAGCGAGTTTGGTGAGGGTATCACCCTCTTGAATGGCGAGTTGTTCCAACTTACGTGGGAGTCTAACGTCTGCCACGTCTATGATGTGGCTACACGCAAGAAGCTGCGTGACTATCGCTACCCGGGCGAGGGTTGGGGTCTGACCTCTGATGGCGAAAAGCTATATATGTCGAACGGAACGGCTACAATCTATCGTGTTGATCCTGCTACATTCCGCCGAGAGGGTCGTATCACGGTTACGCTGCGTGGCGAGGCGCTGAACTATATCAACGAGCTGGAGTGGATCGACGGCAAGATATGGGCAAATGTATATACCACGAACTATATCGTCATCATCGACCCTGCAACGGGTGTTGTTGAGGGCATGATCGATTGCGAGGGCCTGCTCTCGGATGAGGATATAACCACTCGCACCGATGTGCTGAACGGTATTGCCTATGACGCCGCCACGAAGCGTATATTTGTTACGGGCAAGCGCTGGAATAAACTTTTTGAGATTGAACCGGTAAAACGTTAGTGAGATGAATCTGGAACAGTTGTTAGGACGAAAGATATTGCTGCTTGATGGTGCCTTGGGCACACTATTGCTCTCTCGTGGCGCAAAGGGAGCGTTGGAGCTACTGAATGTGGAGCAGGCTGATATGGTTGCTGCGGCTCACGAAGAGTATCTGCAGGCAGGCGCCGATATAATTACCACCAACACCGTATGTGCCGATGCGTTGTGCCTGGCGCAGTATGGCTTGCAGGAGCGTTCGTATGAGTTGGCTCGTGCTGGTGCGGAGTTGGCTCGCCGCGTGGCGGAGAAATACTCCACTACGGAGCGTCCCCGTCTGGTTGCAGGTTCTGTGGGCCCTACCACACGCAACCTTACACTCGCTAATGATACCACCGCCGAGCAGATGGCTGCGGTCTATGCCGATGTAATCCGTGGCTTGGTGGATGGCGGTGTGGATTTGATTCTTGTCGAATCGGTTATGGATGCTGCCAATGCAAAGGTCGCTATCGAGGAGTGCCGTAAGATTAACAAGGATATTCCTATCATCCTCTCTGCCGTGCTGTCGCGTATCGCAGGCCGTGTGGCGAGTGGTGCTACTATAGCCAAGTTTTTGGAGGATCTGCCTTTGGATGAGATTTCCGTTGTGGGCTTTAACTGCACCAATGGCGTAAAACCTATGGCCGATGCGGTAAAGATGTTGTCGGAGAAGAGTACAAAACCTATTGTAGCATACCCCGCAGCAGGTCAGCCTATTGTGGCGGCTAACCACTTTGCCAAGGAGATGGAGAAGATGTGTCGCGCCGGAGAGTTGAATATCATTGGCGGTTGTTGTGGTACAACACCCGAGTATATAGCTCAGTTGGCAAAGGTCGCCGAGCGCTGGCGCCCTCGCAAAATAGTGAAAAAGTAAACTTCGAGAGATATGAATACGGTAGATTTTCGTCGTCATCTGCACTCGCACCCCGAACTTTCGTTCGAGGAGCACTCTACGGCGGCATTTATTTCCGAGCAGTTGGATGCTCTCGGCATAGAGCATCGTCCCATTGCAGGTACGGGTATTCTGGCCCGCATTGAGGGTCGTCGTGGCAACCTGAAGCGTTGCGTAGTCCTGCGTGCCGACATTGACGCCCTGCCTCTGCAGGAGCTCACGGGCGTAGAGTGGGCTTCGCAGTGCGATGGCGTAATGCACGGTTGTGGTCACGATTGCCACGCAGCTATTTTGTATGGCGTACTGAAACGTCTGCAATTGGAACGTGATTTTGAGGGTACGGTGTTGGGGCTGTTCCAGCCCGCCGAAGAGCGTGGTTTTGCCGGTGCCCGCAAGGTGTTGGAGGAGGATCCCTTCAAGGAGTACGATGTGGCGGCTGTTATTGGTGAGCACGTGGATGCCGATCTGGAGGTGGGCGAGCTGGGCTTTTGCCCGGGTAAGTTTATGGCCTCGGCCGATGAATTGCACTTTGTCGTTAAGAGCGTAACGGCTGCGGGACGAATGGCTAAAAGCCCTATTGTTGCTGCGGCGGATTTGATTATGCGCCTGAATGCCTTCAATAGCGATGTGTGCAAGGTGTCGGTCTATAGAACCGTGGCGGAGGGTATTGCCGACCATGTGGCCGAGGAGTGTCGCGTGGAGGCTATGATGCGAACCTACGACGAGAAGTTGCGTGGCCGTATTAAGGATATGATAGCTCACGCTACGGAGGAGGTAGAGTATAAATATGACGTTGAGGTGGCTACCGATATCCACCACGGCTATCCTTGTGTTGAGAACGACACTCAACTCACCTACGAGGCTATGCTGTTGGCCGATAGCCACGGCTATGTGGTTCGCGACCTGGAGCGTATAGGTGGCGAGGAGGATTTCGGTTGTTATTCGCAGCTCTATCCATCTCTATATTATCGTCTGGGCGTTTCGCGCGCTGCGGGCCGCAAGCATACGGCTACGTTCCTGCCCGATGAGCGGGCATTGGCCGTCGGCGAGGAGTTTATGTATCAACTCTCATTAAGTATTTTGAACAAATGAAACAGTCAGGTAAACGAGATAGACGCTCCTCGAGAGGAGCAGGCACGGATGCAAAGAGTATCCGTACAGCCTTTATAATAAATATGTTCCGCGAGTTCCCGGATCGCATTTTTTCACTCAAGCAACTCACCTCGGCCTCGGGAGGTAACTCCAAGGAGGCTCGCTACATCGTGCGTGATGTGGTTGAGGCTTTGGTTGCCGAGGGTGTTGTGGATTGCCACGGACGCGATAAATATCAGCTCTCGACTTCACAACTTCCGCACTATGAAGGTGTGGTGGATATGATTGGTTCGGGTGCCGCCTATGTCAAGGTGGATGCCCTGGAGAGCGATATATATGTCCATCAGCGCAATGTGAACTACGCCTTGGAGGGCGATGTTGTGGAGGTTGTGCTTCAGCGTCAGGCTGTGCGTGAGGGTGATCACGCCGAGGGAGCCATCACTCGCATCATCGAGCGTAGCAACAAACAATATGTAGGCGTGGCAGAGGTCAGCCGTGCCGCTATCTTTGTGCGCCCCGATGCGCGCAAACTGCCTACGGATGTCTTCTTCCCGCGTAAGGAGAATCCGCAGGTTAAGGATGGTGACAAGGTCGTCTTCCGTGTTACGGAGTGGCGCGAGGGCTTGCGTTCGCCCAAAGGCGAGATTATCGACGTGCTGGGTCAGTCGGGCGATAACGATGCCGAGATGCATGCAATCCTTGCCGAGTACGATTTGCCATATCGCTTTGAGCAGGAGATAGAGGATGCAGCACAGGCAATCGAGAGCAGTATTACGGAGAAGGACTACGCCGAGCGTCGCGATTTCCGTGATGTGGTGACCTTTACTATCGACCCTGCCGATGCCAAGGACTTTGACGATGCGCTCTCGATTCGCAAGAAGGGCGACGGTCTTTGGGAGGTGGGTGTGCATATTGCCGATGTTACGCATTACATCCGTCCTGACGATGTGCTGGATTGCGAGGCTCGTGATCGTGGTACGTCAGTATATCTGGTTGATCGCACGGTGCCTATGTTGCCTGAGCGTCTGTGTAACGAACTCTGTTCGCTTCGACCCAATGAGGAAAAATTGTGTTTCTCGGCAGTCTTTACCCTCAACGAGAATGCAGAGGTGCTGGACGAGTGGTTTGGTCGTACGGTGATCTACTCTGACCGACGTTTTACATATGCCGAGGCGCAGGCTCGCATCGAGACTGGCGTGGGCGATTATGCCGAGGAGATAGCTGTCCTGAATCAGCTGGCGCAGACGATGCGCGCGCGCCGTTTCAAGGATGGTGCTATCAGCTTTGAGCGTGAGGAGTTTAAGTTTATCCTTGACGAGAAGGGTAAGCCGCTGGGCGTATATACCAAGGAGCAGAAGGAGTCAAACCAGCTCATCGAGGAGTTTATGTTGCTCGCCAACCGCAAGGTGGCAGAGTATTGCACCTACCGTATGGTTAATGGCAAGAAGGTGGCGCGTACGATGATCTACCGTGTGCACGACGAGCCCAATGAGGAGAAACTCACGCGCTTCCGTGACTTTATTGTACGCTTTGGCTATCAGTTCCGCGCCTCAAAGGGACGCGCTGTGGCGAAGGCAATAAATAAACTCGTCACCGAGATTAAGGGTCGTCCCGAGGCCAATGCTATCTCTACGCTTGCCGTGAGAAGTATGTCGAAGGCACTCTATACTACCGACAATACAGGTCACTATGGTCTGGCATTCAAATACTATACTCACTTCACCTCGCCCATCCGCCGCTATCCCGATATGATGGTGCATCGACTGCTGGCTCGCTACCTGGCCGAGGGCAAGTCTGCCGATAAGACCAAGCTGGAGTCGCAGTGTGTATACGCTACCGAGCGTGAGATTGTGGCTTCGGAGGCCGAGCGCGCTTCGATCAAGTACAAGATGGTCGAGTTCATGCAGGATAAGATTGGCCAGATGTTCAAGGGCCACGTGTCAGGCATGAGCGAGTGGGGTATATATGTCGAGTTGGAGGATACGCATATCGAGGGTATGGCCTTCCTGCGTGATATTGAGGGAGATTATTATACCTACGATGATGCTCGCTTTGAGGTCGTTGGTCGTGCAACAGGCCGTCGCATAGTCTTTGGCGAGGAGGTGTGGATTCGTGTCAAGGGCGTGGATATGCGTCGCCGCACGATTGATTTTGAACTTATCCTTGCAAACAAGCGACGCTAATGAGAGCAGACGAGATTTTTGCACGCGCACGAGGTCGCGAGACGCTCTCTTCAGACGAAGCCTATTGGCTGTGGGAGGAGGCTCCGCTGGAGCGTCTTGCTGCCGTTGCCGATGAGGTGCGCCGTGCCGTAGTTCCTGATGAGGGGGTGGTTACGTGGCAGATAGATCGCAACGTAAATATTACCAATGTCTGCATCTCGGGATGTAAGTTCTGTAACTTCCATTGCAAGCCTCACCAGACAGAGCGGGCCTTTATAACCACCATTGAGGAGTATAAGCAGAAAATCGATACAATGCTTCAGCTGGGTGGCGATCAGCTGCTTCTGCAGGGTGGCCTGCATCCCAAGTTGGGCATAGAGTTTTATGAGGAGTTGTTCGCCGAACTTAAGCGCCTCTATCCACACGTTCGTCTGCACGCCTTGGGTGCCCCCGAGGTAGCACATATAGCACACATAAGCAATATTACTACGCGTCAGGCGTTGGAGCGTTTGGTGGCTGCAGGTCTGGACTCTCTGCCGGGTGCTGGTGCCGAGATTCTGTGTGATGATGTGCGTCGAGCAATATCGCCCGCAAAGCCGAGCGTTAAGGAGTGGATAGATGTGATGCACGAGGCTCACGAGATGAATCTGCCCACGTCGGCTACGATGATGTATGGCCACGTGGAGAGCCCTCGTCAAAGGATTGATCATCTGCTGACGATTCGCGATTTGCAGGCACGCTGTCCCGAGGGAAATTGGGGTTTCATAGCCTTTATTCCGTGGATCTTCCGCTCTACGGGAACTCGTCTTGAGCAGGAGGGTGTGAAGTCGCATTTTTCGCCGATGGAGTATATTCGTATAATTGCGGTTAGCCGTCTGATTCTTAATAATATACGCAACGTCCAGGCTTCGTGGCTTACGGTCGGCAAGGCTACGGCTCAACTTGCCCTGCATAGCGGAGCGAATGATATGGGTTCGATTATGATCGAGGAGAATGTAGTGTCGAGCGCCGGAGCGCATAATCAGTTCGATGCCCAGGGTATTCAGCAGGCGATCCGTGAGGCTGGTTTTCGACCGCAGTTGCGTGATCAGCTGTATCGACTGAGGGAGTGGAAAGGATAGAAAAAACGAGGTAGTGTAATAAATTTGTGGCGAAGTAATGCTAATAAATTAAAATTTATTACCTTTGCACTCCGAAATCGAACTTTTATAGCAGAAAAATCGAATAAAATATACTGAAGAGACTATGAAAATTACAAGAGAACAGCGTGAGGTAGGTACCTCGTTATTGAAGGTTGTTGTTGGCGAGGCTGATTACGCCGAGGCAGTTGATAAGGCTCTGCGCGAGTACAAGCGTAAGGCAAATATCCCCGGATTCCGTCCCGGTATGGTTCCTATGGGTGTTGTACGCAAGATGTTTGGTAAGGGTGTTGTAGCCGAGCAGGCTTACAAGCTCGCTTCAAACTCAGTGTTTGAGTACTTGCAGAAGGAGGGTATCGACTATGTAGGCGACGTTATCCCTTCAGAGGAGCAGGGCGACTTCGATTTCGAGAACAATACCGAGCACGAGTTTATGTTCGAGATTGGTGAGGCTCCCAAGGTTGATGTTACGCTCTCAAAGGAGGATAAGCTTACCTACAACAAGATCAAGATCGAGAAGACGATGCACGAGCAGTACAAGGATAACTACTTGCGTCGCTTCGGTCGCTTGGTAGAGGTTGATACCGTTTCAAAGGATGAGGCTTTGACCGTAACACTCGACAACGGCGATATGCGTATCGAGGATGCTTACGTTGGCCTGATCTCTATGACCGACGAGGAGCGTAAGCCTTTCGAGGGTAAGAAGGTAGGCGACAAGATGGAGGTAAATGTAAACGAGCTTTACAAGTCGGAGACTCAGCGTGCATCAATCCTTCAGGTTAAGGGTGAGGAGTTGGAGAGCATCAATCCTAACTTCTCGTTGGAGATTACCCAGATTCGTCAGTTCGCTAACCCCGAGCTTAACGAGGAGTTCTTCAAGATGGCGTTCCCCGATGGTAACATCACCTCTGAGGCCGAGTTGGATAAGTTTGTAGATGCAGAGATCGAGAAGGAACTCTCTCGCGAGGCTGACTACCTTTTCACTATCCGTGTTCGTAACTTCCTTATGGAGAAGGCTGGTTTGCAGATGCCCGAGGCATTCCTCAAGCGCTGGCTCTACACAATCAACGAGGGTAAGTTTACGATGGAGGATATCGAGAAGGATTTCGAGGGCTTCATCAAGATGTTTACCTGGAACTACCTGCAGAAGCACTTCATCCAGGCTTACGAGCTCACCGTTAGCGAGGATGAGGTTAATGCCGAGGCTAAGGAGTTCGCAAAGGCTCAGTTTGCACAGTACGGTATGCCTTCAGCTCCCGAGGAGATGATCGAGAACTTCTCAAAGCAGATCCTCTCAAACAAGGAGCAGGCACAGAAGATCTACGAGAAGCTCTATGAGTTGAAGGTTGTAGAGTACGTTAAGTCTCAGATCAAGGTGTCGAACAAGTCGGTATCGGCTGAGGACTTTGCAAAGTTGGCTCAGGAGATGTAATTTAGGCCCGAAATACAATATATAATTATAGTATTTAAGGTCGTCTTTACGATATATACTTAAAATTTGGACTCTGGGCGTAAAGTTTGCAGAGTCCAAATTTTGGTTTATGCGCCACCTCAGAAGTGGGGCTGGCAGAGTGTGAATAACAGAAGAATATAATACGAACATATATGAATGAATTTGAGAAGTATGCCCGCCAGCAGTGTGGCATTAGCAGTATGAAACTGCACGATTTCAACTCTATACTCTCGGGCTATGTATCGCCGACAATTATCGAGGAGCGTCATCTGAATGTTGCTACTATGGATGTCTTCTCGCGTCTTATGATGGATCGTATCATATTCCTCGGAGCCCCCATTTACGACGATGTGGCCAATATCATTCAGGCGCAGTTGCTCTTTCTTGAGTCGGTTGATCCCGCGAAGGATATTCAGATCTATATCAACTCCCCCGGCGGATCGGTGTCGGCCGGTTTGGGTATCTACGATACTATGCAGCTCATCTCGTGCGATGTAGCTACCATCTGCACGGGTCTGGCCGCTTCGATGGGTGCCGTGTTGCTTACGGCTGGTGCCGAGGGTAAGCGCTCGGCGTTGCCTCACTCGCGTGTGATGATTCACCAGCCGTTGGGTGGTGCTCAGGGTCAGGCTTCGGATATCGAGATTACGGCACGTGAGATCGTCAAGACCAAGCGTGAGTTGTATGAGATACTGTCGAAGCACTCAGGTGTGGATATTGCCAAGATTGAGCAGGATGCCGACCGCGACTATTGGATGGATGCGCGAGAGGCTAAGGAGTATGGCCTTATTGACGAGGTATTGGGCAAGCGAAATACAAACATAAACACCATTGAAGAGTTCGAATACAAAAGCGACAATAGTGAGTCAAGTACATTGTTAGAGACAAAATAGATTTTTTATGGCTCAAAAATATAAAGGAACATCGCACAGCAGTGAGGATTGTTGCTCGTTCTGCGGTGCTAAGCGTAGCGATGTGGCTCTGATGTTTCAGGGCACGGGAGGCGTGAATATATGTAATAACTGCGTCGAGCGAGGCTATCAGATGCTCGTCGAGAGCGAACTCACCGAGTCGAGCCGCAAGAAGGGCGGGAAGAAGTTCAAGATGGAGGAGTTGATGCGCCCCGCCGAGATTAAGGCCGTGCTGGATCAGTACGTAATTGGCCAGGATGACGCCAAGCGTTATATGTCGGTTGCGGTGTATAACCACTACAAGCGTATTATGAGCCGCGACAAGAAACATCAGGACGATGTGGAGATCGACAAGTCCAATATCGTTCTCGTGGGTCCCACGGGTACGGGTAAGACCTTGATGGCTCGCACTATAGCCCGTGTGCTGAATGTCCCCTTCACTATTGTCGATGCGACAGTTCTGACCGAGGCTGGTTACGTTGGCGAGGATGTGGAGAGTATTCTCTCGCGTCTGTTGCAGGTGGCCGATTATGATGTGGCTGCAGCCGAGCGAGGTATCGTATTTATCGACGAGGTGGATAAGATTGCCCGCAAGAGCGATAACCCCAGCATCACGCGTGATGTGTCGGGCGAGGGTGTGCAGCAGGCTCTGTTGAAGATCCTGGAGGGTACGACGGTGAACGTGCCACCGCAGGGTGGTCGTAAGCATCCCGACCAGAAATTTATTCAGGTAAATACCAAAGATATTCTCTTTATTTGCGGTGGTGCATTTGATGGAATTGAGAAGAAAATTGCTCAACGTCTGAACACCCGTGCCATCGGTTATGGAGTGCAGAGTGCATCGCAGGTGGATCGCGAGAATCTGATGAAGTATATTATGCCGCAGGATTTGCGTTCGTTTGGTCTTATCCCCGAGTTGGTGGGCCGTCTGCCTGTGTTGACCTATATGCAGCCTCTTTCGCGTGAGGCTCTGCGTTCGATTCTGACCGAGCCGAAGAATGCTATCATTAAGCAGTATGAGCGTCTGTTCGCTATGGATGGCGTTGAACTGCAGTTTGATAGCGATGTTTTGGACTACATTGTCGAAAAGGCTGACGAGTATAAACTCGGAGCGCGTGGTCTGCGTTCGATTTGCGAGGCTATTATCATCGATGCAATGTATGATCTGCCCTCATCGGGAGAGTCGCATTATGTCGTTACGTTGGAATATGCTAAAAAGAAGATCGAGGGATCAAATTTTTTGCAATTGAAACAAGTTAGTTAAGATAATTATATTATCTTTGTAGAAGAAGATTAAGAACCCTAAAATATATGTTTGCTAACTATAAACTGAACAAGGCTGCCGACAATATTCGTATCTTGGCAGCTGCAATGGTAGAGAAGGCTAAGTCTGGTCACCCGGGTGGTGCTATGGGCGGTGCCGATTTCATCAATTTGCTCTACACGGAGTTCATTCACTTTGATCCCGAAAACCCTGCCTATCCTTTCCGTGACCGCTTCTTCCTTGATCCGGGCCATATGTCACCGATGCTATATTCGGTGCTTATGCTGTCGGGTTACTATACGATGGATGATTTGAAGAACTTCCGTCAGTGGGGTAGCAAGACCCCCGGTCACCCCGAGGTGGATATTATGCACGGTGTGGAGAATACCTCTGGTCCGTTGGGTCAGGGTCACGCTATGGCCGTAGGTGCTGCTATCGCCGAGCGCTTTATGGTTGCTCGCTTTGGTGAGTGGATGGCTCATAAGACCTATACCTTCATCTCTGACGGTGCCGTGCAGGAGGAGATCTCGCAGGGTGTTGGTCGTGTTGCAGGTCACCTGGGCTTGTCAAACCTCATTATGTACTACGATGCCAATAACGTACAGCTCTCTACAACGGTTGAGGAGATCGACACAGAGAATGTTGCGGGCAAGTATCGTGCGTGGGGCTGGCATGTTATCGAGGTTGATGGCCACGATGTAGATCAGTTGCGTGCCGCACTTACCGAGGCAAATGCCCAGACCGAAATGCCTACCCTGATTATCGGCCGTTCGATTATGGCCAAGGGTGCACGTGGTGCCAATGGAGAGAGTTTCGAGGGTAAGGTTTCTACTCACGGTCAGCCTCTCTCTGGTGCTGGTGCTGATTTGGCTGCTACGGTTACCAACTTGGGCGGCGATGCCGAGGATCCCTTCAAGCTCTTTAACGAGACTGCCGAGATCTATCATACACGTCGTTGCGAACTGACCGCTTGGGCTGCCAAGCGCAAGCAGGAGGAGAGCGAGTGGCGTGCACAGAATAAGGAACTTTCACTCAAGCTCAACCGCTTCCTGTCGGGCGAGATTCCTGAGATTGATTACAATAAGATTGAGGTTAAGCCCGACACGGCAACGCGTGTTGCATCGGCTACAATGCTCGGTGTTTATGCCGACAAGATCGAGAATATGATCGTAGCATCTGCCGACTTGAGTAATTCGGATCGTACCGATGGTTTCCTCAATAAGACCAAGGCCTTTATGAAGGGCGACTTCACGGGTCAGTTCTTCCAGGCAGGTGTTGCTGAACTTACGATGGCCTGCGTGATGAACGGTATGGCTCTGCACGGCGGTGTTATCCCCGCTTGCGGTACCTTCTTCGTATTCTCGGATTATATGAAGCCCGCCATTCGTCTGTCGGCGTTGATGCGCCTGAAGGTTATCTACGTATGGTCACACGACTCGTTCCGCGTGGGCGAGGATGGTCCTACACACCAGCCTATCGAGCAGGAGATGCAGATTCGTCTGATGGAGCAGGTGCATAACCATCGTGGTGAACGCTCTATGGTAGTGTTGCGTCCCGCTGATGCCGAGGAGACCGTTGTGGCTTGGCAGTATGCAATGTCGGAGCAGCGTCCCGTGGCGTTGATCTTCTCTCGTCAGAATGTTAAGTCTATTCCTCCTATGGGCAGCAGCCGCAAGCAGGAGTCGCAGCAGGCCATGAAGGGTGCTTACATCGTTATGGACTCTGCCAAGGCTCAGGTTGTTATGCTGGCTTCAGGTTCGGAGGTATCAACTTTGGTTGATGGCGCCGAGTTGCTTAAGAAGGACGGTATTCCCGTACGCGTTGTGAGTGTGCCGAGCGAGGGTTTGTTCCGCGATCAGCCCAAGTCATACCAGGAGAGCGTATTGCCAAAGGATGTTGTCCGCTACGGCATGACCTCTGGTCTCTCGATCAACCTCAGAGGCCTGGTTGGCGAGAATGGTAAGATTCACGGTTGCGACCACTTCGGATATTCGGCTCCGTTCAAGGTGCTTGATGAGAAGTTCGGATATAACGGACAGACAGTTTACGAAGAGGTTAAGGCCTTGCTGAATAAATAAAGAATTGTAGCGAGCGGGTCGAGTTGACGATCCGCTCGTTGAATATATTAACAATTACTACCCCAAACTCCGATGTCAGAAAAGATTAAACTGCAAGATAAGGTCTTCCGTGTGATGATTCCAGCCGAGGAGATTGATCGTGCCGTAGATCGTGTTGCCGAGCAACTAAATGAGCGTTATGCCGGTCGTACTCCTGTATTTTTGGGCGTATTGAGTGGTTCATTCCTCTTTTTAAGTGATTTGGTTCGCAAAACCACCTTTAATAGTCAGTTGGCCTTCGTGAAGATTTCATCATACGAGGGTACAGAATCTACGGGTCAGGTGAAGCAGCAGTTTGGTGTCGATTTTGATATTGAGGGCCGCGATATTATTATCGTTGAGGATATTGTCGAGACGGGCCATAGTATGAACTATCTGCTCGACCATTTGCGTCGTAAGAACCCCGCAAGTATATCGATCTGTACGCTTTTCTTTAAGCCCGATAAGTTCCTCTATGAGTATAAGGTGGATTATGTGGCCCTCTCGATCGGGAATGAGTTTATCGTAGGCTACGGTTTGGATTACAACCAATTGGGCCGTAATTTGAAGGATATTTATGTCGTTGACGAATAATGAGACGCTGGATGGCGGCCGTCGTCTTCCTCTGGTGGAGGACTTCTATACAATTCAAGGAGAGGGCTTTCATGCAGGAAAGCCCGCTTACTTTATTCGTTTGGGAGGTTGCGACGTGGGCTGTCGTTGGTGCGATGCAAAATATACGTGGAATCCAAAGGTGTTCCCGCCCGTTGATGTGGATGTCGTGGTTGAAAGAGCCAAGGCGTGTGCTGCGCAGGCTATCGTGATCACGGGAGGCGAGCCTCTGCTCTATCCGCTGGATGTCCTTACTGCGCGTCTGCGTGAGGAGGGGCTGGAGATATTCTTGGAGACATCGGGAACGCATCCGTTTAGTGGTGAGTTCGATTGGGTATGCCTCTCTCCCAAGCGTCAGCAGCCGCCTCTTGCTGAGGCTTTTGGTCGTGCTCACGAACTGAAGGTTATTATCCAGACAGAGGACGATTTCCAGTGGGCCGAGGCGAATGCCCGCCGTGTGGGCCGTTATTGTCGCCTTTATCTGCAACCCGAGTGGAGTGCTTTTGACGATATTATGCCCAAGATCGTGGAGTACGCCAAGTGTAATCCCCGTTGGTCGATATCGATTCAGACTCATAAATTTATGCGAATACCTTAATATTTATGGCTGCGAAGACAAGTAAATATATATGGTTCTCTATCACGGTGGCTATATTGGTCTATACGGCCGTGCTCACTGTGCGCAACCTTGCGACGATGATTTCTCTAAATCATCGTATAGGTCTGCTGGAGGAGCAACGTGATATGTATCAGGCTCGCATTACGGAGGATAGTACAATGCTTGAGCGACTGAATTATGACGAGTTTCTTGAGCAGTATGCCCGCGAGAGGTTTCATATGCAACGTGAGAATGAATATATTTACATCGTAGAATAAACAAAAGGCTGCCCCGAAGGACAGCCTTTTTAGTTTGTTGAAAACGGCTTATAATACATTGCTCAACATAGGGAATATGCGCAGCAGCGCCTCCACCACCTGGTTGCGGTTGGCATCCTCGCGCATAATGATGAGCACCGTGTTATCTCCAGCGATGGTGCTTAAGATTCCGGGACAGTTCAGGTTGTCGATAGGTACCGATATTGCACTCGCATAACCCGATTTGGTCTTCAGCACACCCAGGTTGCCCGAAAATGTAAGGCTCGTGATGTTGTCGGATATGTTCGACGAAACGTTCACCTCGTGCTGTACAGTGTTGGGCAGAACATAGATATAACCCTTGTTCTTGTGGGGCACCTTCGCAACATTCATAAACTTCAGGTCGCGCGAGAGAGTGCTCTGCGTAATATTTATGCCACACTCGGCAAGGCGGGCAATCAACTCCTCCTGCGAACCGATGAGCTCGCTGCGGATGATCTTGCGGATGGTGGCAAGGCGTTGTGTTTTTTGATTCATAGTAGGTTAGGTTTGGTAGGCGCGCCGTGGCCTTAAATACATATTTATGCTAAATTAGTGCATAATTTGCAAAAAAGCAAGTGTTTTCGCAATTTTTTTGTTTTTATGTTCCGAATTTGGCGAAAAATATGGTCTGACAGTAGAAAAAGCCTGCTTGGATGGAAATATTCTATATTTTGCATTTTTATTCGCGGCAAATGCAATTATGCGTATATTTGCTAATATATATAAATATAAAGTTGCTAAAGTTTGCATATTGCGGAATAATATGCAATCTTTGTACCCATTAAAACGAAAACTGAAACAATTAAATATTTTACCGAAATGAAGATCGATGTAATGGTCGCAAATGAGAACCATCTGTGTTTCGTAACACAGATCAATGATGCGATCGACGAGGCTGCAAAACAGCGTGGAACGGGTATCGCCCGTCGTACCGACGAATATATCGCCGATAAGATAACTTCAGGAAAGGCAATCATTGCCGTAAATCGCAACGAGTTTGTAGGTTTCTGCTACATTGAGTCGTGGGGTCACGACGAGTTTGTTGCCAATTCGGGACTCATCGTACGTCCACAGTATCGTGGCATGGGCGTAGCAAAGCGCATCAAGCAGGCTGCCTTTGACCTCTCGCGCAAGCGTTTCCCCAATGCCAAGTTGTTCGGACTTACCACGGGTGAGGCTGTAATGCGAATCAATACAGCACTTGGCTATGAGCCCGTAACATTCGCTAAACTCACCGACGATGAGGCTTTCTGGGCGGGTTGCCAGTCTTGTGTAAATTACGACGTGTTGCAGCGTACCAATATGACCAAGTGCCTCTGCACGGGAATGATTTACGATCCCGAGAAGGTGGCAAAGCGTAAGGCCAAAGAGGAGGCTGAGAAGGCTGAGCCCGCAGCAAAGAAGTCATTCTGGAGCCGTCTGTTCGGCAAATAAGTTGAAAAATAAAAGAGAATTAGATAATATGAAGAAAGTAGTATTGGCATATAGCGGAGGTCTGGATACCTCTTTTTGTGTGATGTATCTGACCAAGGAGTTGGGATACGAGGTTTATACGGCGTTGGCTAACACGGGCGGTTTCTCTGAGGAGGAGCTCCTCGCTGTTGAGAAGCGTGCTTATGCTCTGGGTGCAAAGCAGCACGTGAATATAGACGTTACGGCTGACTATTACGGCAAGTGCATCAAGTATATGGTTATGGGTAACGTATTGCGTAACAAGACCTATCCTATCTCTGTAAGTTCGGAGCGTACGTTCCAGGCTTTGGCTATCGTTAATTATGCCAACTCAATCGGTGCCGATGCTATTGCTCACGGCTCTACGGGTGCGGGTAACGACCAGGTGCGTTTCGACCTTACCTTCGAGGTCTTCGCTCCGCAGGTGGAGATCATTACCCCCACACGCGATATGAAGCTTACTCGCGAGTATGAGATCAACTACCTCAAGGAGCACGGCTTCGAGGCCGACTTCACGAAGATGGAGTACTCGATTAATAAGGGCGTATGGGGTACATCGGTAGGTGGCAAGGAGACTCTCTGCTCGGCTACCAATCTGCCCGATACGGCTTATCCTTCACAGCTAAAGAAGGAGGGCACGGAGTCACTCGAGATTGAGTTTAAGAATGGCGAGGTCGTAGGTGTAAATGGTGAGGTTGTATCAGGCGTAGCGGCTATCAATAAGTTGGAGGCTATCGGCTCGGCTTGGGCTATCGGTCGTGATACTCACGTTGGCGATACTATCGTAGGTATCAAGGGCCGTGTTGGCTTTGAGGCTGCGGCTCCTATGCTCATTATCAAGGCTCACGAACTATTGGAGAAGCATACTCTGACCAAGTGGCAGCAGTATTGGAAGGACCAGCTGGGTACGTGGTACGGTATGTTTATGCATGAGGCTATGTACTCGGAACCCGTAATGCGCGATATCGAGAAGTTCCTGGAGAATAGCCAGCGCAACGTATCGGGTAAAGTGTTCTTGACGCTTCGACCCTATACATTCACATTGGTCGGCATTGAGTCTGAGCACGACCTGATGAATGCCAAGTTTGCCGAGTATGGCGAGATGAACAATGCCTGGACGGCAGACGATGTTAAGGGCTTCACGAAGATTACCTCTATGCCCCTGAAGATATATCACGCTGTAAACCCCGACGAGGAATAAAAGTTTGATAAAAAGGTAATTTCTGCGTTACGCTTGCTCTCAAAATCCTCATTTACACCTCGGTAAACTGCGGTTTTTCGATCTACGCAAGCCTTGAAATTCCTCTTTTTAGCAAACTTTATATACAAAATAGTTGAATACAATAATGATCAAAGTAGCAATTGCAGGTGGTGCGGGCTATACCGCAGGTGAGTTGATCCGCATCCTTATAAACCACCCCTTAGCAGAGTTGAAATACATCCAGAGTTCGTCGCACGATGGCGAGCCTATCTCATCGGTGCATAGCGATATGTTGTATTGCCCGTTGCGATTTTCGGCCATCGACTTTAGCGATATTGACGTGCTCTTTATCTGTATGGGTCACGGCAACTCGGCCAAGTTCCTTGAGGAGAACCCCGTGCCCGAGTCGGTAAAGATTATCGATTTAAGCAACGATTTCCGTTTGAAGGCTGATGCTGGCGAGTTTGTCTATGGCGCACCTGAGCTCAACCGTGAGAAGATTCGCTCGGCACGCTGTGTGGCTAACCCGGGATGCTTTGCAACCTCTATTAACCTTGCTCTTATTCCCTTGGCGGCGGCAGGTATACTGCCCGAGGAGGTGACTGTTACGGGTATTACTGGTGCTACGGGCGCAGGTCAAAAGCCGACCAACGACACTCACTTCAGCAACCGCTCGGCTAATTTGTCGAACTATAAAGTCTTCACTCACCAGCATCTGGGCGAGATTGGTGAGACTGTTGTGGCTGCAGGAGGTTCAGCGGCTACCGACATTGCTTTTGTTCCTGTGCGTGGTTGCCATACGCGTGGTATTATGAGCGACGTGGTGGTACGCCTGGATGAGGATCTGGATAAGATTACGGAGATTTTCAAGACATATTATGCTGCACATCCTTTCGTATGCGTGAGCGACAAGCCCGTCTATATGAAGCAGGTGGTAAATACCAACTACTGTTTCCTTTCGTTGCAGAAGGTTGGTCGTAAGTTGCTTATCACGGCTGTTATTGACAACCTCACGAAGGGCGCTTCGGGACAAGCGGTGCAGAATATGAACCTGATGTTTGGCCTTGATGAGATGGAGGGCCTCCGTCTTAAGGCAAATTATTTCTAAAACACGAGAGATGAAACTTTTTGATGTATATTCACTGCTCGACATGGAGCCCGTGCGTGGCGAAGGAGCCTATCTGTGGGATAAGAATGGCGTAGAGTACCTCGACTTCTATGGAGGTCATGCCGTTATCTCTATCGGACATACCCACCCGCACTATGTGGCAAAGATTTCGGAGCAACTTTCAAAAATTGGTTTTTATTCCAATGCCGTTATCAACTCCTTGCAGGTAGAGTTGGCAGAGAAACTGGGTCCCTTGACGGGCTATCCCGATTACGAACTCTTCCTCTGCAATAGTGGTGCGGAGGCTAACGAGAATGCCGTTAAGCTGGCTTCGTTCACAACGGGTCGTGCACGTGTGTTGGCTATGCACGGCGCATTTCACGGTCGCACAAGTATGGCTGTGGCGTTGTCGGATAACCCTGCAATCCAAGCCCCTGCCAATAAGACTGCGAATGTTACCTTCATCAATCTTAACGACGTGGAGGCTCTTCAGCGCGAACTCTCGAGCGAGGAGTATGCAGCCGTTATCATCGAGCCTATTCAGGGTGTAGGTGGTATCCGTATGGCATCGGCAGAGTTCCTGCACGCTGCCCGCGAGGCATGCGATAAAACGGGTACGTTGCTCATTATGGATGAGGTGCAGTCGGGCTATGGCCGTAGCGGTAAGTTCTTTGCTCACCAGTGGGCGGGCGTTAAGGCCGACATTGTTTCGATGGCCAAGGGTATTGCCAATGGTTTCCCCGTAGGTGCTATTATCATCTCACCCGAGATTCCCGCCAAGAAGGGTATGCTGGGTACAACCTTTGGTGGCAGCCATCTGGCTTGTGCTGCGGCAATTGCTGTGGCAGATGTTGTTAAGGAGGAGAACCTTGTGGAGAATGCTCGCTTGATGGGCGAGAAGATTGTCGAGGGTATCAAGGGCACGAGTGGCATCAAGGAGATTCGCGGTAGCGGTCTTATGATAGGTGTCGATCTGTCTGTTCCGCAGGCTGATTTCCGTCGTGTGTTGCGTGAGAGGCACCATATTATGACGGGCTTGAGCGGTCAATACACTCTGCGCCTGTTGCCACCGTTGGTAATTGGCGAAAGGGAGGTTGAGCGCTTCGTTGAGGCGTTCCGCGCAACGGCTGCCGAGATGGGTATGTAAAAGGAGTTAGAATGAAGATAAAAGTAATCAAGATCGGCGGTAAGCTGATCGAAAATAGTACGATACTCGCTTCGCTGTGCGATCATCTCTCGACGCTCGGCGAGGCGTTCGTCTTGGTGCACGGTGGTGGCGTTATGGGCTCTCACCTGGCCGAGCAGCTGGGCGTAGAGGTGAAGATGCACGAGGGTCGTCGTATCACCGATGCCGCCACGTTGGATATCGCCGTTATGGCATACGCAGGCCTGGCCAATAAGCGTGTTGTTGCCGCCTTGCAGGCTCGTGGCGTGAATGCTTGCGGTCTGTCGGGTTGCGATATGGCTGTTGTGAAGTCGCATCGCCGTCCCGTGAAGGATATTGACTGGGGCTTCGTGGGCGATGTCGATGAGGTGAATGCCGATGTGTTGGCTCTGCTGTTGGATAATGGCGCCATTCCCGTTGTTTCGCCCATCACAGTCTCTGCGGCGGGCGATCTGCTCAATACCAATGCCGATAGCGTGGCTTCGGCCGTGGCTATGGGGCTTGCTCGCAAGTATGATGTGGAGCTGGTCTTTACGCTCGATAAGGCAGGCGTGTTGCTCGATGTGAATGACGATAGTTCTGTAATCCCTACTATTACCCCTGCGTTGTATGCCGATTTGCGCGCCAAGGAGCAGATTCACTCGGGTATGATTCCCAAGATTGATAATGCCTATAAGACTATCGAGGCTGGCGTGGGGTCGGTACGTATCACCTCGCCTGATAACCTTACGGGCGGAACCGTAGTTGTAAAGTAATGAACACTTCGCAGGCCATAGACCTTCTAAAACGTTTGATTGCGACGCCCTCCATCAGTAGAGACGAGGCCGCTGCAGCCGATCTTGTGCAGTCGGAGTTCGAACGTTGGGGCTTTGTGCCCAAGCGCAAGGGTAACAATGTCTGGGCGCAGGCGTGGCCTTATGACAAGGCGAAGCCTACCATCCTGCTCGATGCGCATATCGACACCGTAAAACCCAATGTCGCATGGACGCGTGATCCCTTCATGCCGAGCGTTGAGGGCGATCGTCTCTATGGATTGGGTAGCAACGATACGGGAGCAAGTGTGGTGACGATGTTTGCAACCTTTGTCCGTTTGGCAATGAGCGAGCAGCCCTACAACCTTATTATGCTCGCCTCGGCCGAGGAGGAGGTTACGGGCGCCGGTGGCGTCAGAGCCGTACTACAGGAGTTGCCCACGATAGATTTTGCATTGGTGGGCGAGCCGACCTCTCTGCATCCTGCTGTGGCCGAGAAGGGACTGATGGTGCTGGACTGCACTTCACACGGCGTAGCAGGTCACGCAGCACGTGAGGAGGGCGTAAATGCAATCTACAAGGCATTGACGGATATAGAGTGGTTCCGCACGCATCGCTTTGAGCGTGTGTCGCCAATGCTTGGAGAGGTGAAGATGACCGTTACGGGCGTGGAGGCTGGAACGCAACATAATGTTGTGCCAGCGGAGTGCCGTTTTATGGTCGATGTGAGGGTTAATGAGTGCTACCAGAATAAAGAGTTGCTCGCCGAGATATGTGAGGCGGTGGAGTGCGATGTTAAGCCCCGTTCAACGCATCTGAACTCATCTGCCATTGCATTGGATCACCCTGCCGTAGAGCGTTTGGTGGAGATGGGACGCGTGCCGTTCGGATCGCCCACGATGTCGAATCAGGCCGTTATGCCCTTCACGACACTTAAGTTAGGCCCGGGCGATAGTGCCCGCTCGCATACGGCCGATGAGTATATCCTGCTCAGTGAGATTGCGGAGGCTATGGAGATATATTATGCTCTGCTTGATAATTTGCAAATAGAAAAAACGAAATAAGATGAAACTTTGGGATAAAGGATATTCAACCGACTCTTTTGTTGAGGAGTTTACCGTAGGTCGTGATCGTGAATTGGATCTCTACCTCGCCGAGGCCGACGTATTGGGTAATATGGCACACCTGAAGATGCTCCATTCAATCGGTCTATTGTCGCAGGAGGATCACGATGCACTGGCTGAGGGTCTTAAGAAGATATATGCACAGGTGCTCGCTGGCGACTTTGTAATTGAGGAGGGCGTTGAGGATGTCCACTCGCAGGTGGAGTTTATGCTCACCGAGATGTGCGGCGATGCAGGTAAACGTATCCATACGGGGCGTTCGCGTAACGATCAGGTGATGGTCGATCTGAAACTCTTTTCGCGCAGTGCTCTGATCTCATTGCAGCAGAGCGTTGAGGAGTTGTTCCAGACGCTTATGACCAAGGCCGATGAGTGGCGTGATGTTCTGATGCCCGGCTATACTCATATGCAGGTGGCTATGCCCTCGTCGTTCGGTATGTGGCTCAGCGCCTATGCCGAGTCGTTGGCTGACGATCTGCTTATGCTCCGTGCCGCCTACGATCTGGTTAATACCAACCCCTTGGGTTCGGGTGCAGGCTATGGCTCGTCGGTACCCCTGAATCGTACGATGACCACACGTCTGCTGGGCTTCGAGGATTTGGCCTATAACTCTGTCTATGCACAGATGCAGCGAGGTAAGACCGAGCGCACGGTGCTCACCGCCATTGCCGCCATTGCTGCTACCGTAGGTCGTCTGGCGCAGGATGTGTGCCTCTACTCGTGTGCAAACTTCGGCTTTGTGAAGTTGCCCGACGCCTTCACTACGGGTTCGAGCATTATGCCCCACAAGAAGAATCCCGATATTTTCGAGCTCTCACGTGCCAAGTGTAACCGCTTGCAGGCACAGCCTATGGAGGTGACGCTCATTGCCACCAACCTGCCGTCGGGTTATTTCCGTGATATGCAGCTTACCAAAGAGATTTATGTTCCTGCATTTAAGGAACTCGCTGACGTGTTGCGTATGGTGAAGGAGGGTATTGAGCAGATGTGGATTAACCGCGATATTCTCTCGAACGATATATATAAGTATCTCTTCACCGTTGAGGATGTAAACGATGCCGTGGCCGCTGGCGTGCCGTTCCGTGATGCTTATCGTGAGGTAGGAATGCGTGTGCAGGAGGGAACCTACGAGCACGATGGCCGTACGCTCAATCATACCCACGAGGGAAGTATTGGTAATCTCTGTTTAGATAAGATTGCGCAGAAGTTTGCGCGTCATAAGTTTGACTACACGGAGGCTCTTGCAGCCGAGAAGGCTCTTATGGAGTAGCGTTACGCTCGTTTCGAAATAATATTTTTCAGGAGGACTACGCTTTGGTGGAATGATTCCATACGACAGAGTAGTCCTCCTGCTATGTATATAGCAATGCCTGTCGCAATCTTCGCTGCAAGACGTGCTGCAACACTCCACTCTGTAGCCAAATCACCTACATACATCACCACCACATACATCACAAAGGTCAATAGAGCTATCGGTAAAATTGTTCGGACAAGTCGCAAAAGGCTGATACGCACATAGCGTAGTGCTGACCATGTATTCAGCACCATCTCGCATACAACCGATAAAACCAAACCCCACGCTATAGCCTTTACGCTGATGGGGATGGTTACAATCAGTATTACGGTCATAATGGCTCGTTTGATAACTTCCAGACGCAGGATTATTGCGCCGTCGCTCTTTACCTTCAGAATGTTGTACGATATGTATAGCAGGGGATAGAAGAAACCGCCTATGCACATAATCCGAAAGTAGGGTATGGCAGGATGCCAATCGGGTTTGAGTAGCAGCGTATAGAAATCCTCGGCCGTGGCGATAAGTCCCGCCATTATGGGGGACATAATCATTGCCGTGGACATCACCACCAATCGATAACTCTCGGCAAACTTCTCCTCCTCGTCCTTAATGCGTGATAGGGCGGGGAATGTAACACTCTGTATCGACTGAATCAGCGTGTAGGGCATATAGACCAACTTCTGCGCTTGATTGAAACATCCGAGCGCAGAGCCCGAATAGATCTTACCGATAAATAGTTGCGAGACGTTGTTGTAAATAGATGTGATAATCTCCGTAGTCATCAGTCGCAGACTGAATGGCGCCATCTCGCGCAATGAGCCTTGCGTTGAGGTCTTGCGGGGGCGCCAATTGCTGTGCCACCACAATAGAGCCGACTTTGTCGCCATCGAACTCAGACGTTGCCCAACCAAGGCCCATATGCCCATACCCGCAACGGCCATTGCAATGGCGACCAGACCACTAACGACGATCGAGATGAACGACATTGTCGATAACTCGGCAAAGTGCATATCACGAACCATCATCGTGTTTTGTATAACGCCCAACGCGTTGAGAGGTAGTGATAGGAATAGCACGGGAGCCACTGTTGCAAGTTGTGGCCATCCATAATAAGAGGCTACAAATGGCGCTATGGCCGTAAGTAGCAGATATAGTGCAACGGATGATAGGATATTAAATCGAAATACGGCCACATAGTCGCCCTCGCTTGGCTCGCTCTTACGGATAAGGGTCTGTGAGAAGCCACTATCGACCACAAGTTGCGCCAACGAAATAAATACCGTCAGCACGGCCATAATGCCCATATCCATAGGCACTATGCGGTTGGCAACGACAATACTCACAACGGCTTGCAGTAGAGCCGAGCCGACCTTCTCGGCTATGCTCCACGCTACGCCCGAGGCTACACGCTCGGTGAGTTTACTCTGCGCCGCCATCGTTTGAACTATTTACTCAAGCAAAGCCTCTATACCCAAGCGATATGAGTCCAGCCCAAAGCCCATAATTGAACCTTTGGCTACAGGTGCAATCATCGACGTGTGGCGGAACTCCTCGCGAGCAAGGATAGACGAGATATGTACCTCCACGACAGGCGTCTTTACGGCCGCAATGGCGTCACGCAGCGCAACCGAGGTGTGGGTATAACCGCCAGCATTCAGCACAATACCGTCATATACGCCTACGCTTTGGTGGATGGCGTTGATTAGTTCTCCCTCGATGTTTGACTGAAAATAGTCAAACTCCACACGGCCCTCATAACGCTCAGTAAGCATTGCTGTGTACTGTTCGAAGGTCGTAGTGCCATAGATAGCCACATCGCGAGTGCCTTGCAGGTTGAGGTTCGGGCCGTTGAGTATCAGTATCTTCTTCATTTTATTAGTATTCTTTTGCTTCGAGTGAGCCGTGCAATACTCTGAGTGCATTCATTGCCAATGACTCCAATTCGTTCTCGCCGGCATAGATCTCCACGGGGGCAATGAACTGGCAGTAATCACGAATCTCGCCCGTGATGCGTTTGCTGTGGGCAATACCTCCCGTAAGCAGGATAGCATCCACCTCGCCACGTAGTACAGCCGCCATCTGACCGATGTGCTTAATCACACCGTAGGTCATCACGTGCAGTGCCTGATCAGCCTCCTTGTCTCCGGCTGCAGCCTGCTCCTCCAATCCTTTTACGGCATTTGATCCAGTGAGCGACACCAGACCACCCTTGCCTACAATCATCGCGCGCACCTCCTGATGAGAGTATTCGCCCGAGAAGCAGAGATCGACGAGTTCACCAGCGGGGATAGTGCCTGCACGCTCGGGTGCTATGGGGCCTTCGCCATCGAGGGCATTGTTGCAGTCAATAACTCGCCCTTGCTTGTGTGCCGCAACTGATATGCCGCCACCCATATGTGCTACCACGAGGTTCAACTCCTCATAGCAGCGGCCAATGTCGTCGGCATAACGGCGTGCCGTAGCCTTCTGATTCAGGGCGTGGAAGATTGAGCGATTGCGAATCTGCTTGATGCCCGTAATCTTTGCCACCTCGTCGCGCTCATCCACAACGATAGGGTCGGCAATGTAGGCCTTCACGTGGCAAAGTGCGGCAATCTCCGAGGCAATCATTGCTCCGAGATTCGATGCGTGCTGCACGTTGGCATTGCGCAGATCATCAATCATCCGATCGCTCACCTCATATACGCCACTCTCGATAGGACGCAACAAGCCCCCTCGGCCAATTACAGCCGAGAGGGTGTCGATATCGAAACCTTTATCTCCGAGGACCTTCAGGATCACATCCTTGCGCCACTCATACTGCTCGGGCACCGACTTGAATTGCGATAACTCCTCGGTTGAGTGTGCTATCGACATCTCCACGACGGGTGTTAAGCCATTATATACGGCGATTTTTGTTGATGTTGAGCCTGTATTTATGGCCAGCACGTTATAGCGAGCCAAAGCCTCCTGGTCGAACGAAAGGTTGGGTTGTTGTCTGTTCATTGGCAATCCTGTTTATCGCGCAGCCAGGCAAGCAAGAGCGATAGAGTACTTCTTTGTAAGTGCAGAGTCGCCACGTGATGTCAAGACGCAGGGAACCTTCGTACCCATAACCATAGCGGCCAGCTCAGCGCCGCCGATATGTGTTGCAGCCTTGAAGAATACGTTTGCAGACTCGATGTTGGGGAAGAGCAAGCAGTCGGGCTCGCCAGCTACACTTGAGCCGGTAACCTTCTTATGCTCGGCAACCTCCTTGTAAAGAGCAACGTCCAATGACAAGGGGCCATCAACGATCACCTTACCCAACTGACCGCGGTCGCCCATCTTTGCGAGGATAGCACCCTCGGTAGATGATACAACGGTGGGCAAAACCTGCTCCGAGGGAGCGATGCATGCGATCTTCGGAGTATCGATGCCGAGCAACTTAGCCGTAGAAGCCAAGTAACCGATAAGCTTCATCTTCTGCTTGAAGTCGGGAGCGGGGATTACCGCTACATCCGATACAGAAAGCAACTTGTCACGGCCGGGCATCTCGATTACTGCCACGTGGCTCAATACGCCCTTCGGGGGGAACAAACCAGCCTCCTTGTTCAGGATGCCACGCATATACTTGTCGGTTGAAACCAAGCCCTTCATCAATACATCAGCCTGACCATTTACTACAGCCTGTACGGCCAACTTAACGCACGTCACGTCGCTGGTCTCATGTACGATGTTAAATACTGTGGGGTCAATGCCCAACTCGGCGCAAGCTGCCTCGATGGTTGCCTTGTCACCAAACAGGGTGGCCTCTACCAAACCCTCTTTCCATGCGTTGTAAACCGCCTCAATAGTGTGTGTATCCTGTCCGTAAGCAACTGCCAAACGCTTCTTGCCGCGTGCAACGGCAGCTGCAACGATCTCATCCAAACGTGTAATCATATCTTTTTGTTTTTTAGTTTTTTTGTTGTGGTATTAAAGATTCTTTGTGAGGTTGTAGGTGTCGGTAGCGATTACCAGCTCCTCGTTTGTTGCGATAACGGCAACCTTAACCTTTGAGTCGGGAGTTGAGATGATGGTGTTTTCGCCGCGTGTAACATCGTTTACGGCGTCATCGAGTGAGATACCCATAAACTCCATATTGTGGCATACGTAGCGACGCAAGTCGGCTGAGTTCTCGCCTACGCCACCCGTGAAGATCACCAGATCCACACCGCCCATCTCGGCTGCATACTCGCCGACGAACTTCTTTACACGGTTGTAGTACATGTCGCGTGCTACGATAGCCTTCTCGTTGCCGGCGTTGTAAGCCGCGTCAATATCGCGCATATCGCTTGAGAGACCCGTGAGACCCATAACGCCCGACTTCTTGTTCATCATGGCGTTCAACTCGGCATACGACATGCCTTCATTCTCTCCGATGTAGGTGATTGCGCTGGCATCAACCGAGCCACAACGTGTGCCCATTACCAAGCCGTCCAGAGGCGAGAAGCCCATTGATGTATCGAATGACTTGCCGTTAAGCACAGCCGTTACATAACCACCATTACCTACGTGGCAGGTTACGATCTTCGAGTTCTCAAGATCCAGACCAGCCAACTTGGCACCGATCTTTGCTACATACTTGTGGCTTGTGCCGTGGAAACCATACTTGCGAACGCGATACTTCTCGTAATACTCCGTAGGCAGAGCGTAGAGGTAGTTAATTGCGGGGATAGTCTGGTGGAATGAGGTGTCAAATACAGCCACCTGAGGAATACCAGGCAGCACCTTCTCAATTGAGAGCACACCCTCCAGGTTTGCGGGGTTGTGCAACGGAGCAATCTCGAACAGAGAGCGGATATTCTGCTTTGCCTCTTCGTCCACTACAACACTTGAGTTGAAATACTCACCGCCGTGTGCTACACGGTGACCTACGGCCTTTACCTCCTTCAGATCAGAGATGACGCCGTGAGTAGCATCTGTCAGTGCCTCCAGAACCATGCTGATACCTGTGGTGTGGTCGGCGATAGGCTTTACAACCTCATACTTATCCTTGCCCGTGGGCTTGTGAGTAAGGCTTCCCTCGGGAAGACCGATACGATCGACCAAACCTTTGGCCAAAAGTGCATTGCTCTGCTCGTCAATATCGATTACCTGATACTTGATCGATGACGAACCGCAGTTAAGAACTAATACGATCATTTTTTACTGTATGTTTTTAATTTTTAGTGATTTTTCTTTCCATTCTCGGCTTGCCGTAATCTCCGCCCACATTATACTCTTCTTGCAGAATCCACCTCTGCCCACAATAATATGGCGGCACTTCAACTCCTATGCCACGGCATAGCGAAGAGGTGTTGCACACGAAGAAAATGCTATCATTGCGCAGATTTCAGTTTGCACACTCAAAGATACAAAATATTGTGGTACGATGTACGAAAAAGGGCGAAAAACTTTCCGCCCCTTGATTTTTTTATTTCCGTGAGATTATTCCTGCTTGGTGTTGTAGATAATTATTCGCTCGATGGCGCGCTGACATACGGCGCAGAATTGCGTAGATTCGTTGTCGCGCATGCGGCATACCACCGCCGGGCGATACATCCCCTTGGTCATATAGCCACCTCCTTCGTACACTCCGATGGTGTAGTTCTCCTTGCGCTTGTCCGTTGGCTCGGTGGGGATAGGGGTGCCCTTGGGTAGCATATCTTTCCACTTTGATTCAAAATCGACCAGCGTCGATATATTCTGCTCCCATGGCTCGTAGCCGAGTTTGTAGGTGCCGTCGGTATGGTCGGCGTGCTCGTAAAAATACTCATCAGCCAATGCTCCGAATGAGTGGCCGAACTCGTGCACTACGACAGGTTTGAAGTCGGGGTTGTGCGCTGTGGTGAGCGTGTAGGAGTTATAGATACCACCACCTCCGTAGGTGTCGGTATTGGCCAGGATGATAAGGTGCTCGTAGTCAATGCCTGCCATAGCGTCGTGAATCAGGTGTACGCTGTTGGTGGTGAGATAGCGGGGCGAGTAGAAGGTGTGAAAATTTGAGTTTAGTGCCGTCTCGCGCCACGTATTGAATTGGGGTTCGCTCACGTCACTCTGCTTCGATGCGAGTTTGACAGCTACGAAGTTGAATTTTTCCTTGTGTGATGCGAAGGGCTCATACGAGAGAATCTCCTCGCACGCCGTGCGGGCGTCCTTCATGAAGATCTCCATCTCTGCCTCAGTGTAACCCTCGGCAATGATAGCTACGTCGATGCAATCTTTCGAAGAACCGCTCTTGTGCAGATATTCGTGGGGTGTAGGCGTACGCTTATCCATATTGCGGATAAGCTGATCCTTGGGGCTTACCTTGTGGCGTAATGAAGCCTGTTTCAGCCCCTCGTTGCTGAGTAGGGTAATCTCTACAAAAACCTCCTTCTTGGGAAATGGTACAAGAAATGTTGCCTCAAAACTCTTTGTCACTTGCGAAGCCTCGTCCGTCACGAGCCACTCCTGAAAAAGACTTGAGAAAGATGTGCAGTAAATAGTCTTGCCACTCTCTGCGTCAATTACTTTTACATCGCCATTGCCGCGTACGGGCACAATATCAAGATTTACACGACGACCTGCCCATCCCTCTTCTGACGCCAATTCATCGAGCGCTACGATCTGCTGCTCGGCGTTACCCGAGAAGACGTAATCTATGCGCAATGTTCTATCTGCGAAATAATCGTCGAAGTTTTGTGCCGTGGCATATGTTGCGCTGATCAGCGTAACGAGCACGAATAAAATGTGTTTCATTGTTCGGGTTGTTTGTTAAAAAAAAACTGCGGCCGAAGCCGCAGAAATTATGCTGTCTGCTCCTCGAGAGCCTCCTCATATTTGTAACCTACGCCCTTGACCGTTACGATATGCTCCTCGCCGATCTTCTGACGTAGTTTGCGGATGTGTACATCTATTGTTCGGTCGCCCACAACAACCTTGTTACCCCATACGGTGGTGTAGATCTCCTCGCGGGTGAATAGTTTGCCGGGCTGTGAGTGCAGTAACTCTAGCAGTGCAAACTCCTTGCGAGGCAGCACAATGGTCTCCTCGCCCTTGCGCACGAGATAGTGCTCGCGGTCAATTTCTATCTTGTCGCTCTCCTCAACGGGGGTGATTCGCTTCAGTATTGCCTGCACACGGCTACGCAGGATGTTCATCTTTATGGGCTTGTTGATATAGTCGTCGGCGCCAGCATTGTAGCCCTGTAGTTGTGTATCCTCGCTGCCTACGGCCGAGAGGAAGACGATCATCACATTCTTCAAGGCTGGCGAGCGGCGTAAAGCCTTGCAGGTCTCTATGCCGTCAAGCACAGGCATCATCATGTCGAGAAGAATCAGATGTGGCTTAACGCGGAGTGCCACCTCCAATCCTTCGGCTCCGTTTGAGGCTGTAAAGACTTCGTATCCGTCACGTGAAAGGTTGTATTTCACGAATTCCAGAATATCGTCCTCGTCGTCGATGAGTAGTATGCGGTATCCCATAATGAATTAATTTTCTACAAATGTACAAAAATCTCGCAAAAAAAACGGATAATGAAGAGATAAATTTCTTATATTTGCACATCTATATGCTTTGCGAAAGCGCATAATACTAAAACTGAGGAAGTGATGACCACTGAAAATTCTTTCAATGCAACTCCCGAGGAGTTGGTCGGCAAGTCCGACGCTACGTTAAATGTAACTGCCCCGAGCGACTCATCTGCTGCTGTAGAGGAGGTCGCAGAGAATCAAGTAGAGGCCGTGGCCGTGGAGACCACAGCCGATTTTTCTGAAGAGGATGCTGCTCTTGACGCCGAGAAGGCCGGCCTTGCCATCGGCGATGAGATGGCTGAGGAGGAGGCTGCCGCCGATGTGGATAAGGGTGATTTGAGCACCCGTTCGAAGCAGGAGCTTGTCGATCTGTTTGCCTCGCTGCTTGAGAGCGAGCCTGTGCAGACTCTGCGCAAGAGCGTGGAGGCCATTAAGATCGCTTTCTACAAGCAGCATCGTGCCGAGGTGGATGCCGCACGCAAGGCTTTCGAGGCCGAGAATGGCGAGGAGGCTGTGTTTACCCCTGCTGCCGATGGCCTGGAGATTCGCCTTAAGGAGCTCTTTAAGGAGTATCGTCGTCGTCGCGACGAGTATATCGCCAATCTAGACTCTATCAAGGAGGAGAACCTGAAGACCAAGTTGGCTATTATCGAGGAGTTGAAGGAGTTGGTAAATTCCGACGAGACACTCAACAATACATTCTCAAAATTCCGTGACTTGCAACAGCGCTGGAAGGATACGGGCGTTGTTCCGCAGTCGAAGGTTAAGGATCTGTGGGAGACGTATAATCTTCACGTTGAGAATTTCTATAATTTCATCAAGATAAACAAGGAACTGCGCGATCTGGATCTGAAGAAGAACTACGAGCAGAAGGTGCAGTTGTGCGAGGCCGCCGAGTCACTAATGATGGAGCCCTCGATTGTAGAGGCTTTCCATAAGTTGCAGAAGCTGCACGACGAGTGGCGTGAGACAGGCCCCGTGGCTAACGAGTATAAGGAGACGTTGTGGGATCGCTTCAAGGCTGCATCGTCACGTATCAATAAACAACATCAGGAGTATTTCGACTCATTGAAGCAGGAGCAGATGAAGAATCTTGCTCTTAAGAGTGAACTTTGCGCCAAGACCGAGGCTCTGGCCGAGCAGCCCTACACCTCGCGTAAGGAGTGGAACAAGGCGAGCGAGCGACTGATCGAGTTGCAGAAGATGTGGCGTACGATTGGCTTTGCACCCAAGAAGGATAATACCCGTATCTACGAGCGTTTCCGCACGGCTTGCGATCGTTTCTTTGAGGCTAAGCGCGAGTTCTACGCCGGTATAAAGAGCGAGATGGAGCATAACCTAGCACTCAAACAGGAGATTTGTGAGGCTGCCGAGGCTCTGCAGTCGAGCGACGATTGGAAGCACGCTACCGAGGAGCTTATCGCCTTGCAGGCCAAGTGGAAGCAGGTAGGTGCCGTGTCACGCCGTCACTCTGATGCTATCTGGAAGCGTTTCCGAGCCGCCTGTGATCGTTTCTTTGAGCGCAAGTCACAGCACTTCGCAAGTATCGAGGATGAGCACGAGGCTAACCTTAAAAAGAAGTTGGCGCTGATCGAGGAGATGTCGGCTGCTGACGTTAAGGTGGGTGGATACGACATGATCAAGGAGTTCCAGCGCCGTTGGAGTGAGATTGGTTATGTGCCTATCAAGCAGAAGGATGCCATCCATAAGAAGTATAAGGCTGCCGTGGATCAACTCTTCGGCATACTGCGTGGCTCAGAGCGAGATCGCTCGATGAATCGTTTCAAGGAGCGTCTGCAGGGTATGAAGGGCTCGGACGATAAGCGCCTTCGAAATGAGCGTGAGCGTCTGTATAATAAGGTTCGCCAGATGGAGCAGGATATCGCCTTGCTGGAGAATAATATCGGTTTCTTCTCTAAATCGAAGAATGCCGAGGCTATGATTGCCGACATACGCGAGAAGATCGCCAAGTCGAAGCAGGAGTTGCAGGATACTATCGAGAAGGTTCGCCTCATTGATGCACGTGCGCAGGAGGAGGGTGACAAACGAGAGTAAACGAGAATAGAGAAGTTCGCTTAAGGTCGGACTCGCGGCCTAACCCGTGAGCCCGACTGTTAGGTTAATTAATAGAGGTAATTAGATAAGACTTTAAAGATATACAATTATGAAACTCAGCAAACCAAAGTACATCTTCGTTACGGGAGGTGTAGCATCGTCATTAGGCAAAGGTATTATTTCAGCCACTGTTGCACGCCTGCTTCAGGCTCGCGGTTATTCGGTGACGGTTCAGAAGTTTGACCCCTATATCAACGCTGATCCGGGTCGTCTGAATCCATATGAGCATGGTGAGAGTTATGTTACCGAGGATGGTACGGAGTGTGACCTCGATTTGGGCCACTATGAGCGTTTCACCTCAATCACTACAACGATGAACAATACCGTTACCACGGGTAAGATATATAAGGAGATCCTTGAGAAGGAGCGTCGTGGCGACTATATGGGTAAGACCGTGCAGGTTATTCCTCATATCACTGACGAGATCAAGCGTCGCATTCAGTTGCTCGGTGCAACGAAGAAGTACGACGTGATCATCTCGGAGATTGGCGGTACAGTAGGCGATATTGAGTCGTTGCCCTACATCGAGTCGGTACGTCAGTTGCGTAATCAGTTGGGTTATCAGAACTCGCTTTTGATTCACCTTGCGTGGGTGCCCTATATGGCTGCTGCGTGCGAGATGAAGACCAAACCCACGCAGCACTCTGTTAAGGAGTTGCAGTCGGAGGGAGTGCAGCCTGATGTATTGGTGTTGCGTGCCGAGCATAGCCTCGCCGAGGAGGTTCGTCGCAAGGTGGCTCTGTTCTGTAACGTTACGGAGGATGCCGTTGTGGAGTCTATCGACGTTCCTACAATCTACGAGGTGCCGCTGCGTATGCACGACCAGCATCTGGACGATGTTATCCTGCGTAAGTTGGGTATTACGGATGCCGAGGAGCCTAACTTGAAGGCGTGGAGCGAGTTTGTCGATAAGATTAAGTATCCCAAGTACAAGGTTGAGGTAGCCCTGGTGGGTAAGTACACCGAGTTGCCCGATGCCTATAAGTCAATCAACGAGTCATTCATCCACGCTGGTGCTATGAACCACTGCAAGGTGAAGGTACACTACGTTCCTGCCGAGCAGGTTACCGACGCAAATGCTGCTGAGTTGCTCGGTGGCGTATCGGGTATCTTTGTTGCTCCAGGCTCGGGTGTTCGTGGCTTCGAGGGTAAGGTTGCCGCTGTACGCTATGCACGCGAGAATAATATCCCCTTCTTTGGTGTAGGTTTGGGTATGCAGGCTTCGATCGTGGAGTTTGCCCGCAATGTATTGGGTATGAAGGATGCTCAGTCACGTGAGTTGGATCCCCAGACCAAGAGCCCCGTGATCGATCTTATGGAGGAGCAGAAGAAGGCAACGGAGAAGGGTAGCACGATGCGTTTGGGCGGTTATCCTTGCGCACTTAAATCTGGTTCAAAGGCTGCGAAGGCCTATGGCGCTGAGACTGTTGTAGAGCGTCATCGTCACCGCTATGAGTTCAATACCGCTGTTTTGCCCCAGTTTGAGGCTGCCGGTATGGAGGCTACGGGTGTGAACCCCGAGACGGGTCTTGTTGAGGTGTTGGAGTTGAAGAACCACCCCTGGTTCGTGGCTGTTATGTATAACCCCGAGTATAAGAGTACGGTATCAACTCCTGCTCCGTTGTTCGTGGCATTTGTTGCGGCGGCATTGGAGTGTCAGGCAAAGTGCAAGGTTGAGCCCAAGAAAGAAGAGTAATATTAACCTTAAAACCAAGAAATGGATAAGAAAACAATTATTGGAGTTGTGCTTATGTCGCTGATCTTTATTGGCTACGTATTGTACAATTCCAAGCAGCAGGCAGAATATCAGGAATATATGGCAACCGTGCAGGCCGAGCAGGCTGCAACGGAGGCTACGGCCGTGGAGGCCGAGGCCGCAGATGTCGTGGAGGCTAACGATTCACTTGCCATTGCTACGGCAGCCGAGCGAGAGACAGCAATGTTTGGCCAGGCTCTTGTTGCAGCACGCAACGCCGAGGCTAAGCAGGTCGAGATGAAGAACGATTATCTTACTATCGACTTTACCACTCGTGGTGGTGCTATGCAGCGCGTAGTGCTGGAGGAGTACACCAAGTATGCCCCCAAGGATGAGCGTACGGAGAAGGTTACGTTGTTCGACCCCGAGACGGCGATGTTTGATATGGAGTTCTACGTCAAGAAGGGACTCAACAATGTAAAGGTAAACACCTCGGAGTATGTCTTCCAGACCGATGGCGTGCGCCGCGAGGGCGATCGTCAGGTGCTCACTATGACATTGGAGGTTGCCGAGGGTGCATATCTGCAGTATGAATACATATTGTATGATGAGAAGAACCCCTCGCGTGACTACCTTGTCGATTTCAATGTTAAGTTGCAGAATCTCTCGCCCATCATGGCACAGCAATCTACTTTGGGCCTTGCGTGGAGCGACCGCACTTACCAGAACGAGCGTAGTTACAAGACTGAGAATATGTACACCACAATCTCTTATCGTCTGCCCGATGAGGATGGCGTTGAGGATTTGGGTATGGGTGAGGCACGCGATGAGCAGGTGCAGGGCGACGTTAATTGGGTCGCTTTCCGCCAGCAGTTCTTCTCGCAGGCCTTCATCGCTTACGATAACTTCGCCTACGCCGATATGGGCTTTACAGCCGAGGCTGATGGCTCGGGTTTTGTGAAGAGTTTTTCTTCGCGCATGGGCGTTGAATATACCCCTCAGACTACCGAGTATAAGTTCGGTCTCTACTGCGGACCTAACAAGTACGCTGTGCTGAAGGATGTGGTAACGCCCGATGGTGAGGAACTCGCTATGGAGCGTTTGATTCCTCTGGGAGGCTGGCTGGTAGGTTGGTTCAACCGCTGGATTGTAATCCCCGTGTTTGACTTCCTGCGTAACTATATCGCAAGTTTCGGTATCATCATCCTTATTCTTACCATTTTGGTTAAGTTGCTTATCCTGCCTCTTACCTATAAGAGTTACCTCTCATCGGCCAAGATGCGTGTCATTAAGCCCGAGATGGATGCTCTGAATGAGAAGTACCCCAAACAGGAGGATGCAATGAAGAAGCAGCAGGAGATGATGAATCTCTACAAGAAGGCCGGTATCAACCCTATGGGTGGATGTATTCCGCTGCTTATTCAGATGCCTATCCTTGTGGCACTGTTCCGTTTCCTTCCCGCAAGTATCGAGTTGCGCGGTCAGTCGTTCCTGTGGTCTGACGACCTTTCGTCATACGACAGCGTGCTGAATCTGCCCTTCTCTATACCGTTCTATGGCGATCACGTGAGCTTGTTTGCATTGCTTATGTGCATTGCTATGGTAGGCTTCTCATATATCAACTATCAGCAGACGGCATCGTCACAGCCCGGTATGGCTGGTATGAAGTTTATGATGGTATATATGATGCCCGTGATGATGTTGTTCTGGTTTAACGACTATGCTTCGGGCTTGTGCTACTACTATCTGATTTCGCAGATTCTGACGATGATTATCATGACCTCGATGCGACGCTTCGTGGATGATGATAAGATTCGTTATATCATGGAGCAGAACTCGAAGAAGAATAAGAACAAGAAGAAGTCGAAGTTCCAGCTCCGCTACGAGGAGTTGATGCGTCAGCAGGAGGAGATGATGCGCCAGCAGCAGAAAGCCGGCAAGCGCAAGTAATCTATATTATATATAATGTAAAATCGCCGTCCACGTAAGGATGGCGATTTTTTTGTTTTAGGTTTTATATTTTAATTTATTTTTGCTATATTTGTTCAAAATTATTCAAATAGTGGGAATTTGTAATCACATCCAGACTATGAATGCCGATGCTACTTGTAGCATTGGTCGATTCATTTTACCCCCCCCCTATAAACTTATTAATCAGTAAATCAGCATTTTATAAGTTTACATTATACCTCGTGTGTTGCGCACGGGGGATTTGTCGTGTCTATATCCTACATAACCAATAAAATATTAATGAAATGGAGAAGATGAATTATTTGGCACCTGAAATCGAGGTATTTGAGGTTGCTGTGGAGCAAGGTTTTGCTCAGAGTGGAGTACCCAATTTTACACCCTTTGGACCTGAGCAGGATTGGGGTTAATCAATGATGTTGAACAATTAAAACTATTTAGACCTATGAAAAAGATTTTATTAGCATTGAGTGCCCTTGTTATTTTTGCTGTGGGTTGCTCAAAGGATGATATTGGTACAACAGAGACCAAATACAATTTGGTGGTAAATATGGATAAACCCTCGTTTGTTGATTCTACCCGCGCTGTGCGTACTTCTTGGGAGAATGGCGATGTTGTTTATGTTGTTTTCGATGGAGATTTGTACGATGGTGCTACTGCGGCAAAGTATTTGACACTTACCTATAACAATTCTTCTTGGACTCCTACTTGGGTTGGTACTACCATTGACGAGGTTGCGGCAAAAACTACAAAGACATTGCGCGCTCTCTATGTAAATACTCCTGTAACCCCTGAATTTTGGAATAACGGACAGTTTCTTATCTGTGATTCTACCACTAAAGGTGTATATGTAATGCAGTGCATTGATGGTACTTATACTGTATCAGACTCTACAATTACATTAAATATCGCTTTGGAGCACGAATGTTCGCAGATTACCGTTCGCGGAATTGATGTTGCAGGAAATTGGACTCTCTCTTGTAACGAGTTGCAGGCTATATCGGGTGGCACTTTTATGAATAATGATGATGTAGGAGTAAGTGCAAATAGTTTTAATGACCCGTTGGCAGGATTTGCAAATGCAGATGGCGTATCATTCTATGGATATTATCCGGGTGCTACTTCTGGTTCTAATTTGATATTTACACTTACCGACGGAACGAAAACCTACACACGTTCTTTTACAGATAAAGGAGGACTTAAGGCTGGTGATGCTATTATTATGGACGGCCCTGATTCGGGAAAGTGGACTGAGGAGTAATAGTATATCCCTAATAACGTTATAAAAAAAAGCCGTTGGTCTCGACCAGCGGCTTTTTTTATTTAGATTGATTTTACAAAAATAGGTCGCGCCTTTCGGACGCGACCTATTTTCATATATTGTGGTGGGGGATTACTCCTCCATCAAAAGCTCCAACATCTTGATTGAAGACTTGGCGATAGGAGTACCGGGGCCGAAGATAGCGGCTGCGCCATCCTGATACAACTCCTCGTAATCCTGTGCGGGGATAACACCACCTACAACTACGATGATGTCCTCGCGACCCAACTTCTTCAACTCGGCGATGATCTGGGGAACCAAGGTAAGGTGACCAGCAGCCAATGAAGATACACCTACGATGTGTACGTCGTTCTCCACAGCCTGCTTTGCAGCCTCCTCGGGAGTCTGGAACAAGGGACCCATATCCACGTCGAAACCAACGTCGGCATAACCCGTAGCAACAACCTTAGCACCACGGTCGTGACCGTCCTGGCCCAACTTCGCAATCATAATACGGGGCTGACGACCCTCCTTCTTTGCAAACTCGGCGCACATAGCCTTTGCCTGCTCGAAATCTGCATCCTGCTTCATACCTGATGAATATACTCCAGAGATTGAACGAATAACTGCCTTGTAGCGACCTACAACAACCTCGCAAGCGTCAGAGATCTCACCCAACGTTGCACGTACCTTTGCAGCCTCTACCGCCAACTCAAGCAAGTTGCCCTCGCCGGTCTTAACACACTCGGTGATAGCGGCCAAAGCCTTATCAACGGCAGCCTGATCACGGTTAGCGCGAAGCTCCTGCAAACGCTTAACCTGGCTCTCGCGTACTGCGGTGTTATCAACAGCCAAAATATCGATGGGATCCTCCTTCTCCAAACGGTACTCGTTCAGACCGATGATCTTCTGCTCACCTGAGTCGATACGAGCCTGAGTGCGAGCGGCAGCCTCCTCGATACGCATCTTGGGGATACCGGTCTCGATAGCCTTAGCCATACCACCCAACTTCTCAACCTCCTGGAAGTGAGCCCACGCCTTGTGAGCGATCTCGTTGGTCAAAGCCTCTACGTAGTATGAACCTGCCCAGGGGTCAACCTGACGGCATACATTGGTCTCCTCCTGGATGTAGATCTGCGTATTACGAGCAATACGTGCAGAGAAATCGGTGGGAAGTGCGATAGCCTCGTCCAAAGCGTTGGTGTGCAGTGACTGAGTGTGACCCAAAGCGGCACCCATAGCCTCGATAGCGGTACGGGCAACGTTGTTGAAGGGATCCTGCTCGGTGAGTGACCAACCAGAAGTCTGGCTGTGAGTACGCAATGCCAATGACTTGGGGTTCTTGGGCTCGAACTGCTTTACGATCTTTGCCCACAACATACGTGCTGCGCGCATCTTGGCAATCTCCATGAAGTGGTTCATGCCGATAGCCCAGAAGAATGACAGACGGGGTGCAAATGCATCAACAGACATGCCTGCGTTGATACCAGCGCGGAGGTACTCCAAACCGTCAGCCAACGTGTAAGCCAACTCGATATCAGCGGTAGCACCTGCCTCCTGCATGTGGTAACCAGAGATAGAGATTGAGTTGAACTTAGGCATATTCTTAGAGGTGTACTCGAAGATGTCGGCGATAATCTTCATCGAGAACTTGGGAGGATAGATATAGGTGTTACGCACCATGAACTCCTTCAAGATATCGTTCTGAATAGTACCAGCCAACTGATCCAAAGTACAGCCCTGCTCCAAACCGGTAACGATGTAGAATGCCAATACGGGCAATACGGCACCGTTCATGGTCATTGATACTGACATCTTGTCCAAGGGGATACCGTTGAACAAAACCTTCATATCCTCTACAGAGCAGATTGATACACCTGCCTTACCTACGTCACCAACTACACGGGGGTGGTCAGCGTCGTAGCCACGGTGTGTTGCAAGGTCAAACGCTACTGACAAACCCTTCTGACCTGCAGCAAGGTTACGACGGTAGAATGCGTTAGACTCCTCTGCGGTTGAGAAACCTGCGTACTGACGGATAGTCCAGGGACGCATAACGTACATAGTCGAGTAGGGACCACGCAAGTTAGGAGCGATACCTGCTGCATAGTTCAGGTGCTCCAGATTCTCCAAATCCTCAGCCGTGTAGTTAGCCTTTACGGGTATCTGCTCGGCTGTGAGCCAAGGCTGCTGTGCCTCAGCGTTAGCGGTGCAGCACTGTGCCTGACCGCCTTCGTATGATAAGTTTTCGAATTTTGCTCTCATTGCTTTGCTTTTTAGATACCCAACTCCTTAAGGTAGAACTTCAGAGTATCGAGTACGTTGCTCTTTACGTTAATGAAATTGGTAATGCCCTGTGCCTCCAACTCGGGTGCGCAAGCGGGTGCGCCTGCAACAACCAGGATAGCCTTGCCGCCGAGCAACTCCTTGATCTTGGGAGCTACCTCTGCGTAATCGTCATCCGATGCACATACAACTACGATATCAGCCTTAGCCTCCAAAGCAGCTGCTACACCCTCCTCCAATGAGTGGAAGAATGTGTTGTCCTGTACGCGGATACCGGCGCAAGCGAAGAAGTTGCAAGAGAACTGTGCACGTGCGCGAGCCATTGAGAGGCTACCGCAAGTGAGCATAAATGCCTTAGGCTCCTTGCCGCTGCGATCAACGTGCAGACGCATAGCCTCAAATGCCATAGCACCACGGTAGGGAGTCAGTACGTTCTCACCATCCTTGCGAGTAACTACGCAGTCGCAGATAGCGGCATCAGCAACCTCGGTAAAGTTAGGATACTGGTTAGCGCCGAGCAAGATCTGACGACGAGTGGTGATGTTCTTATCCTTAGCTGCAGCCGAAGCCTTAACGCGCTCTACGATGAAGCCAGCCTTGAATGCTGCTACGTAGCCGCCCTTATCCTCAACCTCGAGGAAGAGCTTCCAAGCCTGCTCAGCGATGTTCTTGGTAAGAGTCTCGATGTAGTATGAACCACCTGCGGGGTCAACAACCTGGTCGAAGTGTGACTCGTGCTTGAGCAACAGCTCTACGTTGCGAGCGATGCGCTTTGAGAACTCGTTGGGAGCCTCGTAAGAAGCGTTGAAAGGAACAACCTCCAAAGAGTGTACGCCAGCCAGAGTTGCCGACATAGCCTCGGTTGTACCACGCAACATATTTACGTAGGGATCGTATACAGTCTGATTCCACATTGAAGTTACGGCGTGTACGAACATCTTGCCTGAGCACTCCTTCTCGGGGTTGTAACCCTTAACGATGTTAGCCCACAGCATACGTGCAGCACGGAACTTAGCGATCTCCATAAAGTAGTTAGAGGTAACTGCGAACTGGAAACGGATCTTACGTGCTACAAGGTCAATGGGAAGACCCATCTCGGTGAGCTTCACCAAGTAGTCGTGACCGGCAGCAAGTGAGAATGCCAACTCCTCAACGATGGTAGAACCAGCGTTGCTGAAGATTGAACCAGATACGTTTACGACGCGGATGCGCTTGTAGTCAGCGGTCTTGCGGATGAAATCTGCAACAGCCTCATAGCAAGCAGTACCCTGCTCGTCGCCACAGCAGTAGATGCCCTTCTGTGAGAGATCCTTTACGATGGGGTCGAAGATGAAGTTCATCTTAACCTCGTCCTTGTCGAGACCCATAGACTCAACCTTTGCCAAGATCATGTTGGCTGTAGGAACGAAGTTATTGCCGCTGAATGTAAGCTCAACAGCGGGGATGCAGATACCCTCCAACAGGGTGTCGATATCCTCAGCCGTTACGCTCTCCATAGAGCAGAGGCAGAAACCCAGCGAGTTAACGCCAGAGTTCAGAAGCTTCAATGCCTCCTCGTTGGCAGCCTTGGGGCACTTTACAGCGATGGTCTGGTGGATAGCCCAGTCGTTGCCGTTGTGAGTACCACGAACATAGGGGAACTCGCCGGCCTGCGAGCCCAAAAATTCGATGCCCTCGAGATTCTCGGCGCGGTAGTAGGGGCGCACGTTAAATCCCTCGGCAGTTTTCCATACGAGTTTACGCTCGTAATCAGCACCTTTAAGGTCTGTTGTAATGACTGCTTCCCACTGCTCGGTCGTGACCGCGGGGAACTCAGCGAACAACTTTTCTCTTTCGGTATTAGCCATAATTGTTCGAAAATTTAGATTTTAGTGTATGTTATGTGTTTGTATGATTTAATCAAATTGCGATTCGTAAATAGAATCACGCAAAGATAATATATTTTATATTAAAAAGGGAATCTTTCGATGATAAATTAACGTTAATTTGATGTTGCCGTGCCTTTTTGAATTATTTGTCGAAACAAGGTAAAAACCCGCTAGTCTTGCGCCATTGAAGATAAATAGAATAAAAATACTCTAAAATGCTACAAATATGACAAAATGGCAAAATGGGTAATTTTGTGAATTTTTAGTAAAAATTTGAGTGAGATTGCGATTTTATGAGGGTTTTTAGTGTGGATGAGTGAAAAAATGATGTTGTTTTTATGAAAATATAGTGTAAAAATGTGCTAATGACGGAAAAATAGTTATTTTTGTGTCGTTGCAATATTTTTCTAAAAGTCGAAAATTTATCGAGTGAAAAAAGTTGCTGAGAGAAAGATGTGTACTAACCCAATTGTGATATATGTTGAGATTTAAGATGGTTGAGGCGGCGTTGAACCACCGCGCCGTAGAGGTTGAGGCTCCGAGTGCCCGCCCGTCGGATTATTTTGGTTGCAAGGTCTTTGGTCGTGCTGTGATGCGTAAGTATCTGGATAAGCCCACTTACGAGGCTCTGCTCGGCACGATGGATAACGGAACTCCGCTCTCGCCCGAGTTGGCCGACAGCGTAGCGGCAGGTATGCGCCAGTGGGCGTTGGACAATGGTGCCGACCACTATACACACTGGTTCCAGCCTCTGACGGGAGGTACGGCAGAGAAGCACGATTCGTTCTCCGATCCCGATGGTAAGGGTCTTGTTATAGAGTCCTTCTCTGGCAAGGTGCTGGCCCAGCAGGAGCCTGACGCTTCGTCGTTCCCCAATGGTGGTATTCGCAACACTTTCGAGGCGCGTGGTTACTCGGCTTGGGATCCTACATCGCCTGCATTTATAGTCGATACAACACTTTGTATTCCTACCGTCTTTATCGCATATACGGGTGAGGCGTTGGACTACAAGGTGCCTCTGCTGCGCTCTATCTCGGCCGTGGATAAGGCCGCTACGGAGGTGTGCCGTTATTTCGATAAGAATGTAAACCGTGTATATACCTATCTGGGTTGGGAGCAGGAGTATTTTCTTGTGGATGAGAGTCTTTGGGCGGCCCGCCCCGACCTGGTGCTTACGGGTCGCACGCTGATGGGTCACGAGGCTGCCAAGAATCAGCAGTTGGAGGATCACTACTTTGGTGCTATTCCCGCGCGCGTGATTAACTTTATGAAGGAGTTGGAGTACGAGAGTCTGAAACTCGGCATCCCCGTCAAGACACGCCACAATGAGGCCGCACCGGGTCAGTTTGAGTTAGCTCCCGTATATGAGGAGGCAAATCTTGCTAACGACCACAATCAACTCCTGATGACCATCATGGATAAGATTGCCCGTCGCCATCATTTCCGTGTGTTGCTGCACGAGAAGCCTTTTAAGGGTATCAACGGTTCGGGTAAGCATAATAACTGGTCACTCGGAACGGATACGGGCGTGAACCTCTTTGGACCTGGCAAGACGCCATCGGAGAATCTGCAGTTTATCACCTTCCTTGTAAATGTTATTGCCGCCGTGCATAAACATAATGGATTGTTGAAGGCCTCGATTATGAGTGCCTCGAATGTCCATCGTCTGGGTGCTGCGGAGGCTCCGCCTGCAATTATTTCGACGTTCCTCGGTAAGCAGATTTCATCTGTGTTGGATAAGCTGGAGCATAGTAAGGGCGATGATGCTATCCGTTTTGATGCCAAGAGTGTGCTGAAGATGAGTGGTGTATCGCAGATTCCCTCTATTCTGTTGGATAATACCGACCGTAACCGTACCTCACCATTTGCCTTTACGGGTAACCGCTTTGAGTTCCGAGCCGTGGGCTCGTCGGACAACTGTGCCGAGGCTATCATTACCCTCTGCACGGCGGCAGCCGAGCAACTCACCGAGTTTAAGCGTGAGGTGGATGCCAAGATTGAGAAGGGCGTGAAGAAGGAGCGTGCTATCTATGAGACGCTGAAGCGACTTATCAAGCAGTGCAAGGTTATTCACTTCGACGGTAATGGTTATTCGGACGAGTGGCGTGAGGAGGCCGCACGTCGTGGCTTGGATTGCGAGACATCGGCACCGCTGCTCTTTGATCGCTATTTGGATCCTGCAAGCATCAAGATGTTTGGCGATATGGGTGTCTATAACCGCGTGGAGGTTGAGGCTCGCACGGAGGTGAAGTGGGAGACCTACACCAAGAAGATACAGATCGAGGCACGTGTGCTAGGCGATATTACGATGAATCATATCATCCCCGTGGCGTCGAAGTATGAGTCGGTGCTGTTGGATAAGGCCTACAAGATGAAGGAACTGGGCTTGAATTATGATTCGGATATTGAGCTTATTCGTGATATTCAGCATCATACATCAGCCATTCAGCGCCTCGTGAGCGAGATGGTTGAGGCTCGCAAGGTGGCTAACCGCATTGAGGATCAACGCGAGAAGGCAATCGAGTATCACGATAAGGTGGCAGGCTTCCTCGAGCAGATCCGTGATCATATCGACCGCATGGAGGAGGTTATTGATGATCAGTTGTGGCCGTTGCCAAAATATAGAGAGTTGCTCTTTATTCGTTAAGAATAAAAGGTTGTCCCGCGGGGACAACCTTTTTTGTTTTATGAAAAATCTCCTGCTACAACCGTCACCAAATCGTCGGGTGAGAGGTAGCGTTGTGCCAGCGTGAGAATATCGTCGGGCGTAGTGTTACGTATTAGGCGTAGGTTCTCCTCTATTTGGCTATTATCAAAGCCGCAGAGGATATTCTCCGTAGTCACGTCAGCAATGCCAAATGGTCCATCCAAGATACGCATCATCTCGCCTGCCATGATGTTCTTTACGAGCGATAACTCCTGCTCCGATATGCACTCCTCGCGTAGGCGCTCAATCTCGTAGGTGATTTGTTGCAGGGCCTCATCTGTCACCTCGCGGCCCACCTGTGTGGCAATGGCCAGATAGCCCGTCTGCTGGAAGTTTACCATAGCCGAAAATACTCCGTAGGTGAAGCCGTTCCGCTCGCGCAGATTCTGCATCAGACGAGAGCCGAAGTAACCTCCAAGCAGGGTCGATAGCACCTGCATCGGCACAAAATCCTCGTGTGTGCGGTCAAAGAGCAGACGACCCATACGAATCGAGGACTGCACGGCGCCATCGTGCTGCACGCGTACATTGTGCTGGGTGTCAAATGCGGGGAAATCTATTGTGTCGGCAGTACCCATTGGCGGTATCTGTTCCGTAATTGTCACGATGCGCTGCAGTACCTCCTCGCTGATAGCGCCACTGCACACTACGATGCAATTCTCGGCCGTATAGCGGCGACGATAGTGCTCTTCGATATGTTCGCGGCAGAGCGAATCGTACTCCTCCTCGGAGTATGATATGCCGTAAGGGTGTGTTGCTCCAAAAATGGCGTGGGCAAAGTTTTCACGCGCTATGGTCTCCACTTTGCGACGTTCGATCGAGAGCTGCTGGCGACGCTTGTCGCGATATGTGGCAACCTCTGCCTCGGGGAATGTGGGGTGGAGGATAACCTCCTCGATAACCTCTGCTGTCTGCGGGAAGAATTTGGAGAGGGCGCAAAAGGTTATGTAGGAGTAGTCGCGGTCGATATTTATGTCGAAATATGAACCGTAGTAGTCCAGCTGCTCGGCAATCTGCTGCGAGGTCATCTTGCGACTGCCCTCGGCCAGCATGTTGGCCGTAGCGGATGCCGTGAAGGGGTGGCGTTGTGTTACCGTGCCCGCGTGAAAAACGAACGATAAGCGCACAACCTCATACTCCGAACAGTCGATAGCATATATAGGAGTACCATTCGAAGCGAGATGCTTCGTGGCAGAGGGAACATCGAGCGATGAGGGTATAGTTAGAGGTGGCTGTTTCATTTTGCTGCACGATAAATTAGTGTTGAGGAGTTCTCTTTGCGGAATGTACGGGCGCTGAAGTCGGCAACGTCGCCAGCCGTGAGCGAGCGGTAAATCTCTACCTCGCGGTTGATAAGCGGCAGGTCGCCAATCATCTCGTAATAACCCAGATTCATCGCCTTGTTCATCACGTTGAGTTCGCCAAAGAGTGTATTTGCCTCAAATTTATTCTTTACTTTCTCGATCTCATACTCCGAAATGTTGCCCGCCTGAAGGTCGGCAATCTCCTCCCAGATAGCCTCCTCGGCCGTGGCCTCCGAGGTTGTGGGAAGCAGCTGTCCCGTGAAGACAAACATTCCGCAATCCACATCTCCCGAGATATATGCATTTGCGCTGGCAAACAATCGCTTGCGCTTTATCAGTCGCTCGTATAGGCGCGCCGAGTCACCGCCCGCCAAAAGGTCGGATGTCATATCGCCGAGGAAGAAGTCGCGCGAGAGGCGGTTGCCCATATGAAAGGCTATGGTAATAGTAGTGGCAGGCACGTCGCGCTCCACTTCGAGGCGTCGTGCTTGCAGTTGCTGTGGCTCCTGTTCGATGGCGGGAACGACATAGGGCGTATCTTTGATGCTGCCAAACCACTTCTCTGCCAACTGAAATACCTGCTCGGGGTCGATATCTGCCGAAACCGATAGAATGGCATTCGAGGGGTGGTAGAAACGGTTGTAGAAGTCGCGAATCTCCTCCGTGGTGGCCTGCTCAATGTGTTCGGGTGATAGACCTATGGTTGCCCAGCGGTAGGGGTGGGTGGTATAGACCATATCGCGCAGAAGCATATTCTGGTCGCCGTAGGGCTGGTTGAGGTAACGCTGGCGGAACTCCTCAACAACGACACGTTTCTCTATCTCGATAGCCTCTGCTGAGAGGTTGAGCCCCGTCATGCGGTCGCTTTCGAGCCATAGGGCCGTCTCGATGTTGGCTACAGGCAGAGTGATGTAGAAATCGGTATAGTCGTTATTGGTAAAGGCGTTATTCTCACCACAAGCCATCTGCACGGGAGTATCGAAGTCGGGCACAAGGTGCGTGCCGCGAAACATCAGATGCTCAAACAGATGGGCCAAGCCTGTGCGTGTGGGGGACTCGTTGCGTGCGCCAACCTTATAGAGCAGATTGACCGCCGCCATACGTGATGCGCGGTCGCGGTTGGCGATAACGGTCAGGCCGTTTGATAGTTGATATTTTTGGTATGTAATCATAATCTGCGTGCAAACTTACGCAATAATGCGAGAAAAAACAAGAGGTTGCCCGCGATGGACAACCTCTCGATTCTTACATCTATAACTGACTGCGATCCATTACACGCCACGCGGGATGCACCTCGTTGTTTTGGTGAGCGGCTTTGCGTACTCGCTCATAGAAGAAGTTGAGAATCGCATTTGAGTCTCCGGCAAATGCGGGATCCTTCATTCGCTCGTCAAACTCAGCCTTTAATGCGGGATCCTTTGCGAGCAATTCGCGGCCCTTCTCCTCCATATAGCCCAGGCGAATCCAGAACTCGTTGGTTGGCTGCAATACCTGATTAAAGAAACCCCAATATACGAGTGAGCCGGGAGCCGAGGGCTCCAGCAGCCACGCTGCTATGCGACCCGAGGGCTGGTTCATATCGATAAGGATACTGCCTGCGGGATACTCCAACGTCTCGGTCTGTGTGGTGTAGTCGGTCTTTACGACGGGTATGCGGCCCTCACTCTGGCGCGTAGAGAAGGTTGCGCCATTGTAGCGGTAGGTCTCGACCTCGATCTTCTTTGGCTCGGTCAGACGAGTATATTTGATGTCGTGCAGGTCGAACAACTCAATCACATCCGTCCACTGTGGCATAAAGATATACGCCTCGGGCAACTGAACAGATGAAGTCGCATCGTAGGATGTGATAAGCGGAGCCTTCACGGTGATGGGCTTGTCGTAGTTGTGGCGAGTCCAATCAGCACCCGAAAGGTCGCTCTTTACGGTCTCGCGCTCCCATGCCAGGTAATCAATCCATACGCTGTCGCGATTTACGGCTCTGTATGTCAAATCCATTGGCTTGCGACGATACTCGGGCGAACTAACGGCCTTGTCGGCGCGCTCCACCACCTCGAACAACTCCGCCTTGTTCTGGCCAATGATGCGGGCGCTTGCTCGGATAGCCTCAATCGTACACATTACTCGCTGCTTGTAGGGTTTGTAGATGTGATTCTCCAACAAAAGGCCAATGCGGTTGCGAGCGGCTGCGTATGCCTCCGAGTAGCGGGGATCGTAGATATTGATGAAGATTCCCTGCTCGGGGGCATTGGAGTTGCGGAATGAAGCATAGAGGAACATCGGGAAGCCCACCTCGGTCATCTGCTCGTTGAGCTGCTTCTCGAATACGTCGGTAGTCCACTGGCGCAGACCCTCCTCCATCATCGTTCCGTGATTCTCAATGGCATAGGTGGTTACGTACTGGAAGTCGGCACCGTTGGTGACGTGCACGTCGATAAAGAGCTCGGGCATCCACTCGTTGTAGAGTTTGAGCCAGGCGCGCATCTCGGGGGCATCGGCCTTGAGGAAGTCGCGATTGAGGTTGAGCTGCTGAGCGGTATTTCGTGTGCCCAACTCGGCGGGACCGTTCTGGTTGATACGGTTTGTGGCGCGGAAATCCTCGTGTCCATCAATGTTGAATATGGGGATAAAGAGGAAACTTACGTTGTCGAGCAACTCGATATCCTTCCCCTCAACGAGCATATCACGAATGAAAATCATCGTTGCATCCTTGCCGTCGGGTTCGCCGGAGTGAATGCAAGACTCAACAAGGATTATGGCGCGGCCCTTCTTGCGAATCTTTTCGGGGTCCTGCAGACCATCCTTGTCGAGAACGACTGCTACCAAATCGCGACCTTGTGCACTCTGTCCGAATGTAGAAAGATTCACCATCGGAGAGTAGTCGGCCAACTTCTGAAAGTAGGCCATAGTTTGCTCTGCCTTGGGTGTCTGCACAAAATCGGTCTGCTCGACCAGGGTAATAAGTTCTTCGGGCGATGGCTTGGTTGTTGTGCACGCTGTGCCCATCAGGAGCATAAGCGCGCAGATAGTAAGTAGTCGTTTCATCTATGTTTTGATTTGTTTATGGTGCAAAAATAGTATTTTTTCGTTATTGTTGTCATCACTATCAAAATATTAATGACTCTTTGGGCTGCAAAGCGACCAAAGGCGTGATTTATGATACATTTGTTAGAATATTAACGCATAAAAAATTATGATTTTTTAGTGAAAATTTATAACTTTGCCGTGATTTGTGCATATGTACATATCTTCCGACATCGATGTGTCGGACGTCGCGAGAAAATAATTCACATAAAATAAACAAATAAAGTTATGTCAGAGAAGAAATTTATCACATGTGACGGTAACTATGCCGCAGCACACATCGCCTACAAATTTTCAGAGGTGGCTGCTATTTACCCCATCACACCTTCATCGACTATGGCAGAGTTGGTGGATGAGTGGGCCGCTCAGGGCCAGAAGAACATGTTTGGTGAGACCGTAAAGGTTGTCGAGATGCAGTCGGAGGCTGGTGCAGCAGGTGCTGTTCACGGTTCATTGCAGAGCGGTGCGCTGACCACTACCTTTACCGCTTCACAGGGTCTGTTGCTTATGATCCCCAATATGTATAAGATTGCCGGTGAGTTGCTCCCGGGTGTATTCCACGTGTCGGCTCGTGCATTGGCTGCACAGTCACTCTCAATCTTCGGTGATCATCAGGACGTGATGGCTACCCGTCAGACAGGTTTCGCAATGCTCGCTACCTCTTCTGTTCAGGAGGTTATGGACCTGGCAGGTGTTGCTCACATCGTAGCTCTAAAGGCTCGTATCCCCTTCATGCACTTCTTCGATGGCTTCCGTACCTCACACGAGATTCAGAAGATCGAGGTTATCGACGACGCTTCACTCACCGCAATGCTCGATCGCGACGCATTGAAGGCTTTCCGTGCAGCTGCGTTGAATCCTAACCACCCCGTAACTCGTGGTACAGCTCAGAACCCCGATATCTACTTCCAGACTCGCGAGGCTTCTAATAAGTTCTACAATGCAGTACCCGATATGGTAGCCGAGACTATGGAGAAGATCTCGCAGATTACGGGTCGTTGCTACAAGCCCTTCACCTACTACGGTGCGGAGGATGCAGAGAACATCATCGTAGCAATGGGTTCTGTAACCGAGACTATCAAGGAGACTATCGACTATCTGGCAACTCAGGGCCGCAAGGTGGGTCTTATCACCGTACACCTCTATCGTCCCTTCTCAGAGAAGTACTTCTTCCAGGCTGTTCCTGCATCGGTTAAGCGTGTATGCGTTTTGGATCGCACGAAGGAGCCCGGCTCTAACGGCGAGCCTTTGTACCTCGACGTTAAGGATATGTTCTTCGGTAAGGAGAATGAGCCTATGGTTATCGGTGGCCGCTACGGTCTCTCTTCAAAGGATACCACTCCCGCACAGATCATGGCCGTTGTGGAGAACCTGTTCGCTGCAGAGCCCAAGAATCACTTCACCGTGGGTATCAATGACGACGTAACCAACCTCTCATTGCCCGTAGGCGAGGAGATCGCATTGGCAAAGGAGGGTACCTTCGAGGCGTTGTTCTTCGGTTTGGGTGCTGACGGTACGGTAGGTGCCAACAAGAACTCAATTAAGATTATCGGTGGTACGACAGATAAGTACTGCCAGGCATACTTCTCTTACGACTCAAAGAAGTCGGGTGGTTACACCTCATCGCACTTGCGCTTTGGTGATTCGCCCATCCGTACTCCTTTCCTCGTGACTACTCCCGACTTCGTGGCTTGCCACGTTCCCTCGTATGTAGATAAGTACGATGTATTGAAGGGTCTGAAGAAGGGTGGTTCATTCCTGTTGAACTCTGTTCACGATGCTGCTACGACCTGCGCTACCTTGCCCGACCACATGAAGGTTTATTTGGCAAAGAACAATATCAACTTCTATATCATCAACGCAACCAAGATCGCTGCCGAGTTGGGCTTGGGCAACCGTACCAACACCATCATGCAGTCAGCATTCTTCAAGATCGCAGAGGTTATTCCTTTCGAGAAGGCTGTTGAGGAGATGAAGAAGGCCATCTTGAAGTCTTACGGAAAGAAGGGTGAGGATATTGTTAATATGAACTACGCTGCTGTTGATGCTGGTGGTTCGGCTGTTGAGAAGGTTGAGATTCCTGCCGAGTGGGCTTCAATCGAGGTTAAGGCAGCTGCTGCAACCGTTGATTTGTCACGTCCCGAGTTCGTGCGCAACATCGTTGATCCTATCAACGCATTGAAGGGTGACGATCTTCCCGTATCGGCATTCAATGGCCGTGAGGATGGTACATGGGATAACGGTACGGCTGCTTACGAGAAGCGTGGTATCGCTGTAAATGTTCCCGAGTGGAATGTTGAGAACTGTATCCAGTGTAACCAGTGTTCTTATGTTTGTCCTCACGCTGCTATCCGTCCGTTCCTCGCAACCGAGGAGGAGGCTGCTGCTTCAGGTCTTGCATGGAAGCAGGGCTTGGGTGAAACGAAGGCTTACAAGTTCCGTATTCAGGTATCTCCTTTGGATTGTACCGGTTGCGGTAACTGTGTTGACGTATGTCCCGCCAAGACCAAGGCTCTTACCATGAAGCCTTTGGAGTCACAGATGGCTGAGGCTGAGAATTGGAATGCCGTTACCAAGAACGTAGGTTACAAGAAGGTTGTAGATAAGACCAAGACGGTTAAGAACTCACAGTTCGCACAGCCTTTGTTCGAGTTCTCTGGTGCTTGTGCAGGTTGTGGTGAGACTCCCTATATCAAGACTATCACTCAGCTCTTCGGTGAGAATATGATGGTTGCCAACGCTACGGGTTGTACCTCTATCTACTCTGGTTCGGCTCCCTCTACTCCCTACTGTACTAACGAGAAGGGTCAGGGTCCCGCATGGGCTAACTCACTCTTTGAGGATAACGCCGAGTTCGGTTTGGGTATGCACGTAGGTGTTGAGAAGTTGCGTGACCGCGTTCAGGGTTATATGGAGCAGGTTATCGCATCGGAGGCTGCACCCGCAGAGTTGAAGGCTGTAATGCAGGAGTGGATCGAGAACCGTGGCTCTTCAGTTAAGACTGCCGAGATCGCAGAGCGTCTGTTGCCTATGCTGGATAACGGTTGCGAGATCTGCCAGAAGATCGTCGAGATGAAGGATTGGCTCGTTAAGAAGTCACAGTGGATCTTCGGTGGTGACGGTTGGAGCTACGACATCGGCTTCGGTGGTGTAGATCACGTTCTGGCATCGGGTATGGATGTAAACATCTTGGTTGTTGATACCGAGGTTTACTCTAACACTGGTGGCCAGTCATCTAAGTCAACTCCCGTAGGTGCTGTAGCCAAGTTCGCATCGAGCGGTAAGCGTATCCGCAAGAAGGATTTGGGTGCAATCGCAATGACATACGGTTATGTATATGTAGCACAGGTATCTATCGGTGCATCACAGGCGCAGTTGCTCAACGTATTGAAGGAGGCTGAGGCTTATCCCGGTCCTTCACTCGTTATCGCTTACGCTCCCTGTATCAACCACGGTATCAAGGGCGGTATGACTCGCACGCAGACCGTAGGCAAGCAGGCTGTAGAGTGTGGTTACTGGCACTTGTGGCACTACAATCCCCAGCTTGAGGCCGAGGGTAAGAATCCTTTCGTAATGGATTCTAAGGAGCCCGATTGGACGAAGTTCCGCGACTTCCTGATGAAGGAGGTTCGTTACACTTCACTCCAGAAGGCATTCCCCGCCGAGGCAGAGGAGTTGTTCCAGGCAGCTGAGGAGAACGCTAAGTGGCGTTACAACAGCTACCAGCGTCGTGCTAAGTTGGAGTACTAAAAAGGTACATCCGAGGCGGCTATACTGTTGGCTTGCATATACAATCAGAACGAATGGTAAAGATTGTACATTCTAGCTGTATAGATAATAGTTGCAACAATAAATCCTTATGAACATCGAGATATGTTAGGAGGTCTTATTTTATGACAAAAGAGTCCTTGGATAGGGTTAAAGCAATTTTAATTCTACTGTTATACTTGGCTGTGTTTATAGCGTTAGCATACCTGGCACAATACGCTATACTTTGGTTGCTATGTTTACTAGCAGTTCTCAAGGAAGTTTTTAGATAATTTTTTGTTAATTTGAATTTATTATCAAATTTGTTATTGGAAAGATTTATCTCAGATGTTCAATAGATTCTCTATTATTCTTGCAGTAGCAGGCGAGAGTTTCTAGAGAACTGAAATAATATCGGAATGAGGGTCGCAATGCGTGGCCCTCATTTTTTAATATATGTATTCTCGTCAGACAAAGAAAAAATAGTATCTTTGCTTAAAATTAACTATCTATGAGACGAAATCCCATATTTGTATTCTTCGTGGCAACGATACTGATGGCTGGCTGTCAGTCGCATTTTATTAGTGATCAAGAGGTGCGAGAGAGTGTACACTCGGCCTTTGAGGAGCGTCGAGCGATCTTTGCCGAGGGCGAAGTGTTTGATCTCTTCGAGGAGGAGCTAAGCACAGAGGAGCGTGAGGCTATGGAGTTTCTCTACTCGTCGATGTCGTCGGCCGATATGGGCGACTATGAGGCAGAGTATTTCCTCGATAATGTGCGTATGTCACTACGTGCCCGTGAGGAGATGGCGTGGGGCGAGGATGTCCCCGAGGATCTGTTTCGTCACTTTGTGCTGCCCGTGAGAGTAAATAATGAGCGTCTGGATGAGTTCCGTATGGCCTATTATGAAACACTCAAGGAGCGAGTAAAGGGTATGTCGCTGCACGATGCGGCGTTGGAGATAAACCATTGGTGTCACGAGAAGGCTACATACGTGCCCACCGATGCCCGTACATCGTCGCCTATGGCTACAATGCTTACGGGCGAGGGACGTTGCGGAGAGGAATCGACTTTTACCGTTTCGGCTATGCGAGCCGTGGGTATTCCCGCTCGTCAGGTATATACGCCTCGTTGGGCGCATACAGACAGCAACCACGCCTGGGTTGAGGTGTGGATTGATGGCGAGTGGTACTTTATGGGAGCCTGTGAGCCGGAGCCTGCTCTGAATGTAGCGTGGTTCAACCAGCCTGCAACACGTGCGCTGCTGATGCACACACGTGTGGTGGGCGATTATCAGGGCCCCGAAGATGTTATCCAGCGCACAAAGTGTTTTACCGAGATCAACGTTATCGACAACTATGCACCTACACGCCATTCGACCGTTAAGGTTGTGGATGAGCAGGGTACGGCAGTTGTGGGTGCGACGGTAGAGTTCCAAATCTTCAACTATGGAGAATATACAACCGTTGTAACTCTGCCAACCGATGAGCAGGGTGAGGTGTCGTTGCACATGGGTCTTGGTGATATGTTTATTTGGGCGTCGCACGGCGAAAAGTTCGGCTTTGGCAAGTTGGCGGGTGAGAGCCTCACCGTAAAGGTAGACAAGAAGGAGGGTGATATATTCTCATTCGAGGAGGATATGACGCCGCCCGTGCCTGGCGATATTCCCGTAAACCTTACCGATGAGCAGGTTGCTGAGAATAAGGCTCGCCTTGCTAAGGAGGATGCTATACGTATGGCCTATACCTCTACATTTATGACCAATGAGAAGTGTGCAGATTATCCGCAGCGTGAGCGCGCATTGCTCGTTGAGTCTATGGGTAATTGGCGTGATGTAAAGGCCTTTATTGATTCGAAGTCGGGTGCCGAGCGTGAGCGTGCTGTGGCTATGTTGGAGGCTATGGCGGCAAAGGATCTGCACGATACGACGTTGGAAGTTTTGGAGGATGCGCTCACATCGACTGCCGCACAACCATTGTCTGCCGATTATGTAACCTATGTGCTTAATCCCCGTATCGAGTTTGAGTTCCTGCAGCCTTACCGCAAGCAGATTCGTGAGGCGTTGCAGCCTGCATTGGGCGAGCAGCCTGCGGCTTCGGCTATTGTGGCGTGGGTGAAGGATAATATCGCGGTTGTGGATGAGTATAACCCCATCGCATTGCAGGCAACGCCTGCGGGCGTGTTGCGTATCCGTAAGGCCGATAGTGCATCGCGGAACCGATTTTTCGTAGCTGCGTGTCGTGCGTTTGGTATTCCGGCGCGTATGGATGGAATGAGTGGTCTGCCGCAATATAAGAGCGGTGAGCAGTGGGTAGATGTGATGCTCGATGGCGCAGTTAGTGAGCGTCAGACAGCAAAGGGTGCAATCCGCACGGTTTACGACCCCAAGATTGTTCCCGCCATCCCAAGTCCTATATATTATAGTCATTGCTCTATCAGTCGTATTGAGAATGGCCGTTGTCGTACGATTCGCTTCGATGCCGATACCGAGAACGACCTCGGTGCAAATGCTGATCCGACTCTTTTGGCGCAGAAAATGCAACTCGACGAGGGGTATTATATCCTCACTACGGGTAACCGTATGGCCAGCGGTAAGGTGCTGGCGCGTACCGTGTCGTTCGTGGTGCGAGAGGGCCAGACGCAGAATATTGATCTTGTATTACGCCCTGCAAATGACGATATAGGCGTTATCGGTTCGATGGATCCCGAGCAGTTGTACTTGCCCGAGGGAGCCCAGATGCAGACCTCGTTGCTCTCGACAACGGGTCGAGGATATTTCCTTGTGGCCGTTATGGGTACAAGCGATGAGCCTACGAATCACGCATCACGTGGTTTGTCTTCGATAGCTGATGTGTTGAATGAGTGGGGTAGCGCTGTTGTGGTACTTAATGCCTCGGCAGAGGATGCTGCAAAGTATGACCGCAAGATGTTGGGCGATGTGAAGGCCTACTATGGTGTGGATGTAGATGACAAGGTGCGGGCAATGCTCTGCGCGGGTTGTAACTCTACGTCGAAGACTCTGCCTGTGATTGCTTTGTGCGATAGCTTTGGTCGCGTAGTCTATTTCTCGCAGGGTTACAACACCTCGGTAGCAGATCAGTTAAAGAGTGTTATTCACAAGTTGTAGAACCACCTCGCGTGACGAGTGGCGTATTACGCCCTCGCGGTCGGGGTATGCAGCGAATGAACAATTGGCGCCACGATAGGCGGTGTCGATATCATCAATGGCGGCTGTGGAGTGGAACTCCATGGCCGCTGTTTTTTGCTCTATAAGGGCGATATTTTGCGGTTTGATGCCTGCGCCCGGCATAATGATAATGCGCCCTGCGGCTTGCCGTACAAGCTCGGCAAGAAGCTCCGCGCCCTGCTCTGCCGAGGGCATCTGTCCCGATGAAAGCAGACGGTCGCAACCGAGCGATATAATCTGCTCCAGAGCTTCGTGTGGGTCGCGGCAAACGTCGAATGCACGGTGGAATGTTACAGACAGATCGCCTGCCGCCTCAATCATGCGCTCACACGCCTCTATATCTATGTTGCCCTCTGCCGTAAGGGCTCCGATTACGACGCCGTGCACGCCCATTTGACGGCAAAACTCAATATCGCGACACATCGTATCAACCTCATCTGCGGTATAGCAGAACCCACCCTCGCGCGGGCGTATAAGTATGTTTATATCAATATTGAGTCCCGCTTGTACGATGGCCGTGATAGTGCCGTGGCTTGGTGTTACGCCACCACAGGTGATGGCTGAACATAGCTCTATACGTCGTGCGCCACCGGCTTCGGCTTCGCGTGCTTCGCTGAGGGATGAACAGCAAACTTCGATAATTCTCATAGCAATAGTGGTCTTATGATATGTAAAGGTATCAATTTTTCCGTTAAAAATCGCTTTGAACGGGTATTTTGACTAACTTTGCCTCGGTATGACACAAGTAAGAGCAAAAAAAGCACTCGGTCAGCACTTCCTGACCGACCTGAATATAGCGCGTAAGATATGCTACTCGCTCTCTGGCTCAACGGCGGAGCAACCAGCCCAGGTGTTGGAGGTGGGCTGCGGTATGGGTGTGCTGACGCAGTTTCTGTTGCAGCGCGACGATGTGGTGACCTACGGCGCCGAGATCGACTCGGAGAGCGTTGAGTATCTGCACGAACACTATCCCGATTTTGCACCCCGACTTATCGAGGGCGACTTCCTGAAGATGGACTTGCGTGAACGTTTTGGCTCGGAGGTGCGAGTGATAGGAAATTTTCCTTATAATATCTCCTCTCAAATCTTCTTCAAGGTTATAGAAAATCGTGATATTGTACCCGAGTGCGTGGGTATGATTCAACGTGAGGTGGCGGTGCGTATAGCCGAACCCCCGGGTTCGCGTGAGTACGGTATTTTGAGTGTGTTGCTTCAGACGTGGTATGATATCGAGTACCTCTTTACTGTGGGCGAAAAGGTCTTTAATCCGCCGCCAAAGGTGAAATCGGCCGTAATCCGCTTAAAGCGCAATGCAACCACGCAGCTGGGATGCGATGAGGCGCTGTTTGTAAAGGTTGTGAAGGCATCGTTTGGTCAGCGTCGTAAGATGATTCGCAACTCATTGCGCTCGGTCTTCGGCGACTTCGGTGGTGCGGAGCATCGTTTCTTTACACAGCGTGCTGAGCAGTTGTCGGTGGCCGATTTTGTGGAACTGACAAATTGGGTGGCAGAGAACAGAGGCTAAACTTGTCATAAAAAGTGCAAAAAAATGCAGACGATCGGTACAATGTAACGATTTTATGCTTATATTTGCATTATAAACAATGTCAATATGATGCAGCAGGTACATAACTCTTGGTGGTGGCGCTCGTTGGATAGATAGAACAATGGCGTGAGAAGAGTATGTATGTGTATATAGAATAAACAAGATAGAAAACCATTGTTCGCAGTCGGACGATGGTTTTTTTCTGTTGCACGTAGGCAGCGAATGATGAAAATGTAAAAATAAAAATATAAGGTTATGAAGACAAAGAAATTTATCTTGCCCGAGAGAGAGATGCCCACAGCGTGGTATAATATTGTGGCCGATATGCCCAATAAGCCATTGCCGTGTCTTGATCCGCAGACCAAGCAGCCTGTAACGTTCGAGGCAATGAGCCGTATTTTTGGAGAAGAGTTGGTGCGTCAGGAGTTATCAACCGAGCGCTATATAGAGATCCCCGATGAGGTTCAGGAGCTGTATAAGATCTGGCGTCCCACGCCCGTTGTACGAGCCTATAACCTCGAGCGTATGTTGGATACGCCGGCCAAGATATATTTCAAGAATGAGGGTACTTCGCCCGCAGGTTCACACAAACCCAATACGGCAATTCCGCAGGCATACTATAACGCCAAGCAGGGTATCAAGTATCTTGCAACTGAAACAGGTGGCGGTCAGTGGGGTAGTGCCATATCGTTGGCGTGTCAATACTTCAACATCGACCTGCGAGTATATATGGTGAAGGTTAGCTGCGAGCAGAAGCCATACCGCCGTCTGCTGATGAATGCGTGGGGAGCGAATGTAATTCCTTCGCCGAGTAATACCACAAAGTTTGGTCGTGACGTGCTGGCCAAGGATCCCGATTGCGCGGGTAACCTTGGTATGGCTATCTCGGAGGCCGTGGAGAGTGCCCTGGAGCACGGCGATACCACGCGCTACTGCTTGGGTAGTGTGATGAACCACGTGCTGATGCACCAGACCGTAATTGGCGAGGAGGCTATCAAGCAGATGGAGATGGCTGGCGATGAGCCCGATGTGGTTATCGGTTGCTTTGGTGGTGGCTCTAACTTTGCAGGTATCGGTTTCCCCTTCATTCGTCGCAACTTGGTTGAGGGTAAGAAGACCCGCGTAGTGGCTGTGGAGCCTGCATCGTGCCCCAAGCTGACACGTGGTGAGTTCCAGTACGATTATGGTGATACGGCAGGTCTTACCCCTATGATGCCCATGTACACACTCGGCCATACATTCCAGCCCTCAAGTATACATGCCGGTGGTTTGCGTTATCACGGCGCAGGTCCTATTGTGAGCCAGCTCTATAAGGATGGTTTGATGGAGGCGCAGTCGGTACAGCAGCTGGAGACCTTCTCTGCAGGTATGATGTTCGCCAATAGCGAGGGTATTATCCCCGCTCCCGAGTCTTGCCATGCCATTGCTGTGGCGGTGCGTGAGGCGCAGAAGGCTAAGGAGGAGGGTAAGGCAAAGACCATCCTGTTCAACCTGTCGGGTCACGGTATGATTGACCTATACGCCTATGAGCAGTATTTTGCCAATAATCTGGTAGATCACGATCTGCCTGAGGAGGAGATTCGTCGCGCGGTGGATCAGTTGGATAAATTGATCAAGTAAGAGAATCCTTTAAATAAAAAACAAAGGCTATCTGCTTAAAGCGGATAGCCTTTGTTTTTACTCCATCGGGAAGACTCTCACATCGGTTACGCCCTCCAATTCGCTCTTCAGGCGCTCGATGTCGGTTACCTCGTCCACCTCGCCATAGTGGTAGGGGTAGAATATACGGGGACGAATGGCCTTCACGGCCTCGATAGCCTGATCGACAGTCATCGTGTAGGGCTGATTAACGGGTAGGAACGCCACGTCAATATCCTTCACGGCCTTCATCTCGGGCGTGAGTTCCGTATCACCCGCAATATAGATGCGCAGGCCCGTAGCCAGCTCGAGTATATAGCCGCAATCCTCGCGTGCTTGTGGGTGGAAGTCGGTATGACCTTCGGTTGTATTGTATGCTGCTACGGCCTCTACTGTAAGTCCCTCCCAGGGTTGCGCTTTAAGTCCCGGCTTCATTACTACGGCCTCGCCGTCGAAGACCTCGGCAGAGGTCTGGTCGCAGATGATAATGCTCTTATTTGTAGTCACATCGTCAATGGCTGCACGGTCCAGGTGGTCGTAGTGCGAGTGTGTCACTGTGACCAGGTCGGCCTTTGGCAAGTGTGCATACTCGGCATACTGTAATACGGGATCGTTGTAGATGTGGCGCTGGCCAATCTGTATGGCAAATGAGGCGTGCTTGAAGAAGGTGAAACGGATGTCGTTGCCCTCCTTGTCCTGTACGATGTCGGTGGGGTAGGCAGGTGCCGATTTGCCCTTGAAAATTGATAATATAGACATTGTTGTAAAGTTTTATTTATTCGTGTTTTTAGGTCGATTGCCATTGGCAAGGCCGCAGGCGCACTAAAAACAAAGATAAGTATTTGAATCGAAAAATTCAAGAAAAAACTTCGGCAATGTGGATCTCTGTTTTGTTTGGCTCGCTGCGGGGCGTTTTGTTAATAAAATTGGACTCTTTTTTTTGGGCAATAGGTCAAAAATGAGTAATTTTGCAAGATAGAATATATTTTAACTATAACTCGCTATGTTATCTGCTTTATACTACATTTTCACGCTGTTACAGGTGACCGTTTTGTTTGTGGTGTCGATCCTGGTGCTGATCGTCACCTATCCATTCGATAAGAGCCGCCGCTGGGTGCATGAGTGCTCGCGTTTGATCTGTGCACTGCTTTATGGTGTGCCGTTTTTGATGCGCCGCACCATTGACGGTGTGGAGAATATCGATAAGACCAAGTCGTATGTTATGGTGATGAACCACAACTCGGGTTTCGATATTTTTGCAGCATATAAGATTCCGCTTAACTTCCGCTGGGTGTCAAAGCGTGAGGTGTTCCGTGTGCCTTTTATGGGACCGCTGCTCACTATCCACGGCGATATTCCCATCGAGCGCGGAAATGCTGCCGAGGCTATGGCAAAGGTGCTTCGCCTGGGTAAGTTGTGGCTGAGCCGTGGTGCCAGCGTGGCTATCTTCCCCGAGGGTACACGCTCCAAGACGGGCGAGATCAACCGCTTCAAGGCAGGCGCTTTTTCGTTGGCCAAGGAGGCAGGTGTGGAGATTCTGCCTATCGTGATGACGGGTACAAATGAGTATCTGAAGAAGAACTTTATGGTCAATTGGCGCAATCGTGTGGGTATTCGTGTATTGAAGCCCATTTCGGTCGAGGAGGTCGCTTCGACCGACCTTAAGGAGCTTGCACAGATGACCCATGACCGCATGGTGGAGGCATTGGCAGAGTTGCGTGCAGAGATTAAAGCAGAGAAGAGATAAGTTTTTTCGCTGTGTCACAATATGGCAATTTAGTGTTGTAGCTTTGTGGCAACGAAAGAGAAAAGATTATGGCAAATATAAAGAATAATACTCCCACGGTGGCATACGACGATGATGCCATCAAAACCCTATCCCCGCGAGAGCATCTGCGTCTTCGTCCCGGTATGTATATCGGCAAGTTGGGCGACGGCTCGCAGTCCGATGATGGTATCTATGTGCTTATCAAGGAGACCGTCGATAACTCGATCGACGAGTTTATTATGGGCGCCGGCGACAAGATTGAGATAACGATCGAGGATAATGTCGTTACGGTGCGCGACTACGGTCGTGGTATCCCCTTGAAGTCATTGTCGGCAGCCGTGAGCCAGATGAATACGGGCGGTAAGTATGAGGGCGACGCCTTCAAGAAGACCGTCGGTCTGAATGGTGTGGGTGTGAAGGCCGTGAATATGCTTTCGAGTGAGTTTACGGCTCGCTCGGTGCGTGACGGTGAGGCTCATACTGTAACCTTTGCCAAGGGTTTGGAACTTACGGATCGCTGGGAGAGTGGCGTGGAGGAGAAGAACGGTACGCTGATCAGCTTCCGTGTGGATGAGGAGATATTTGGCGAGTATTCGTACAATATGGATTATGTCGAGCAGCTGGTGCGTAACTACACCTACCTGAACCTCGGCTTGAAGATCGTTCTCAATGGCGTAGAGTATGTATCGAAGAACGGTTTGCTCGATCTGGTGAACGACAACCTTTCGGAGGAGCCACTGTATCAGCCTATCTACCTTTCGGGCGACGATATTGACGTCGTAATCACCCACGGCACGGGCTATGGCGAGAGCTACTACTCGTTCGTCAATGGCCAATACACTCCGCAGGGCGGAACACACCAGGCGGCTTTCCGTGCATCGGTGGCCAAGGTTGTGAAGGAGTTTTTCAAGAAGGATTACGATCCCTCGGATGTGCGCACGTCTATTATTGCTGCCGTATCGGTGAGAATGAACGACCCCGTATTTGAGTCGCAGACCAAGATTCGCCTGGGCTCAAAGGAGATTGCCCCGGGTGTTTCGATGCAGCAGTTTGTGGGCGACTTCCTCTCAACTAATTTGGATAACTACCTGCATAAGCATAGCGAGACAGCGCAGGTTATGCAGAAGAAGATTGCCGAGAACGAGAAGGCTCGCAAGGCTATATCGGGTATTCAGAAGAAGGCGCGCGAGACGGCCAAGAAGGTGGCGGTGAACAACCGCAAACTGCGTGATTGCAAGGTGCACCTTACCGATAGCAAGAACGACCTGGCCGAGAAGACAATGATCTTCATCACCGAGGGTCTGTCGGCTATGGGTCCTATCACGGCCAGCCGTGATGCTATGACGCAGGCGGTGTTCTGCCTGCGTGGTAAGCCTCTGAACTGCTATGGCCTGACCAAAAAGGTGGTTTACGAGAATGAGGAGTTTAACCTTCTGCAGGCGGCCCTAAATATCGAGGATGGCTTGGAGAATCTGCGCTTCAACAAGGTGATTATCGCTGCCGATGCCGATGTGGATGGTATGCACATCCGCTTGCTGATGACCTCGTTCTTTGTGCAGTTCTTCCCCGAGTTGATTCGAGCCGGCCACCTCTACATCCTGCAGACTCCGTTGTTCCGTGTACGTAACAAGAAGGATAACTTCTACTGCTACTCGGAGGAGGAACGTCTGCGTGCGGTGAAGAAGTGCGGTCCGACAGCCGAGATTACCCGATTCAAGGGTCTGGGTGAGATCAATGCCGACGAGTTCAAGGAGCTCATTGGCGAGAATATCCGTTTGGATAAGGTGCGTCTAACGAAGGATGATCCCATCAGCGATATGCTGGAGTTCTATATGGGCAAGAATACGTTCGAGCGTCAGAACTTTATCGTTAATAACCTCCGCATCGAGGAGGATCTGGTCGAGGAGGCCATATAAGAGTGAATAAGCGAAAAATCTACCATAGATGGCAGAGCAGAAAGATATGATTCAGGAGCCGCAAGGCATTTTAGGAGCAGACGTTAATGCCCAGGAGGAGAGCGACGAGGCGTTGCAGCCTGCGCCGCAGGGCAAGTACGACCGTCTGTTCAGTGACGGTGGCAATCTCAAGAAACTCACGGGTATGTACCAGAACTGGTTTTTGGACTACGCCTCGTATGTTATCCTTGAGCGTGCTGTGCCGCACATTGATGATGGTTTGAAGCCTGTGCAGCGACGCATCCTTCATACGATGAAGTGTTGCGACGACGGCCGCTACAACAAGGTGCAGAATATCGTAGGTCAGGTGATGGCCTACCACCCCCACGGTGACGCATCCATTAAGGATGCGTTGGTACAGATCGGTCAGAAGGATTACTTGATCGACACGCAGGGTAACTGGGGTAACATCCTCACTGGCGACGAGGCCGCTGCAGGTCGTTATATCGAGGCGCGATTGTCGAAGTTTGCCTTGGAGGTGGTCTATAACAAGAAGACCACGGAGTGGATGCGCTCGTACGATGGTCGTAACGATGAGCCTGTGACCCTGCCCGTAAAGTTTCCTTTGCTCCTGGCGCAGGGTACCGAGGGTATTGCAGTAGGTTTGGCTTCGAAGATTCTGCCCCACAACTTCAATGAGTTGATTAGCGCCAGCATAGCACACCTCAAGGGTGAGGACTTTCAGCTTCTGCCCGACTTCCCTACGGGAGGTTTGATGGATGCGAGCCGCTATAATGATGGTCTGCGTGGAGGTGCTGTGAAGGTGCGTGCCCGCATATCAAAGGTGGATAAGCGTACGTTGGTCATCACCGAGATACCATTCTCTACCACCTCGGAGTCTATCAAGGACTCTATCTTGAAGGCTATCGAAAAGGGCAAGATTAAGGTCAAGAAGGTGGACGACCTGACGGCTGATAAGGTTGAAATTGTGGTTCATGTTGCCAACGATGAGTCGTCGGATAAGACTATCGATGCACTCTACGCCTTCACATCGTGCGAGGTCTCTATCTCGCCCAATGCCTGCGTTATCGTCGATGAGAAGCCTTGCTTTATGGGTGTTAAGGATATCCTTCGTCACTCGGCCGATCGCACACGCTTCTTGTTGGGAAGAGAGTTGGAGATTCGCCTGCACGAACTCAACGAGGCTTGGCATGCTGCATCGCTCGAGCGTATCTTCATTGAGAATAAACTCTACGAACTTATCGAGGGTCGTCGTACTCCCGAGGAGGCGTATGCTGCCGTGGATAAGGGCTTGGAGCCATTCAAGAAGTTGTTGCGCCGCGAGGTTACGTTGGACGATGTGAAGCGATTGACGGAGTTGAAGTTTATCCGTATATCTCGCTTTGATAAGGATAAGAACGATAACGAGATTAAGCGTATCGAGGAGGATATAAAGGCTACGAAGTATGATTTGGAGCACCTTACCGACTACGCTATTGCCTACTACAAGCGCATCGGTGAGAAGTATGGCAAGGGCCGTGAGCGTCGCACCGAGATTCGTGAGTTTGACACTATCGAGGCTACAAAGGTGGCCGTAACGAATGCCAAACTCTATGTCGATCGTGCCGAGGGCTTCTTTGGTATCGGCAAGGGTATGAAGGATGCCGAGTTTGTCTGCGATTGTAGCGATATTGACGATGTGATAGTGATCCTGAAGGATGGCCGTTACGTTATCAAGAAGGTGGCCGATAAGGACTTCTTCGATAAGAATATCTACTACATCGGGGTCTTTAAGCGTAATGACGAGCGCACGATCTATAACATCCTCTACCGTGATGGCCGTGGTGGCGCAATCATGATGAAGCGTTGTGCTATCAAGAGTATTACACGTGATAAGGTCTATGATCTTACGAAGGGCACGCCCAAGAGCGAGATTATCTATATGACGGTTAATCCCAACGGCGAGGCCGAGGTGCTGAAGATTTACTTCCGCCCGCGTCCGCGTCTGAAGAAGGTCATCACCGATCTGGACTTCTCGACCGTTGCTATCAAGGGTCGTCAGAGCCAGGGTAACCTCTTCTCTCGCTACGGCATACACAAGATTGTTTTGAAGGAGAAGGGTACTTCGACACTCGGCGGTCAGGATATATGGTTCGATGAAGATGTGCGCCGTCTCAATGCGGATGGCCGTGGTATATTGCTCGGCGAGTTCAAGGGCGAGGATAAGATTGTGGTGTGGACCTCGAAGCATCAGTACTACATCACCGGCTTCAGCGTCGATCAACACTTCCCCGACGAGACTATCCGCGTGGAGAAGTTTGTGCCGGGACGTATATACAGCCTGTGCTACTACGACCGCGAGCAGTCGTACTACTATATGAAGCGTTTCCAACTGGAGGCGAGCGAGAAGATGCAGTCGTTCCTCGAGGACGAGGCGTCGGCCGATTTCGTCTGCATCACGGGCGTGGAGGGTGCAACGCTTGTTGTGACCTACAAGGGTGCTCACGCGGCACGTCCTGCCGACGAGGTAGATGTGGATTCATTTATCGGCGTTAAGAGCCATCGTGCAAAGGGTAAGCGTATTACAACCTACGATGTAGCTACGCTTTCGTTCGTGGAGCCCGAGCAGGTAGAACCCGAGCCGCAGGACGATGTGGAGACTCCCGAGGTGGATCTCGATAGTATGAGTGAGGCTGCCAAGGCACGTGAGGTTGAGGAGCCGATGGCGGAGGAGCCTACGGAGGTGCAGGAGCATATATTGACCATTGACCCCGAACAGTTGAATCTCTTTTAAGGCGCAGCGATGAAACTATTTTTGATAGGATATATGGGTTGCGGCAAGAGTTCGCTCGGCCGCAAGATCGCCAAGGCTGCGGGCGTGGAGTTCTACGATATGGACTCGATGATTGAGCAGCGTGAGGGGGCTACAATTAGCGATATATTTCACTTTGCGGGGGAGCAGTATTTTCGAGAGAAGGAGCGTGCTCTGATTGAGGAGTTTGGCTCGATGGATGGCTCGATGGTTATCTCGACGGGTGGCGGAGCGCCCACGTGGGAGGATAATATGGAGCGGATGAACCAGATTGGAACGTCTGTCTATCTGCGTCGCACGGCCGTGCAGATAGCCTCACGTTTAAGTCCTCACGGTCGCCAGAAACGCCCAAAGTTGCGTGGACTGAATGATGAGGAGTTGGTTGCTTTTATGACTGAAAATATGGCTGAGCGAGAGCCTTTTTACTCGCTGGCCACCATTACGCTCGATTGCGCAGAGATGAGCGACGAACAACTCGTTGAACGAATACTCGAATTAGTTAAGGAGAATGAATAATAACCCAATAGGTGTATATGACTCTGGTTTTGGCGGATTGTCGGTGTGGCGCGAACTGCACCGAGCACTGCCCGATGAGTCGTTGATATACCTTGGTGATGGAAAGAATTGTCCTTACGGCTCGCTGCCCGCCGCTCAGATACGCTCTCTTGCAGAGACTGCCGTGGGTGATCTGGTGCAACGAGGATGTAAGATGGTTGTTGTGGCGTGTAATACTGCCACGGCGGCAGCAATATCGCACTTGCGAGAGCGGTTCCCCGAGATTCCTATCGTGGGTTTAGAACCAGCGGTGAAGCCCGCCTGCCGAATGACCAAATCACGCATTGTCGGTGTTATTGCTACCGAGCGTAGTCTGCAAGGAGAAAAATTCCTCACGACGCTGGCTCGCTATGGCGAGGGTGTTGAGGTTATAAAGGCCGTAGGCCGTGGATGGGTCGAGGCCGTGGAGAACAATGAAGAACAGAGCGAACGGACCGAGCAGCTGGTTCGTGAGGTGGTGGAGCCAATTATTGAGCGTGGAGCCGATGTGATTGTGCTTGGTTGTACGCACTATCCTTTTCTGAGAAACGTTATAGAGCGTGTAATAGGCAACCGAGAGGTGGCTGTCATCGATTCGGGCGAGGCGGTGGAGAAACGTGTGGAGAGCCTGCTTGATGAGTATGGTATAAGAGCCTCGGCGGGATGCGAGCCTCGAATGGAGTTTATAACTTATGCCGACGAGGAGTATCGTAACCGTCTGGAGCGTAAGGCTATGAGTTCATTATAACGGACGGGCTGTATGCACTCTATTGCACGAGTAAAAATAATTATCTAACTTTACATTTGGGGTTGTGGCCCCTTATTTCACTTTCCGATTATGGCACAACGTGTTACTAAAAATACTAAGCCCAAGGGCAAGGCTGCGTCAGCCACGACGACAACTCCTGCGCCAAACGACAATATGTCGTGGATGACGGGATTTGTCCTCTCGGCCATAGGTCTGTTTTCGATCGTGTCGGTTATTTCGCACTTCTTACACTGGTCGTCCGACTTGTCGGCATTGCGTAATGACCCAGCACTCTCGGGCGAGGAGATTCCCTTCGAGAATATTTGCAGCAGCCTGGGAGCACAGGTCGCTTATTGGTTTGTGGATGCCTCGTTCGGTATCTTTGGAATCGTTATACCCATTGTGCTCACGGTGCTTGGCTGGCGTATTTTCCGTAAGAAGTCGCTGCATCTGAATCACTTTGCATTGAGCGCAGCTCTGGTGCTTATTATGGGCTCGCTGACGTTGGGCCTGGTGGCTATGAAGTTTAGCCTGCCGTATGACATTGGTGGTGAGCTGGGTCAGGCGTGCGCATCCGATCTGGCATCGGCAATAGGAGTGTTTGGTACGTTGCTGGTATTGCTTACGGGCTGGGTATTGACGGGTGTGTTTATCAACCGCAATTTCCGCCGTATAGTGGATGACATAAGCGATGGCGTGGAGAAGCAGGGCGATCGTATGAAGCGCGTTGTTGAGGATGCCATTGCGGCACGCGCTAAGATGGCCGAGGAGGAAGAGGAGCAGAGCGAGGAGCCTGAGCCACAACCTTCACCAGCGCCACAACCGGTCGAGGTTAAGCCTGCAACACCCATTGTGGAGCCGTCGGTGGTGTTTGCAAAACCAGTGGAGGAAACACCTGCGGAACGACCTATGACAATGAATGAGTATCTTGCAGCCCAGCGTGAGGCGCAGATCGGTCATCCCGGTGGTCAGCCAGAGCCCGATTTCTATATTGAGGGTGCGCCGACGACAGAAGAGGAGCCTGTGCAGGAGGTTAGCCGTGAGGAGTTGTCGCAGATGGAGGAGGATGGCTTCGTCGTTATCCCTCACGATGAGGCAAAGCCTGAGCCTATTGATGTGAAGGCATTGCTGGCACGTCAGGAGCAGGAGCGTATAGAGCGCTCGCTCGACGAGCAGGGTTTTGCCGTGGTACAACGAGGTGCCGAGATTCGTCCGACGCAGCAGGCAGAACCAGAACCCGAGCGTGAAGCCGTTGCGGAGCCCGAGGATGGCTTCTTTGTGGAGCCGACACGCGAGGAGCCGAGCGTGAGACCAATGGATGCAAGTAAGCGCCCGACAGAAGAGGAGGATAATATCGTCGTTACGGTACGCGAGAATGCTGTTCGCCGTGTAGCTGAGGAGGATATAGATATGGAACTGTACGACCCGATGCGAGATCTGGAGACCTATAAAAAGCCCTATGTATCGTTGTTGGAGGATTATCGTTCGCCGCACAAGGTGAGTGATGCCGAGATATACGATAACAAGTGCCGTATTCAGGAGACACTCAAGTATTTCGGTATTCCTATCGTGGATATTCAGGCTACCGTAGGTCCTACCGTTACGCTCTATGAGATTGTGCAGGCGCAGGGCGTTAAGATCTCGAAGGTGCAGGGTCTGGAGAAGGATATAGCGCAGAGCCTGCGAGCACAGGGCATCCGTATCATTGCGCCTATTCCGGGTCGTGGTACGATTGGCATTGAGGTGCCTAACCGCGATAAGCAGATTGTGTCTATGTACTCGGCTATCTGCTCCGAGGAGTTCCAGCACGCCAATATGGAGCTGCCCGTAGTTATCGGTCGCACGATCCAAAATACCAACTTCACCTTCGACCTTGCCAAGATGCCTCACCTCCTGGTGGCAGGTGCTACGGGACAGGGTAAGTCAGTGGGACTGAATGCCATCATCACGTCGTTGCTATATAGTAAGCACCCCGCACAATTGAAGTTCGTGATGATTGACCCGAAGATGGTGGAGTTCTCGGTCTATAATAAGCTGGAGCGCCACTTCCTGGCAAAGATGGAGTCCGAGGATGAGGCTATCGTGACCGATCCGAAGAAGGCTGTGTATGTATTGAACTCGCTCGTCGAGGAGATGGGTCGCCGTCTGGAACTCTGCAAGATGGCCACGGCTCGAAATATTGTCGAGTATAACGAAAAATTCACTTCGCGTCGTCTTAATCCTAATAAGGGACACCGTTTCCTGCCATATATTGTGGTTATTGTGGATGAGTTTGCCGACCTTATTATGACCGCCAAGGAGGTAGAGGTGCCCGTTATGCGATTGGCGCAGAAGGCGCGTGCGGTGGGTATTCACCTTATCATCGCTACGCAGCGACCCGACGTGCGTGTAATCACGGGAGGTATCAAGGCAAACTTCCCCTCACGTATTGCTTTCCGTGTGATTCAGATGATCGACTCGCGAACCATTATCGATCAGCCCGGTGCAAACCAGCTCATAGGTCGTGGCGATATGCTCTTCTCGAAGGATGGCGAGCTAACGCGTGTGCAGTGTGCATTGGTGGAGACCAAGGAGGTGGAACGCCTAGTGGATTATATTGCCAAGCAGCAGGGCTACACCGAGGCATATCCTCTGCCCGATTATGTCCCCGAGAGTGGCGGCGATGGCGCTAGTATGGGATCCGAGGGTGAGAGCGGTGCGCCTGTGAAGTATGACTCTTTGTTTGGTGAGGTGGCACGTGCGGCCGTAACCAACGGAATAATATCAACATCCTCTATCCAGCGTAATTATGAGGTGGGCTTCAACCGTGCTGGCCGTATTATGTTGCAGTTGGAGCGTGCAGGCATTGTAGGCCCGCAGATGGGTGCCAAGCCTCGTGAGATAAAGTTCTACGATCTGCCTTCGCTGGAGGCAAAGTTGCAGGAGTTGGGGGTATTTTAACCCGTCGAGGCGTAATATATCAACCTGCGAATACGTTATATGATAAAAGAGAGTCCTATGCGTCGAATACTTGTTGTCATAATGGCAGTATGTTCTGTTGCTGTTTGCTCGGCTGACGAGCGCTCGCAAGGTGTATTGCGTAGCGTAGCGGAGTATGTGCGTGCATTGGGTGCTTACGATGCCGAGTTCGATGTCGCGGCGGGGGAGTATCGGGCCAAAGGACGCTATGGCGTGGCGGGGGATGCCTACCACATTAAACTGGATCAGGCCGAGGTCTATTCTGACGGCAAGGTGCGCTATGAGGTGGATCACGAACGCAAGGAGGTGAATATCGATGTGATGGACCTTCAGAATCGCAATATATTGGATAATCCTACACGTTGTTTTGACTTTGTGGGGGCGGATTATTCGGCGATGGTATATACCGAGGCAGGAGGCGAGATTACGCTCCTTTTGCGGGCGAATGATACATCAATAGAGGGTGATATATATCTTACGGTTGCCAAAAATACGGGACGTCCGCGCAAGATTGTATATGTACTGTATGATGATCGTATTGAAGTGAATATCACATCTCTGGAGCGTCGCAAGGATGCCGTGGCAATGTACGATGCCTCACGATACAAGGGCTACGAGATCGTAGATTTCCGCTAATAAAACTCCTTTAACTTCTGTAATTCATACATACGGTCGCGGTAACGTGCTGCGGCCAGGAAGTCCAATGCTTTGGCGGCACGCTCCATATCCTCGCGTGCTTTGGCTATCTGTGCATCCAGATCCTGCGGAATCTTGTCATCCACATTATACGTTCCCTGCTTGTCGGCTGCTATGCTGTAATGCTCCTCCACGATGGGATAGACGTTCATATCCTCGGGCTTCTGAGTAAGCAGGGTGCTCTGTCCCGTGCCACTCTTCTGTGCCTTGCGGGGTAGCATAGCGTTGGCTATGTTGTACTCTATCTGCTTCTCGCGGCGACGGTTGCTCTGCTCAATGGCGTTCTGCATCGAACCAGTAACGACATCGGCATAGAGTATCGCCTTGCCGCTACTATGACGCGCTGCGCGGCCTGCAATCTGCGTGATGGAACGCACATTACGTAGGAATCCCTCCTTGTCGGCATCGAGAATCACAACAAGGCTCACTTCGGGCAGATCCAGACCCTCTCGCAGAAGGTTTACACCCACCAATACATCGAACAGATCGGCGTGCAGGTCCTCGATAATCTGTACTCGCTCCAGCGTATCAACGTCGGAGTGGATATAGCGGTTGCGTATGCCTGCGCGATCCAGGAAACGTGACATCTCCTCGGCCATGCGCTTCGTGAGAGCCGTGATGAGTATCTTCTCTCCCTGACGCACTCGCTTTTCGATCTCCTCCAATATGTCGTCAATCTGATTGCGAGAGGGACGCACCTCCATCGGTGGATCAACCAACCCCGTAGGGCGTATAAGTTGCTCTACAACAAGACCCTCGCATTGACGTAGTTCATAGTCGGCGGGCGTGGCACTTACATATATAGCCGTGCCCACCAATCCCTCGAACTCGCTGAATGTCAGCGGTCGGTTATCCTTTGCTGCGGGCAGGCGGAAGCCATAGTTTACGAGATTCTCCTTGCGGGCTCGGTCGCCACCAAACATTGCGTGCACCTGTGGTAAGGTAACGTGGCTCTCGTCTATAATCATCAGGTAGTCCTCTGGAAAATAGTCCAGCAGACAGAATGGTCGGGTGCCGGCGGCACGACCGTCGAAGTAGCGCGAGTAGTTCTCAATGCCGGGGCAGTAGCCTAGCTCCTTGATCATCTCCAGATCGTACTCCACCCTTTGCTTGATGCGTTGAGCCTCGATATGGCGATCCTGCTTCTCGAAGAATTCGATGCGCTCGCCCATATCGAGATAAATCTGCTGCACGGCGGTGTTGATACGCTCCTTTGTCGTTACGAACATATTGGCAGGGTAGATGGTCACCGACTCCAACGTGCTGATACGCTGTGCCGATACGGGGTCGATAAGTTGTATGCTCTCCACCTCGCTGTCGAACATCGTTATGCGGTAGCAATTGTCGCCAAAGGCCGCCATAATATCTATCGTGTCACCCTTGGTGCGGAACGTGGCGGGCTCCAATGCCAACTCGGTGCGGGTGTAGAGTGCCTCCACGAGCGAATATAGCAGATGTTTATAGCCTATGCGGTCGCCTACCTTAAGGTGGATAGATGTGGCGTGAAAATCATCGGGGTTGCCAATGCCGTATAGGCACGACACACTCGATACCACAATCACATCACGGCGCCCTGACAACAATGCCGAGGTGGTGCTAAGACGCATCTTCTCGATCTCGTCGTTTATCGAGAGGTCTTTTTCGATGTATGTATCCGTTGTGGGGAGGTAGGCCTCGGGCTGATAGTAATCGTAATATGATACGAAGTACTCCACCGCATTCTCGGGAAAGAAATTCTTGAACTCGCCGTATAACTGCGCTGCCAGGGTCTTGTTGTGGCTCAGGACAATGGTGGGGCGGTTAAGCTGTGCCACCACGTTGGCCATCGTAAAGGTCTTGCCCGAACCCGTTACGCCGAGAAGCGTGTTGTGGCGTGCGCCACTCTCGATTGATTCTACGAGTTGCGCAATAGCCTGCGGCTGGTCGCCTTTGGGGGCATAGTCCGATACGAGTTTGAAATCCATACGACAAAGTTATGAATAATTACGCAATCAATGAAAAAAGCCACCGCAAATCTCATACTTGATTGTGGCGTAGCACGAAAAAATGGGAATAAAAACATTGGTTTCTGATTTTATTATTACCTTTGTACTCTTATGATTGATCGCGCCACAGTAGATAGAATTTATGCCGCCGCTAATATCGTAGATATTATCGGTGACTATGTCACGCTCAAAAAGAAGGGTGTGAACTATCAGGCGTGTTGTCCGTTCCACAATGAGAAGACCCCCTCGTTTGTGGTCTCTCCGTCGAAGGGCGTTTATAAGTGTTTCGGATGCGGTAAGGGAGGTAACGCTGTGACCTTCATTATGGAGCACGAGAGCATCAGTTACCCCGAGGCGTTGAAGGTCGTGGCCAAGCGTTACGGCATTGAGGTTGAGGAGCGCGAGCAGACCGAGGAGGATGTACGTCGCAACAACAACCGCGAGAGTATGTTTGCGCTCAACGGTTGGGCGGCGGAGTATTTTTCGAAGTATCTGCTCAATAACGCCGAGGGAAAGACGGTAGGTCTTTCGTACTTTGCACAGAAACGAGGCTTTACCGACGCCACGATCCGTAAGTTCGGTTTGGGTTTCTGCTCGGCGGCAGGCGATGCAATGTCGCAGGCGGCATTGGCGGCAGGGTATAAGGAGGAGTTCCTGCTCTCGACGGGTCTTACGCTCAAGCGAGAGAGTGATGGACGCATGTATGACCGTTTCCGCGATCGAGTGATGTTCCCCGTGCATAATATCTCGGGTCGCGTGGTAGCTTTCGGTGGCCGTACGCTGCGAACCGATGGCAAGGTGGCGAAGTATCAGAACTCGCCCGAGAGTGAGATATACAGCAAGACACGCGAGTTGTATGGTCTCTATTTTGCCAAGAAGGCTATTCAGCAGCAGGGCTTTGCCATTATGGTGGAGGGCTATACCGATGTGATCTCGATGCATCAGGCTGGCGTAGAGAATGTTGTAGCCTCGTCGGGTACGTCGCTTACCATCGATCAGATACGTCTGCTGAACCGTTTTACTCGCAATATTACGGTCATCTACGATGGTGACTCGGCAGGAGTGAAGGCAACAATGCGAGGCATTGATATGATCCTGAAGGAGGGTATGAATGTGCGAGTCGTATCATTGCCCGTGGAGCACGATCCCGACTCTTTTGCCCGAGCTCATACGGCCGAGCAGGTGCGTGACTATATCGCACGTACGGAGGAGGATTTCCTCTCGTTCAAGGCCAAGATGCTGATGCGGGAGGCGGGTAATGATCCTATACGCCGCTCGGAGATAGTAGGCGATATGGTTAATTCGATAGTGCAGATTCCCGATTCGATACAGCGCTCGATCTACATCAAGGAGTGTGCCCGCACGATGGATGTTGACGAGAATGTCCTCATTGCCGAGGTGGCTCGCAAGCGTGCCGTGCAGACGGGCGATAAGCAAACCGAGGAGTTTATCCGTCGTCAGCAGGCGCAGTTACAGCGCGAGGAGCGTCCGGAAGTTGATCTTTCGCGCACGGCTACGGCTGGCAGTGGCGTGGATACATTGGAATATGAGTTGGTGAAGTATCTGCTTACGGCGGGACATAAGTGCTACGAGGTTATGGAGGCGCGTCAGGCGGTGCAGATTAATGTGGCGGAGGAGATCCTGCGAAGCATCGAGGCCGATAATATCTCGTTCCTTAATCCGATATATAACCAGATCCTGCAGACCTATCGCGAGCAGTGGCATCGGTTGGGTGTGGGCGTTGAGGTGCCGGCAGAGTATTTTGTCAATCATCCGGATCCCGAGGTGTGCAATATGTCGGTCGATATAATGACCTCGGATGATAACTACGTAGCAAGCGGTATATGGCAGCAGAAGGATGTACACGTTGAGAGCGAAGAGGAGATTCTGGCCGTTGGTGTGCCAAAGGCCATTATGCTCTACCGATCTAAACTTGTGGAACGTATGATAAATACCGAACTTGAACGCCTGCGTAGCGGAGAACTAACGGAAGAGGAGGAGGCGGAGTGCTCGATGCTTATCACTCGTCTGAATCAGGTGAAAAACACTCTCTCGAAGGAGAGTGATAGATTGATATTGTAGTTTGTTTTGTGTTGCATAAAAAAGGTAGAGGCCGGAGGCGTACGCGCTTTGCAGCGCATACCGTGTGCAAACAGAAAATAAACAGAAAGATGTGTAAAACATAAAGATAAAAGAATTAGTTACCTTTATCCGGCTCTACCCACCCTGCAAAAGGGCAAAAACAGTGCCACAAAAGGGGCGGAGCGCGGGAGTATTTAAGGAGAAATGGTTCTTTTTGAAAGAAAGATATGGCAGATTATAAGAATATAAATATTCGCAACAAGCGTGCTACCTTCGATTATGAGATTTTGGAGGAGTATATCGCAGGCATTGTGCTGGTCGGTACGGAGATTAAGTCTATACGTCTGGGTAAGGCGTCGCTTACCGACTGCTATTGCTATTTCGATCGTGGTGAGTTGTGGATTCGCGGCATGAACGTGGCCGAGTATGGTTGGGGTACGTGCAACAACCACGCACCCAAGCGTGACCGCAAGCTGCTCCTGAATCGCAAGGAACTCAATAAGCTGGAGCGCTCGTTGCAGGATCGTGGTCTGACGGTTGTGGGTCTGCGTCTGTTCCTTAGTCAGAAGGGCTATGCCAAGGTCGTCATAGGCCTTGCTCGAGGCCGTAAGGCTTATGATAAGCGCGAGTATCTGAAGGAGAACGATGCCAAGCGCGAGATGGATAAGGCAATGAAGAAGTACAAGTAGAATGAATAACAGAATAAAAGCCGTTTTCTTCGATATTGACGGTACGCTGGTGAGCTTTCGTACGCACAGTGTGCCCGAATCGACACGTCTGGCCATACATCGTCTGCGTGAGCGCGGGATTAAGGTCTTTATTGCTACGGGACGTCTGTTGTGCCATACCGATGCAGTTGGGGATTTGGAGGTGGATGGTTATGTCACTGTCAATGGAGGTTGTTGCCTAACGGCTTCGGGCGAGATTATCTACGAGCAGGCTTTTCCTCAGCAGCTACTGGATAAGGTCTTTGAGTTGCAGGAACGGTATGGATTTCAGTCGGCCGTGATGACGCAGAAGAATATGTATATAGACCATATCTCGCCTGCGGTGAAGACTATTGCCGATATGATTAATATCTATCCCGAGGTGGCTGACGTACGTCAGGTGGCTGCTACACAACCCGTACTGCAGATGTGTCCTTATGTAGGCCCCGAACTGGAGCGAGAGATTATGCCACATCTGCCTGAATGTGTACAAAGCCGTTGGATAGACCTCTTTATGGATATTAACCTCAAGGGAATAGACAAGGCTGTCGGCGCACGTAAGGTGATGGAGTATTACGGCCTTACGATGGATGAGGCTATGGCCTTTGGTGATGGAGGAAACGATTTGGCGCTGGTGCGAGCCGTTGCCGTTGGTGTGGCTATGGGTAACGCTTGTAATGAGTTGAAGGCGGAGGCCGACTATGTGACCTCGTCGGTGGATGAGGATGGCGTGCAGAGAGCATTGGAGTATTTTGAATTGATATAATATATGTCACTTATTTTATGTATTGAGACAGGCACCGACATCTGCTCGGTGGGCATTGCCCGCGATGGTGAGCTGGTTTCGTTGCGCGAGAGCGCCGAGGGTCGCGACCACGCCAAGCACGTGGGTGTGTTTGTCGATGAGTTGTTACGCGAGACGGGTGTTAGTCCCGACGAGTTGGATGCCGTGGCCGTAGGTATGGGCCCTGGCTCATATACGGGTCTGCGTATCGGCGTATCGTTTGCCAAGGGTTTGTGCTATGGTTTGCAGATTCCGCTGGTTGCCATTGGGTCGCTGGATGCATTGGCTGAGGTGGCCATCGAGGATAACGAGGCGGGTATTCTTGACGTTGAGGCGTGGGATGATGCCGTGTTGTGTCCTATGGTGGATGCTCGTCGTATGGAGGTATATACACGTCTTTATACGGTTGCAGGAGAGCCTTTGTCGGATGTTAATGCCGAGGTGGTCGATGAAACAACCTTTGCCGATGTTCGCCGCGACAAGCAACTCGTAATATTCGGTAATGGAGCAGCCAAGTGCTGCGAGGCTATGCCCGATGCTACATTTGTTGAGGTGGCACCGTCGGCACGTGGCCTGGCACGTCTGGCCGAGCGCCGTTTGCAGGCTGGACTGACTGAGGATATAGCCTATTTCGAGCCATTCTATCTGAAAGATTTTGTAGTAATACCATCAAAGAAAAAATTGTTGTAATGAGATACGATAATTGTACTGTACGCCGTCAGGATCGCCTGCTTGAAGAGGAGCGAGCCCGCGAGATTCTGCAAGTGGGGGAGTATGGATTCCTGGCGATGGCTTCAGTAGAGGGTGGCTATGGAGTGCCGATTAACTATGCCATAAGTGGTGATACTATTTATCTGCACTGCGCGCCCGAGGGACGTAAGTTGCAGGCCGTAGCGAATGATAATCGTGTGACATTTTGTGTAGTCGGTGAAAAACGCCTTATCCCGGAGCAGTTCACTACGATGTATGAGTCGGTCGTGGCAAGTGGCTCAGCTCGCATCGTGGAGGATGTGGATGAGCGCCGTCAGGCTCTGCGCCTGATAGTCGAAAAATACGCTTCACAGCACGTGGAGGAGGGTTTGAAGGCCATTGAGCGCTCGCTGCATCGTACGGCCGTTGTAGCAATCAAGGTGCATACACTTACGGGTAAGAGCAAGCAACAGTAATAGTTCAAAAGAGTTTGATAAGTGGTACAATATGATCGATGTACCACTTATTTTTTTGATTTTGAATGAATATTTGTGAAAAAAATATTATATTCGTAGTGTAAAACCTATAACCTTTAAATGATTATGAAAAAGTATTTAGCAGAGATGATCGGAACTATGGTTCTGGTTTTGATGGGTTGCGGTACTGCCGTAAGTTTGAGTTGTGGCGTTGATACTGCATCGGTAGTAGGCACTGCCCTGGCATTTGGTTTGGCCGTTGTGGGTATGGCTTATACTATCGGCGGTATTTCGGGTTGCCATATCAATCCCGCTATTACACTGGGTGTATGGCTCTCAAAGCGTATGAGTGGTAAGGATGCAGCTATGTATATGCTCTTCCAGGTAATCGGTGCTTTCATCGGCGCAGGTATCCTTATGGCGTTGGCTCCCGAGTCAGGTTTGGGTGCAAATGCTGTGCAGAGCGGTATATGTGTAGGTGGCGCTGTGGCTGCCGAGGTTGTGTTTACCTTTATCTTTGTTCTTGTTGTATTGGGTACTACCGATGCTGAGAAGGGCGCAGGTAATCTTGCTGGCCTGGCAATCGGTCTTACGCTGGTATTGGTTCACCTCGTATGTATCCACTACACCGGTACATCGGTAAATCCTGCACGTTCAATCGGCCCCGCTGTGTTGGCAGGTGGTCAGGCGTTGTCGGATCTGTGGATCTTCATCGTGGCTCCTTTCGTTGGCGCAGCTCTCTCGGCTGGCGTATGGAAGGTTCTCTCTTGCAAGTGCAACTGCGAGAAGTAATATTTTCATTGTAATTATAAAGGTCGCCAACGAAAGGCGACCTTTTTTTATATCTCTACACGCTGACCCATTGACCATACGCCTTGTATGGTGAGCAACTGATCCATCATCACGATGTCGGCGTCCTTGCCTACGGCGAGCGATCCCTTACGGTCATATATGTCCATTATGCGTGCCGGGGTCTCGGATGCCATCCGCACGGCATCGGCAAGAGGTATGTTGGCCTCCAAGACCATTGTGCGGATAAGACGGTCCATCGTGGCAATACTGCCAGCCAGAGCCGAGCGGTCGGCGAGTTTGCATACGCCATCCTCGATAATCACACGCTCGTCAAATACCGTGTCGGAGTCGCTGCCGGCGCACGCCATAGCATCAGTAACCAAACAGATGCGCTCTGTGCCCTTGATTTTGTGTACAAGTTGCAGTATGGCAGGGGGTACGTGTATGCCGTCAGCAATCAGCTCCACGCTCATCCCGTCCATCAGATATATGCTCTCAATGGTGCCCTCATGTTTGAATTCGCGCTGTTTGTGTACGCCCGTCATAGCGTTGTAGAAGTGTGTGGCGTGGGTGTAGCCGGCATCATAGGCTTGTCGAATAGAGTTGTATTCGGCTGTGGTATGTGCTACGGCAACAACGGCACCGTGAGATGAGGCGTAACGCCCAAACTCCATGCCTCCCGCGAGCTCGGGCGCTGCATCCCAACGTTTGATGCAATGCGTAGCGTTCAGTATCGCTTCGTATTGTTGCGGTATGGGATCGCAGATATATTGAGGCATCTGTCCGCCCGCCATCGAGGGGTTGAGATATGGTCCTTCGAGATGCAGTCCCATAATCGTGCTACCGGGTTCCTGCATCAGTCGCTCCGCAATCTCTATGGCTTGCCAATAGGTCTGCTCGGATGCTACCGCCAAGGTTGGGTAAATGGCTGTTGTGCCGTGTCGAAGATGTGTGGCAGCAGCCGTGCGGAAAGCCTCCTCGCTACACTCCAAGAAGTCGTGCCCTCCTCCGCCGTGGACGTGAATGTCGATGCCTCCGGGGATGATATAGTGCCCCTGCGCGTCGATTACATTGTTGTTTTGCGTGCTGATGCACTCTCGCGTAATGGCGGTGATGCGGCCATCGCAGAAAGATATAGTGCCGCAAGGAATCCATCCGTCGGGAGTGAGTATGTTGGCATTTGTGATGTGTATGAGCATATTACGGTTTTTGGGTTGTTATGAGGATATAAAATTATATAATTTTTTTGAAAAATGTTTGCAAGAGTCAAAAAAACACCCTATATTTGCACTCGCTTTAAGACACGAAGCATATAC
>JAFUOK010000010.1 GCA_017481925.1 Alistipes sp.
GGCTGAATTAGCTCAGTGGTAGAGCACTTCACTCGTAATGAAGGGGTCCCGAGTTCAAGTCTCGGATTCAGCTCTGGAAAGGGAAGGATAGCATTTTTTGCTATCCTTTTGTTTTTCGGAATGGGCGGATAGAACGAGGGAACCCCGAAGTCTCCCTTTCTCAAAGGGAGATTTAGAGGGAATGTAAATATAGGTCCCAACGGGATGCACTGCATCCCCGAGTTCAAGTCTCGGATTCAGCTCTGGAAAGGGGAACGGTAGCAAATGCTACCGTTTTTCTTTTTATACCTGGGGCGGACAAAACGAGCCCCCAACATCCTCTATCAACATCATTTTCAATCTATATTTAGGCTGCGACCACTATTCTGCACTATTTCTATTGGATATCACAGGACAATAGTATATATTTGTAAAAAGATTTACCAAACTAACTCTATACATCATTTTATGAAGACATTAAAATCTATCCTCGCCGCCGTGGCGCTGACCGTTGCGGCGACAGCAAGTGCACAGACACTTAAGATGGAGCCTCAGGTAGTGGGTGTAACCACTTATGAGGCCTCAACAGCAATCAACCTTGTAGTTGTAAAGCCCGAGATCAAACTCGACAATGTTGACCCCTCGGTGCTTGCAGTAAACACCAACGGCATCGACCGCAACGTGATGACGGTATATCCCTCTGACTCACGCGGTGCATTCGACCCTACGGGCGAGTACCTCGCACTCGGTCTTGAGAAGGCTTCAGGTCGTGGTCTGGGTCTCTCGAAGGGCACAGGCGTATGGAAGGAGGAGTACAGCCTCACCGTTGCATTGAAGCCCGGCAAGACACTCAAGGTGGGCAAGCAGAAGTTTACCGCCATCGAGTGCTCAACGGACAAGGCCGTAAAGGATTTCGTATCGGAGGCTGACTACTTCAACAAAGGCACCTTCACGGGCAAGGTTACGGGCAAGCCCGGCGATGTAACGCTCACCTATGCCTCTTACGAGCCCTGGTCACTCAAGGGCGACGGCGTAGCCAACCCCCTGGTTATCTGGTTGCACGGCGGTGGCGAAGGTGGTGTGGATGTATCTATCACGCTGCTCGGCAATGAGGTTGTTTCGCTCATCCGTCCCCAGATTCAGTCACACTTCACCACCGAGGGTGGTGCCAACGGCGCTTATGTGCTCTCTATACAGTGTCCCACAATGTGGATGGGCACATCGAAGGGCTTCGGTCACGGCGAGTATCCCTCGCTCTATGCCGACGTGTTGAAGTCTTGCATCGACGAGTTCGTAGCCGAGCACCCCGACGTGGATCCCAACCGCATCTACCTGGGTGGCTGTTCAAACGGTGGATATATGACCGTACATATGTTGCTCCGCAACCCCAGATACTTCGCTGCGGCATACCCCACCTGCGAGGCATATCTGGATGCAAACATCTCTGACACCGAGATCAAGTATCTTGCCGAGGAGAACATCTGGTTCGTGCAGTCTTACGACGACACAACCGTAGATCCCAAGACGCACTGCATCCCCACCTTCCAGCGTCTGGTGAAGGCTGGTGCAAAGAACGTATGGATGTCGATGTTCGAGAATGTGCAGGGTGTTGATAACCCCGGCCAGCGCCTTATGGGTCACTTCTCATGGTGCTGTCTGTTCAACGACGTGGTGACACACTCACAGGAGCAGAACGACAACGTTAAGCCTACGAACAATGGTGGCGGCACAGTAGCTCCTCAGGGCCACGCAAACATCTTCGAGTGGATGAACGCTCAGGTACTCACGGCTCCCGAGGTTGCTCCTCGACAGGGTCGATAGATATTACCTAAAAAAAAGGGGGCACGTCGTTGCCCCCCTTTTTTTGTTGTTACATCTGCTTCACCATCCAATCCATCGCCGTACCCTCCGAGTAATCGTTGAGCAGAGGTACCCACGAGAAGTGGCTGATCATCTTCGAGATGCCGAACGACTGCATATAGGCGTCGTCGTAGATCTGAATCTTGTCATTCTGTGCGCCCAGGCGCTTGCGGGCACCATAATAGACGTGTGAGCTGATCACCTTGCACGTAGTATCCGAATCGGCGTGCACGAAGAACATAGGCAGGCGGCAGAACGCCTCGGTATCGATCGGCGCGAGAGCCATATCCTCGCCATTCCACTTATAGACCTTATCCTGGAAAGCCTTCACAAGATCATCCTCAAACTGACCATCGTAGCGCTCCTCGGCCTTATGGATAGGCACGATAGGATCCATCGCACAGCAGGGCACAGCCGCCTTGAAGCGGTCGGGGAACTGCATCATAAAACGCATCGTGCAACCACCACCACTCGATGCGCCGGCGCAGAACAATTTAGAGCCATCGACGATACCCTCGGCTATGAGCGTATCGATGAAGGCCATCTGCAAGGCGTTGTTACGATCCACCAACTTGATGCGCTCGGGGTCGAGCGAGGCACTATATGAGTAGTTGGGGTTGGCGATGGCGAACATCAGCGTAGCACACTCCACGCCCGCATCGGGCAGCGAGACGATGCAACGGTTGGCCATAGCGGCGGTCATCAGGTCGCGGTTATACTCGCCACCACCGATCTGCCATACCAGGAGGGGAACGTTCTTCTTCACATTACCCTCGGCATCCTTGGGCAGGTGGAGGATATACTCGCGAGTAATGCCTGCATAGGTGAACGAGCCCTTGACGCAGTCGTCAAGAACAGCCAAACGGGTATCGGTCACCTGCTCGGCCGTAACATTGAGATTTGGGTCGGCGTGACATATCAGCTGCCAGCCCTCCATCTGACGATTCTGGCCACGACGACCACGGTAGTTGAACGACTTGGCCTCGATGCGCAGCGTATTCTTATTGCGCGTAAGCACGATGCCGTCATCCTCGTAGGGCGTGGGGGCGGCTCCCGTGGCGGGATCGACAAAGCCGTCGGGGATATTGTTCACAATATCGAAATCCTCGGCCTTCAGACCCCAGAGCGAACGGGGATTACTCACAGTGAGTTCGATGGCATCGACCATCACATTGTTGATATCACCCACACGGGTGTAGGCTACAACGTTTTCAACCTCTGCCGCAGGGCGCGAGCAGGATGCAAGGCCCAGCAATAGGGCGCAAGCCACAAAATAGAGTCTTCTCATAAATTAAATGTTTGATGTTTCAAATATAGATATTATCCCTCACAATATCAAATTCTTCACTCATTTTATATAGCCGCCGCGGCCAGCGAGGAGCAATATGCGGCCCGACAAAAGAGGTTTTGGGCTTGATTCACATCAAAAAAATCGAATTTTATACCTATTTTACTATTTTCTTAATTTTATTGTTTATATTTGTAGCGTATATTCCCGTTATGTGGGCCGGGCAGAGATCGAAGGCCTGCTTTTAATGTAAAACGAGATTACAACACACTGCAGAAAACAGTTACAAAAAATACTTAAACCAATTAAAAACTTTAAGGCAATGAAAATTTTCAACTTTTTGGGCAAGGCTGCAATGGTTGTAGCTATTGCTATTTTTGCTCTTGGCGTAAACTCTGTTGAGGCTAAGAAGGGCAAGAAGATCGGTATCCAGCTCTATTCAGTAATGAATGCTATGAACGCTGATCCTAAGGGTTCTATCGACCGTTTGGCTGAGATGGGCTACAACGTATTTGAGCTCGTACAGTGGGGCGGTAACCCCAAGGTATTCGGCTTGGACGCTGCTGAGTTCAAGGCTTACTGCGACTCTAAGGGTATCAACGTAGTTTCTACTCACTCTTCATTGCAGGAGGATCCCGCTAAGGAGGCTGAGGTTATGGAGAACTGGCGTAAGCTCTTCGCAGTTCAGAAGGCAGTAGGTGGTAAGTACTTCGTTATCCCCTCATACCGTGTAAACTACACTGAGGCTGAGGTTAAGAAGATGGCTGACTACTTCAACCGCGTAGGTAAGATCGCTAAGGAGGAGTTCGGTTTGATGTTGGGTTACCACAACCACTCACAGGAGTACAAGAACCTCGAGGGTACCAACAAGGTTATGTGGGAGTACTTGGTTGAGAACACCAACCCCGAGTATGTATTCTTCGAGTTGGACGTTTACTGGTGCACCATGGGTGAGAAGGATCCCGTTGCTTACTTGCAGAAGTATCCCGAGCGCATCAAGATGCTCCACATCAAGGATGAGTTCGTTATCGGCGAGAGCGGTAAGATCAACTTCGAGGGTATCTTCAAGCAGTTCTACAAGAACGGTTACAAGGATTTCGTAGTTGAGATCGAGACTCCTCGTGAGTTGCGTGCTGCACGTGGCGACGCTGAGGCTGCAAAGAAGACCAACGAGGCTATGTTCGAGGCTGCTAAGAAGAGCGCTGAGTACTTGCAGAAGGCTAAGTTCGTGAAGTAATCACTCTCTAACGAGCAAAATAAAAGAGGCTGTTCAACCTTATGTTGGACAGTCTCTTTTTTCATCTGAAATTGTATAAGAAGAGTGTTTTCAAGGCTTTCGAAGCCCGAGCAACCGCAGTTTACCGAGGAGTAAATGAGGATTGCGAGGGCGAGAGTAACACAGAAAACACCTTATTAGACAATTGCTTTTTTGTTTTATACAAATATAAATCTACTTTAATATCTCACGCCAGGCGTCAGGCACCTCGACCGACTGCCGCTGCTCGCTATCGTAGCAAACCATCACGGTGCGTGAACGTGTGCAGAGCTGCTCGCCTCGCATAATGCACTGGCAGAGCGTAAGACTCTTCGTGCCTATGCTCTCCACCTCTGTAACGACCACAATGTCGTCGCCATAGAGTATCTGCTCCATAAAGTCGGTCTGCAACGACACGATGATGGCAGGAATACGCCGTAACTCACTCGTGAGTCGCCACAACTCCTGATAGAGAGCCGTTTTGCCCAGATCGAAGTATGCCTGTTGGGCGATATTGTTCACGTGGCCGAAAGAGTCGATGTCGGCAAAGCGCATCTGTATAGGTGTAGTGATACGGAGAGCCATACTACTTGCGAATTATCTCCACCTCGCCACCCTCGCCAAAGGCTATGATTGAGCTGGGCTGGCACGTGGGGCGACCCTGGAAGCGGGGATTGACAACAAAATCTACACCGTCGATAATCTCACGGCTCACATCCTTCAGCCCCTTCATCGGCGTGGGCTCGCCCGAGATATTTGCCGAGGTCGATACGATGGGCTTGCGGAACTTATAGAGCAGTTTCTCGCAGAACTCGTGACGCGGCACACGCACGCCGAGCGTACCCTCCTCTGGGATGAGGTTCTCGGCCACACCCACAGCACCCGGTAGGATGAGCGTGAGAGGCTTCTCGGACATCTCCATAACCTCGAAGGCAATGCCCGGGGCCTTGTTTACGTAGCGGACAATCATATCGGCATCGTGACACAGCACCAGCATCGACTGCTTGTTATGGCTCTGCTTTAACTTATATATGCGCTCCACAGCCTCCTTATTCGTTGCATCGCAACCAATGCCCCACACCGTGTCGGTGGGATAGAGGATCAAACCTCCTGCGCGTAGCACCTCGATGGCTGCCAAAATCTCTTTCTCCATATAAAAAACAAGTAATTAAACCTTAATATGCTCTTTAATCCATATGAAACACCTCGGGCAGAGGAATGGTGACGGGTGAGTTATCCTCGTTCACCTCCATAATATCGGCCATATAGTCCCACCACTTCTGCACAATGGGGTTATCGCCCATATCCTGCGATGAGCCTTCGCCACGGGTCTTCTGACAAGCAAAAAGGATATTGGTATCCTTATCCCAATAGATCGAGTAATCGTAAACACCTCCATCAGACAACATCTGCTTCAGTTCCGGCCAGATGGCTGCGTGTCGCTTCTCGTACTCCTCTTCGAAGCCCGGCTTCAAAAACATTTTAAATGCTTCACGTTTCACGGCAATAAGAATTTATAGGTTATTAATCGATGGAATTATCCAACAGTAATTATAGACAAAGTTAATAAATTCTCGGTAAGATAGGATTTATTATTGGCTGTTTTTGGTGTTGGCGGGAAAAATATTAAATTTGTATAAAGAATTAATGCAACATAAATAATCTATTCCACTATGAAGAGAATGCTCAAAGCTTGCCTTTTTGTGCTATTGCTGGCATCGGCCCAAACATCTATGGCGCAGAACCCTTCGCCGCAGACGCATAAAATTACGTATGGCCCTTATCTGCAGAATCTAACCAGCGATGGTGTGATCATATCGTTTGCCACCAACTACGCTTCGATGTCGCACATAGAGGTGCGTGAGAAGGGTTCGACGCAGGTGTCGCACTACGAGACCCTGAAAGATGGCTTGCGTATGACCCACATCACCCAAAACAACATTTGTGTCGATGGGTTGCAGCCAAATACTGAGTATGAGTATAGAGTAGTGAGTCGTAAGACCGAGAAATACGACCCATACGACATACGTTTTGGAGAGCCTATTCATAGTGACTGGTATTCGTTCAAAACCTTCGATCCTACGAGCGAAGAGTTTACGTTTGTGGCGACAAGCGATATTCACGACGATGCCGCCAAGTGCGAGACGCTACTGCGAAATCAACCGTTGGATGAGGCGGAGGCTGTGTTCTTTGTGGGCGATATCATTTGTGACATCAGTCGCATAGGTCAGGCCTATACGGGAGTAATCGAGCCTGCGACAAAACTATTTGCCAAGAACAAACCGTTGGTATTGGCACGTGGAAATCACGAGGTGAGAGGTTACCATTGCCGCGAGTTGGACGACTACTTCGCTCGCACCGATGGGAAGTATTACTCCTTGCAACGCTATGGCAAGACAGCCGTGCTGATTCTCGATAGTGGCGAGGATAAAGCCGATGCAAGTAAGGTGTTTAATGGCGTGAAGGCGTTGGAACAGTATATCGACGAGGAGATCGAGTGGCTGAGAGAGGTGGTAAAGAGCAAGGAGTGGCGCAAGGCTGCTCACCGTATTGTGATGATCCACATCCCACCAGCATCGCAGCCCATGCGAGATATCGAGGCGTTGAACAAGATTCTCTGCTGGGGTAGTAAGCGCTGGGGAGAGAAGGCTCTGGATATTTTCAATCGGGCCGATGTCGATCTGATGATTTCGGGGCATACGCATAAATATTTCTTTGTCCCCGAGCGCAAAGGAGAGCAAAATTACCCGCTTATAATCAATGACAATCGCAGTGCGATGTCGGTCAAGATCGACGAGGAGGGCATAGCCGTTAAGGTGACTAATCTGGATGGAGAGGTGTTGCTGGATGAGCAATTTAAGGATTGATATATTTTAATATTGCAAAAGCCGAATTTTTAATAATTTTTTGCTAATTTTGCGACCAATTAGAAAAATAATAACAAAAAATATAACTCACTATGGGAAGAGCGTTTGAGTATCGCAAAGCAAGAAAAATGAAGCGTTGGGGTCACATGGCCCGCGTATTTACCAAGATCGGTAAGGAGATCGAGATGGCTGTAAAGGCATCGGGTTCAGACCCTTCGTCTAACACCCGTCTGCGAATCCTGATCCAGAACGCCAAGGCAGAGAATATGCCTAAGGAGAACATCGAGCGCGCAATCAAGCGTGCAACGGATAAGGATGCTGCCGACTACAAGGAGATGATCTACGAGGGTTATGGCCCTCACGGTGTGGCATTTCTGGTTGAGACCGCAACCGACAACACAAACCGTACGGTAGCCAGCGTGCGTATGTACTTCAACAAGTGCGGCGGTACGTTGGGCAACTCTGGTTCAGTGGCATTTATGTTCGAGCACAAGTGTGTCTTCAAGTTCAAGCCCGTGGCAGAGTTCGATCCCGAGGAGATGGAGCTCGAGATGATCGACCTGGGTGTTGATGAGTTCTTCGCTGAGGATGGCGAGGTAACGGTAAGCGCCCCCTACGAGTCATTCGGTGCTATCCAGAAGTGGATCGAGGACAACGGTCACGAGTTGGTATCAGGTGAGGGCGTACGCATCCCCACCGACACCAAGGAGCTTTCAGCCGAGCAGCGTGCCGACGTAGAGAAGTTGCAGGAGCGTCTGGAGGAGGATGATGACGTTGTAAACGTTTACACCACAATGGCCGAGGCCGAGGATGAGGACGAGGAGTAATTAATTCTCCATAAAAAAATTAAGCCACCTTTGCGGGTGGCTTTTTTTTATCGCTATCTCTTCCACTTGGGAGTGATGCCGAGGAAGAACTCATAGTTTATGCCGGGCATAGGACGTGAGAGCACCGATAGATACTCCTCGTCGAAGAGGTTATTTATGGCGCACTTGAGCGACAGGTCGGCCCACGGGAGAGAAAATCCCTTTTCGAGGGTGATGTTGTTCATATAGTAGGTCGGAAGACGGCCCGATAGTGAAAGGTCGTTGCTCGACATTGTATAGCGCTCGCTGTAATAGTTCCACTTATAGAGCAGCGACCACGTACGCCACGAGAGGCGTCCCGTGACGGTTGCCGTATGCTCGGGAACGTAGGGAAGCTGCTTGCCCACCGACTTATCCGCAGGCGACATAGGCTCGCCCTCATTGCGTGAGGGTGTCCACGAGTAGGTGCCGTCGAGCGAGAGTTGCACAGAGGGGCTGAGTGCCACATCGAGCGATGACTGCAACTCCACACCGTAGGCATGCACATCCTTCACGTTGCGAGGCGAGAAGAAGCCCTTTGTGGTGGGTAGCCACAGAATCCAGTCGCTGACATACGAATCGAACCACGACGCCGAGCCTGAGAGCGAATATACCCCCTCACGCCCCACGGCAAACGAGAGTCCCACATCGTAGGTCCAGCCCCGCTCGGGCTTCAGGTCGGGATTGCCACCCGGCAGGAAGTAGAGGTCGTTGAGCGTCGGGAAGCGATAGTTACGCGACACCGATGCCTTGGCCATAATATTGCCACGCTCCGATATCACTCCATCAACAAACAGCGCAGGGATAAGCGGCGAGAAGGTATCGCCAAAGAGCTCCTCGCGCAGCACTGCCGACACTCCCACGCGATCCGAGGGTCGCCACTTGGCCGAGAGCGATGAGGAGAGCTCCATGCGGTTGGTGTCGTAGCCTACGACAGCCTTGTTGCCCTGCTGAAGGATGATATTCTTATCGCGGCTCTCGACCATATGCTGGTGAGCCGTCACGGATGCAGTGAAGAGCCACTTGTCGAGGTAGTACTCGCCATCGGCCTGGGCATAGATGGTGTTGATACGGCTACGCGAGCGGGTCATAGTCTGCATAATGCCATTACCCGGGTCGCGCTCATAGTCATATGCCATCCAGGTATGGATATAGCCCGCCTTGGCAGCGAGTTTCCAATCGCTACGCAGGTGATCCCACGACAGCACGCCACGGAAGGTGTGCTCACGCTGGCGGTTGTCGAAGTCGGAGGCCTCGCCGTAGTCGGTCGTCAGCATCTGCAACTCGCGGTTGGAGTTGATGTACCACGCATTCAGGCCGAAGCGGTCGCCACGCCCCGTATTGTAATATACCTCCTGCAACAGATGCAGATCCTTATACGAGCCACTGCGGTTGCGCTCGGTGGGATAGTAACTGCCGATGATATTCATCTCATCGTCGTAGATATTTTCCTTTTTGTCGCGGTTGCGATACTTGTAGTCGTTGGGCGAAGATGAATAGACGGCACGAGTCGAGAGCTGCCAATGATCATCGCCATAGGTCAAGCGCAGAAACTCATCGAATGTCTTAAACGAACCCACACCCTGCACATACTGCAAACCAAAGCCATCGGCCTGTGCCGGCTTGGTCGAGAGGCGCACAGCACCACCCAGACCGCCTCCCGTCTCATTCACCGACGAGGTACCGTGCAGAAGCGACGCATCGTCGATAAAGTAGGATGGGATCATCGAGAAGTCGGTCATGCCGAGCATTGGGCTATTGATCTTCATGCCGTTCCACGTAACCTGCGTATGCGAGGGCGACGTGCCACGGAAGGCAACGGTCGAGAGCGTAGCACGGCCATAACTCTTAACGAAGATAGAGGAGTTGAATGCCAGCACATCGGCCATCGACAACGAGACATTCTCCTTCAGCACGGCCGAGTCGATGCGGGTACGCTGCACGCCTATATCCTTCATCGGGCGTTGACCAAAGACAGTAACCTCCTTGATGGCTATGTTGCGGCGTACATCATCCTGTGCCTGCACCACGTGGGCAAGGCATAGCGCAACGACCAATATGTAGAAAAATCGTCTCATCATTTCCAGCAAAAGGCTCCAGGGATTATACCTACATAAAACTCATCGATCAGCTCTCCCGTGGGCGAGTAGCGATAGATCATACCCTGCTGCTGATAGTCGATAGCATCGGCTACATACACTTCGCCCGAGTGGGGATCGACCGTAAGGCCGTAATATATCGTCTCACGCTGCTCCAAGAAGGGGCGCACAGGCAGGCGCTCGGCCTCGACATCCATCTCCCACACATCCTCGTTGAGCCAATAGATCCTGTCGCCCGCGCCATTGATCTGCACCTCCGAGGGAGCATCTCCCAACGCAAAGGGGAACTCACGCTCGATGCGGAAGGTCTCGGCATCGATGCGATAGAGCGAGGGAGCCTCATAACCATAGGGCGAGCCGTCGTAGCCACCATCCGTAATGGTCCACATCTTGCCGTTGCGGTCTATCACCAGCGAGGTGGGCTGTATGCCTACCTCCAGCTCATCGACCACCTGATCGGTGCGGGTGTCGATTTTGAGGATGCGGTTCTGGTATGACCAGCAGTTTACATATACATAGTCGCCCCACTGCACCATCTGCTCCGTGGAGCCTGTCTCCATAGTCATTTCGGGGCAATCGATGTAGCCCGTAATCTGATAGGTGCGGGGATTGACCACCGTGATGCGGTTATCCCAAATCTGCGTAATGTAGGCCTTATCGGCCGACACGAAGTGCATATAACGCGGTGAGGTGAGGTTTGTGATGCGTCCCACCTCGCGGAAGGTATTAAGGTCGATAGCAAAGACCACGTGCGAGTTGTTCACTACGACCCACCCCACGCCATTATGCACGATCATAGACTGCGCCACATCGCCCAGCTTCATTCCGTTGGCACGGTAGAAAACCTCATTCTCGACCTTACGCGTTGCAGGGTCGTAGAACGATAGCGAGGCGTTACCATACTGGAAGTTACCTTCGTTGGTAATAAAAAGGCCAGAGGGGGAGGCCGCAAAGGTCTCCTCCTCGCCTGTCTCCCACTTCATACACGAAGTGAGCAGCAACGTGGCAAGTGCTATGAATCGCAGAATGTTATTCATTGCGCTTAAGCATTAATCCATAATCCAAAAAGTCGAACACCTCGGTCGATTGCTCGCCCAGCCAGCCGCTCTTGGCGTTGCAGGCGGTCTGTACCTTTACAAAGTCGATATAATCCAACACGGCCGTCTTGCCCTCTGCATCAATAGCATTTGCTATATCGAAGAGGTTGAGCGTCTTATCATCCTCAACGTAGTCCTCGGCACTGAAGTTATCGGCATAGCCCCAACCATAAGAGGGCTGTATCCACATCGTGCCCGTGCCCGACTTATCGTAGTTGCGAGCCTCGAGGCGTGTACCCGTGAGGGTGTAGGTATCGGTGGTAATCCACGTCGGGTAGTATGATGGTTGCTTGTGATAAGCCGCCAAGTAATCGATCTCACCCTCTGTGCCCTCGCTGTCGATCCACTTTACGGGCTGGCCGTCAGCCTCGGGACGGTAGTAGGTCACAGAGTAGGCACGGATGGTCGTCTCGGCCATCGTGTCGCTACCCGCAAGTTCGTACCACACATCGTTGGCAAGGCCATCACCATTCTCGTCGCGTGCTACCCAAACTATGCCGGGCTCGGACGAGCCATCGAAGGCGTTACCACGGATGGCGAGGTCGTAGCCCGTAGTGTTATCGACGCTATGGTCGAAGCCCACGACGATGTAACCTCCAAAGCCGCCCAAAGATACGAATTTATTCTCTTTCAGACGACCTTCGGCATACTTCACTGCATCGGCAGGGGTTGATTCCTCGCCCGTGAAGCCTCCCGTCTTGGTTTCATTAATAAACTGCCCTGGCGCAGGGGTATATTCCTTGACTGCGCTCCATACGTGCGACGATAAATCGGTCGCAGCACGGTAGTGATCCTCAACGGTGATGGTGATCACCTCAGACTTATTACAAGCCGATGCGATCACCATACACACTGCACACACTAATCTGAATTTTCTCATTCAATTATCCTTTCTAAAATCTTACTGTTACATCATCATAGGCGAAGTATCCAGGCACAGCAAGGCCATAATCGCCTACCATATCGTCAGAGCCGACAAGATTGAATCTGACCGCTGCTACTTTACCCAGACCCGACAAGTTCCACTTGGTCCAATTGGTAACAAAATTCTTACCCGTATTCAACAGATAGAACTCAGAGCTCGACACATACTCATCATCTTCGGCATCAACATCGTCATAACCATATGCAACAATCTTAAATGTAGATTCGTCGCTCAAAACATAGGTCGAGCCAAAGCCAGCAGCCTGCAACTGGTTATACACATAGGTAGTATTGGTAACATACATACTCTCTATCACGTGCGCCTTGTTATCGCCGAACTCGATGCCCACCAACTCGTTCATCATACCATAGCCCGAGTCATCGAGATATCCGAAGTGTACGCAGAAATTCTCCGAACCATTGGCACCGCCTGTTACATTGTATGCCTGCAAATCGTGAGAGTAATTACCATCTGTCTCCCAATCGGAACCTACATATTTTGAAATCGCGTGGCCACCATAGCCAGGGAACAAGGCATTTGGATTACGTGTAAACGAAAGCGCTGTATTACCCTCGTCATCCCAGTCGTACTGGCCATTACCATTGCCGTACTCGCTATCAGGGATTAATGCTGTCCAAGGCTCTCCCTCGAAGGTCAGGGTGCGCAACTCATACAACTCTACCTCTGACAAATCTACCGAAACCCTTGCCATTTCGCCAGTTTGGAATGTTTTTGAGCCAAGAGTCTGCGTATAGTATTTTGTAGCACCAGAGATTTCCAATTCGTAGGTAATCTTAGCCGACGGAATTGTCATATCGGCGGGAGGCAGAATAACCATTGTAATATATTCATCTGCGCTAACAGAGCTCTTATTCACCTTGAGGTTGATAGTCGAGCTACCATTGCTAACTTCGCCCCAACCATCATTACTGCTCCAAGCAGCCGAACCTGCTACGATAGCATTGCCAGCATCCAGACGAATAGATTTAAGCGTAGCTCCCGAGGGTAAAGCCTTGATATTGAAGGTCACAAAGTTTGTCTTGTTCTCAAGGGTAAACGAATAAACCGAATTATATTTGTCAAGGTCGGCTCGACCGAAAGCTCCATTCAGGCCCAGCGACTTTGACGCATCCTGCTCGGCGGGAACAACGGCTATTGAAGCCTCTGCCGAGGTATTAGCCATCATATTGTAAATAACTTGGTCTCCACTCTGCGGTACTCTTGGTAAGGCAAATTCTGCAAAGTAACCATAATTACTGCTCTCGGTGAGTGGATCGCTCGGCTGTTGCTGTGAACCGACCCAAATCTTATCGCCATCAGACCACCAGAATGAATATGATTTTCCAAAAGGTAAATCCGAAAGGTCGGCCGTATAAAGTCGTGTGCTTGCTGTAGTATTATGGCCCGTGATGATGTAAGACGAAGGCTGCACCTCATCTGTCTTGCTGCAACTTACAACGAGTGCAGCAACTACCAAAAAGGATAAAATCTTCTTCATTGCTTTCCTGTTTTTAAGTTACACTAAATCCAATTGTCCCACGCTCCTCCGGGGGCATTACCTTCAGATCCTCCGGGGGTACCACTTGTTGCGAAGCCCTTCTCGACTTCGATCTCCAACACCTCGATAAGAGGCTGTTCATAAATCTTCTTCTCCATAGCAAAAAAAATATTTGAGTTAATAATTAGTTGCTTGTGGAGCAGAACCTAACATTAACTCAAAACCTCATTTTGCCGTAGAGCCAACGCCAGCCAAAGAGAGAATAATCCCAAAGCGGTGCGCCGAAAATGTATATTACGGATAAAAATTAGTTTTGACTTGTCCCGTAGTCCTGCAGGTCACAAATCTTGTAAAAAGCAAAAGGTAGGTCTTCTGACTTATTCCATCTGCAACGCCTTCCCAACGGCTCAGCCGTCAGTGGCAAAGAGTGTTACAGACTAACTTCGTGCGACGTGCGCCCCGAAGAGGAACTTACAGCAACAGGCATTGTCCCGGATTTGCACCGGATTCCCTATTATTCCCGTGAGCCGATGGCGCACGAGAACCGTTTGCTTGAGGCAAAGTTAGGTATTATTTTTTCGTTTGCAACATTTTTTTGCGATTTTTTTTCGGGCTCTCACTAAACAAAAAAAACTCTCTCTAAAGAGAGAGAATTTTTCTGCGAACGGGCAGGTTCCAACAATGGCAGATTCCCATCGTCGGGCTATACCCTCCGGGGAATGACGTATTTATTTTGTAATTCAGCGTATCGAAATGGTCACTCTGTTAAAAATCATCGAGTGCCGTAAGCCGTTGCATCGCCGCGCGACCCTCGTCGCCGAGCGAGAGCGAGAAGTTATTGACGAAGAGTGCTATATGCTTATCGATCACCTCATCCTCCATCTCCTGCGCGTGCGCCTTCACCCACTCGCGCGAGGCCATAGGATTGGCAAAGGCGTACTCAATACTGCGCCTCAACACACGCTCCACCTTCTCGCGCAGGGCGGGGTCAATATCCCGTTTGATGACTATGCCACCCAACGGCAGAGGTAAACCTGTGCGAGCCTCCCACTCCAGACCGAGGTCAGCCACGAGTGTAAGGTTACGACGCTCATAGACAAAGCGACCCTCGTGAATCAGCACTCCGGCATCGGCCTCGCCACGCTCCACGGCGGCAGCGACCTCCGAGAAGAGCATAGGAGTACGGCGCTCCACCTCGGGGAAGAGGCTCTGCATCAGGGCATTGGCCGTAGTGTGCAGACCCGGAACGATGACATGATGCAACGCTCCCTCATCGCCCTTGCGCCTAACCAGCAGCGGGCCATTGCCACGCCCAAGAGCCGCACCTGCATCCAGGAGCGCATAGCGTTTGGTGATGGCTGGCAACAAGGCGCAACTGATCTTGCTGATGTCGGCCACCCCACACTCGGCTGCCGAGTTCAGCTCCTCGATGTCGTGGTACTCCACGTCGAAGCTCAGACCCTCGCAGTCGATGCGACCATTGACCATAGCATCGAACATGAAGGTGTCGTTCGGACAGGGGGATATATACAGACGCAATCTACTCATTACAAAGCGGTTTCAAACTCATAGTGACCCGAGCGCACCTTATACAGAGCATAGCCCCCACGCACGCCCTTGCGGATGATGTTATCGTTCTCTTTCACCACGGGTACATCGCCCTCGAAAGGCAGCCACACTGTTGCCGTAGTGCCTACGGGAACGTCGCACACCAGCGTAAAGCGACCGTCGCGGTGCTCCCAGCGGATGGCTATCTGGCCGTATGTTGTCTTATGAGTATAATCAACCCACTCCAAGCCCTCAGGAACTACGGGGCGGATATCGAACGAGCGGAAGCCTGCATCCTTGACACGCAGACCCGCCAGATCACGATAGAACCAGCCAATACCGCCGCCAAACATCGGGTGATTGCGAGAGTCCTTACCGTTCCAATTCTCCCACGTAACAGTCGCGCCCTGCTCGATCCACCAACCAAATGAAGGAAAATCACGCTGATTGATAATCTTATATGCCAAATCCTTCAAGCCATTGTCACACAGCACCTCAAAGAGGAAACGTGTAGCAACGATACCCGTGTCGAGGTGGTCGTTCACCTCGGCGATATTCTGACGCAGAGCCTCGACAACCTTCGCCTTACGATCTTCCGGTACGCCAATTTTCAGCGCCAGCACGTTGCTGCCATACTTGCCGTATGAACCCGTCGTGGGGTCATAGAGGTTTGAGTGGAACGCCTTGGCGGCAGCGTCACGGATGGCGATAAACTCCGTGGCATCCTCGCCCAGCGAGTGAGCCGTGCGAACCGTAATGTCGGCACACTGCCAAAGGAAGTAGGTGTGAACCAGCTCGGCACGAGGCAACTCACGAGGCGGAAGCCAATCGCCCAGGTTCTTCCACTGCTGCTCATCGTGCGAGAGCATAAGGCCCGTCTTATCATCGACCCACGTAGTCATCCAACGCACGTGGCGACGCATAGCGTTAAAATTCTGCTCCAGCACACGCCTGTCGCCATAGTGCTGATAGAACTCCCACGGCATAATCTCCATAGCAGCACCCCAGCCTACTCCACCTCCACAGCCGGGCTGCCACGGTGCAGAGTTGGGTACGTAACCGCCATAGGTTTGCGAGCCGCGAATATCACGCAACCACTTGTTGTAGAAGGTCTGTGCATCGAAATTGTGCATAACCGTAACGCACGCCACCTGACCATCACCCGTATAGGGCGAACGCTCACGGTGGGGGCAGTCGCTGGCGATAGCACCGTGCATATTGTCCAACTGGCTACGCTGCCAAATCTTGTTGATCGTATTGATAAGGTCGTTCGAGGTGCGGAACTCGCCTGAAGTCGCAACATCGGAATTTACGGCGTGCGCCTCGACCTGCTCGGCCGTAAGATTGTCGATACCCGTAACCTCTACCTCCGAGAATACAAACCACGTGAAACGTGCGTGGTATGACTCATCGCCCGAACCCTTGGCCGTATAGGAGTTGGTACCCTGACCCGGCGACTCGGTGATATATTTGATGTGTATGGTCTGACCTCGCTCGGCTTTGATATTTTTCAGAGCGAGCCAACCCGAAATCTCCTCCTCGAACTTTATGCGGATCACGCCACCCTCCTTCTTCTCAAATTCGATGGGGGCATAGCGCTTGGTGATGCGGTCGGCAGGACCATTCTGCGGGATGAGCTTACCCTCAGGAGCCTTCTTCTGCACGGCCATCTGCCACTTACTATCGTCATACGCTGCCGTAGCCCAGCCATCGTGCTCCAGACGTGCATCGTAATGCTCACCAAGATATACCTGATCGCTTACGATAGCACTACGCTCTGTGCGCCACGAGGTGTCCGAGGCGATAATCTCACGTGAGCCATCCGCATACTCAATCTCCACCTGACCCATAAAGCGGGGCGTACCATAACCCATAGCGGGCCAATACTCTACAACATCATAAAAACCGTTGCCGAGGATTGCACCGATAGCGTTCTCTCCCTGCTTCAAGAGCGAGGTGATGTCGTGCGTGAGGTACATAACGGTGTACTCCTCGAAGGGGTCGGTAACGACAATGCCTCGTGTGTCGAGTTTGGGGCGCGTGGAGTAATTGGTCTGATTGGGAGAGAGATAATCCTCGCCCACACGTTCGCCATTGATATATAGTTCGAAGTAACCCAGACCCGTACCATAGAAGAGGGCTCGCTTGATCTGCTTCCCAACGGAAAACTCCTTACGCAACAGCGGTGCAGGGACAACCTCCTTGCTGCCCATCACATCGTACGACTCCTCGCCTTGCCACGGGGCACCGATCCACTCGCCCTGCCACTCGTCGGCGGCAAGACCCATATGCCACGATGCGGGTGTGCTCCACGCCGAGGGATTGCCATTCTCGTCCCACACCATAACCTGCCACCAATACGAAGTGCGTGACTGCAAGGGTTTTCCCTTATATGTAATAAATGCCGACTCGGCCGAGGTGACCTTGCCCGTATCCCATACCGTCTGAGCGAAATCGGGCGACGTAGCCACACGGATGCGGTAGGCGGTCTGCTCGACGCCCTGCGCCTGTGCGGCATTGAGGTTTATCCACGAAAGACGGGGGTTTTGAATATCGAGTACGGGAGAGGCTTCATACTCACACGTTAGGGCCGAGGGGGCTATCGACGCCACGTCGGCCACTGCGGGCACGGCAAGAAAGAGCGCCACGCAGAGAAATAGGTCTTTAATAAATCGCATATCGGGTTAGTTTGTTATTCGGTAAAAAGTTGTGACGCCACGGCAGCCAAGGCCGCTACGGCCTCGCCCACACGCCACTGCTCAAAGGGCTCGCCCACACGGTTGGAAACAGCACGTATATGGCAGAAGTCCTCGTAGTCAAAATTAGTCAATACGGCCGCTACGCCGGCGCCCTCCATCTGCTCCACGACGGGCAGTTCGCCCCCGATGATGGCCTGGTTGCGCATAGCGTCACCCGAACGATTGACCGTAAGGGTGCGCACCTGCTCCAGACCCGTAACGGGGTCGTTCTCATACTCGAACGTATAGGCTTCGGGCAATCCTTCCACCCTGTCGCTAACAACCTCGACAACCTGCCCCACACTCAAACGATCATCGCACGCGCCGGCAATACCACACAGCACAACACGCGTGGGGTCACTAACGACCATCTGCGCGGCTGTACCTGCGGCAGCCTCGGCTATACCGACACCTATGATGGCCACGGCAGCGTCGGGTCGCAGGGTGCGAAACGGTGCTGCCTCGGCCTCGGTGGGGAAGAGAAAGAGTGTCCTGCCTTCCATATTACTCCTGACCTAACACGGCCTCAACATCCTCGATGGTGATAGGAATCTGCTTCGAGCCTATCTGCTTTGAGCCTGTTGCTGTGACGATCATATCATCCTCAAGGCGGATACCGCCGAAGTCGCGGTACTCCTCCAACTTATCATAGTTCACGATACCCTTGCACTTGCCCTCGGCCTTATACTTGTCGATCAAGTCGGGCACGAAGTAGATACCCGGCTCATTAGAGAGCACCGTACCCGGCTGCAGACGCCACCATGCGCGGGTGATGCAGCAAGCCGACTGCTTGGCACGCTCCTCGACCTCGGCAAATGAGAACGAACGCTCGCCGATATTCTCGCAGTCGTGCACATCCAGACCGATGCCGTGACCCAGGCCGTGAGGCATAAAGAGGTAGGCTGCACCTGCGGCGATAGCATCATCCACCGAGCCACGTACCAAATCCAGCCCCTTCAAGCCCTCGATCAAGGTGTGGAACGCCGCATCAGAATACTCTGTGTACATCATATCGGGACGCAGAGATGCGGCAGCGGCATCGTGAGCCGCAAGGACAATATTATATATATCTTTCTGCTTCTGGGTAAACTTACCATTTACGGGGAAGGTACGGGTGTGATCCGACACATAACCATTCAGGTGCTCGCCACCCGCATCGCACAAGACGAGGCGACCATCCTGCATCGTACCCGAGTGGTCGTGGTTGTGAAGCACCTCGCCGTGCTGTGAGAGGATAGTGGTGAACGATACGCCCGTGCCATAGCGCAGAGCCATACCATCGACAATACCTGCAACCTCGTGCTCGGTGCGACCCGCGCGGGTATTACGCATAGCGGCAGTGTGCATCTGGTAGCCAATCTCGAAGGCCTCCTCCAGAGCGGCAATCTCCTCCTCGCCCTTGCGCTCACGCATCTCTGCCACGGCAAAGAGCAGATCCCACGACTTGCGGGCGTGCAACATAGAGGGGTGGATACCCAGCATATCGGACATCATCAGAATGGTCTCGCCACGATAGGGGGGCAGGTAGTGCACCTCACGACCGAGCGAGATAGCACGGCGCACATCCTCCTGCAACTTGGCCATAGGCTTCGACACGGCAACACCCACCTCGTCGGCAAAGTCGCGGATCGTAGGCTGGGGACCCATCCAGATAATATCCTCAACGGTAAAGTCGTCGCCGTAGAGCGTCTCCTCGCCCGACTCAACATCGATAACACCAGCCAGAGCGGGTACGCTATGACCGAAGAAGTACATAAAGGTCGAGTCCTGACGGAAGTGGAACGTATTGTTGGGATAGTTGAAGGGTGACTCCACGTTACCGGGCAACAGGATAATACCCTTACCAATGCGGCGGCGCAACTCGGCGCGGCGTGCTGAATAGATATCTGCTGTGAACATATTTTTCTGCTTTACTTTATTGACGAATGAAATATAAGTGTAATAGATGTTATAACTATGCGTTAGGGATGGGTTTATCGACCTCCTCCGAGGGCACCATCTTATAGAGTTTGTCGCCTCGGCGCAGACGCTGTGGCACCTTGATCGAACAATATACTCCCTGCGGGATGTGCTGCACAACCTTCTCCTCCAGAACCAGACCCTCGGCCGGCATCTCCAGAACGCCCGTAGTCTCGCCCATCCAGATGAGCGAGTCGCCCTCGTTGATTGGCGCAGCCTCAACCAGCACCTCGGCAACCGAAATCTTTGTAAAGAAGTTAGTCACCTTGCCGATATATACCTTGCGCTGCGTAGCCGATGAGCCGTAACGAGCCGTATGCTCGGCAATGTCGCGACCAGCGTAGTAGCCCTCCCAGAAGCCACGGTTAAAGACCGTAGCAAGCTTCTCTTTCAGCTCGGCAGCCAGCTCGGGGGTGTATTCGCCACGCTCCATAGCTCGCAGGGCGGCATCGTAGCCCTCCACTACACGCTTAACATACTCCGCACCGCGGGCACGTCCCTCAATCTTCAGCACACGCACACCTGCGGCGATGAACTTATCCAGAAAGTCGATCGTACAAAGATCCTTCGGCGAGAGGATATAGCGACCATCGACGGCCAGCTGTCGGCCAGTCTGCATCTCCGTAATGAGATACTTGCGGCGGCATATCTGACGGCAGGCACCACGATTGGCCGAGCAGTGCTCCTCGTGTTCGCTCAGGTAGCACTTGCCCGAGATAGACATACACAGCGCACCGTGAGCAAACATCTCGATACGTAGGCGCTCGCCACGAGGACCACGCAAGTCGCGGGCTTCGATCTCATCGGAGATATGCTTAACCTGCTCCAGACTCAACTCACGTGCCAACACAACCACATCGGCCCACTGCGAGTAGAACTCCGCAGCCTCGATGTTCGAGATGTTGCACTGCGTGGAGATATGCACCTCCATACCCACCTTGCGGGCATACATGATGGCGGCCACGTCGGCGGCAATGATGGCATCGACACCCTCCTTCACGGCACGGTCGATAACCTCGTGCAGAGCCTCCATCTCGTTATCGTAGAGGATAGTATTAACGGTGAGGTAGGTCTTAACACCAGCCTCGTGGGCTATACGCACGATGGCGGCCAGGTCGTCGAGCGTGAAGTTCACCGACGAGCGGGCACGCATATTCAACACTCCCACACCGAAATATACAGCATCGGCACCCGCACCGATGGCGGCGTGCAACGACTCCATACATCCTACGGGAGCCATAATCTCTATATCTTTTCTTCTGATCATTTTCTTTTGTTTTCTTTATCAAGCCTCATCGTTCGTTGTGAGGGGTTTTCTCGTTCCGTTGGAGATTCCCTTCGCCTTGCTCCGCAAGTCGGGGAATGACGTGGGAGAGGTTTCGGGGAATGACGCGGGCGGAGTCGAGGAACTTCCGTGGGTGGGTTCGGGGAACTGCCGTGGGCGGAGCGAGGAGTGGCAGGGTTGGGAACAAAAGATAGTGCTTATAATGTTCCCTCCTGACTACTTCTTGCGACCCATCAGGTTCTGGGCAAATACTCGCAGATGCTCGGTACGCTTCTTAGGTATAGCCAGCGAATCGAGAATCGACAGCGCGCGGTCGAAGCGGAGCGAAATCTGCTGATTGATAAGGTGAGGAATATCGTACTTATCGTAGATAGCCTTCACGCGCTCGATCTTCTGCTCATCGCTCAGCGACGCATCCAGATATGTTGAACGCAACACCTCGCGATCCTCCTCCGTAGCACGGCTCATAGCGTTGAGCATAAGGCAGGTCTTCTTACCCTCCAGAATATCGCCACCGATACGCTTACCCAGCTCCTCCTGTGTGCCATAGCTGTCAAGCAGGTCATCCTGTAGCTGGAACGCCAAACCCAACTCCAGCGCATAGCGGTAGATCTGACGACAATCCTCCTCCGAGGCATCGCCCAGCACAGCACCGATAGCGGCCGCACCAGCCAGCAGAACAGAGGTCTTGAGTTCGATCATGTTCATATACTCCACAACCGACACTTTCTGACGGCTCTCGAAGTCCATATCATACTGCTGTCCCTCGCACACCTGCAGGGCCGTGGTGGTGAAGATCTCCATAACGCTCGCCAGCTTTTCGCTTGGCACCTTGCTCAACAAGCGATATGAGAAGATCATCATTGCATCACCCGAGAGGATAGCCACATTGTTGCCCCACGACGCATAGACCGAAGGTTTGCCACGGCGCACCTCGACATTGTCCATAATATCGTCGTGCAGGAGCGTGAAGTTGTGGAACATCTCCACCGCTGCAGCCGCAGGCAGAGCCTGCTGCACATCGCCGCCAAAAGCCTCGCACGCCAACAACAGTAGCGTAGGACGGATGCGCTTGCCACCACCCGACATTGAGTAGAGAATGGGTTTGTAGAGCAGTTCGGGCTCCTCGGGAAATTGTATCTGGGCCAGATAGTTCTCGAACAGATTCAAGATTTGGTCATTGTTTTTCATATCAAGAATGCTGGTTTTTTAATGTTGATGCCCCAAAATTAAGAAAAAGTTTGAAGAAAAAGAATTTTATACTTAACTTTGACCAAACATTTATATTAGGCGAGGAGCAAAGTCTGATTCTGAGATAAATCACACTGCTTGCAACTCGTTTGAAAAGAATGTGCATTTGTTAATGAATCTTTATTTTAACAATTTAACCAATAAAACTACCAAAACACTATGAAAAAATTGGCTATGGGTATCGACATCGGCGGAACAAACACTGCGTTTGGTCTTGTTGATGAGGAGGGTACCGTATTCTGCGAGTCAGTAATCTCAACCGAGAAGTACAAGAAGTTTGACGACTATGAGAACTACGTGAAGGCGTTGTGCGAGGCTATGCACTCACTCATCGACAGCGTATCGTTCGATTTTGAGTTGGTTGGTATCGGTATCGGTGCCCCCAACGCTAACTACCATACAGGCATGATCGAGGCTCCCGCAAACTTGTGGAAGTTCCGCGACGACGAGCCTAATCCCGATGACAGCCGCCGTATGTTCCACTTTGTGGACGATATCAAGGCTTCATTCCCCGGCGTAGAGGTAGCTATCACCAACGACGCTAACGCAGCCGCTATCGGCGAGGGCGTATTCGGTAACGCTAAGGGTATGAAGGATTATGTTGTTATCACCCTGGGTACCGGTCTTGGTTCAGGTATTGTAAGCAACGGTGAGATGATCTACGGTCACGACGGCTTCGCTGGCGAGTATGGTCACGTGATGGTTGACAGCCGTGCAACAGGTCGTGAGTGCGGTTGCGGAAGAAAGGGTTGCTTGGAGGCTTACGCATCTGCAACTGGTATCAAGCGTACTGCATTTGAGCTTATGGCAAAGATGAACAACGACAGCGAGTTGCGCGAGATTCCCTTCTCTAACTTCGAGGCTGTGATGTTGTCAAAGGCTGCCGACAAGGGCGACGCTATCGCTTTGGAGGCATTCCGTTACACCGGTGAGGTATTGGGTAAGTCATTGGCTGACCTGGTAGCATCTACCTCTCCCGAGGCTATCATCCTCTTCGGCGGTTTGGCTAAGGCCGGCAAGTACATCTTCGAGCCTACGAAGTGGTACATGGAGGAGAATATGATGGGTACTTTCAAGAACAAGGTTAAGCTGTTGCCTTCAGGTATCGAGGGTAAGAACGCCGCTATTCTTGGCTCATCGGCTCTTATCTGGCAGAAACTTATGTAAGAAAAGATTCGCCTAACGAGGTGATTTTTGCGTTACACTCCCCCTCAAAACCCTCATTTACAACAAGTAAACTGCGGTTTTCGGGTGTCGTAAGCCTTAAAATCCCTCTCGTTATACAAATCTTAATACACAGGAGGCTGTCAGGCGTTTGACAGCCTCCTATTTTTAGTTAGGTTAATTGGATTAAAAAACGAAATACTTATGAAGAAACTAATACTTTTTGCTCTGTTGGTATTGCCCCTCGGCGTATGGGCACAGAGCGCTGCAGTAAAGAAGATTATGGAGATGTCACGCGAGGATAACCGCGTAATGGAGCATCTCGACGTATTGTGTAACCGCTTCGGTGGTCGTCTGGTAGGCTCGGCAGGTTTCGAGAACTCACAGGCGTGGATTGTCAAGCAGCTGGAGGAGTGGGGCCTGGAGGTAACACTCGAGCGCGCTGGCGAGGTTCCCGTAGGTTTCAACCGCGGTGGCTGGTGGGGTCGTGCTATGGGTGAGTTCACCGAGACACTCTACTTCACCACACCCTCATTCACTGCCGGCACGACGGGCCCGCAGCGTGGCCACGTAGTGATCGAGCCCCGCACACAGGCGCAGTTCGACCGCATGAAGGGTACGTTGAAGGGTGCCTGGGTATTGATGGAGAGCAAGAGCACCGGTTGGCCCCTGGAGCATAGCGCGGAGGCTCGCGAGGCGCGCAAGGCTGCCATCGCCGAGAATGCCGAGATAGCACAGTACAACCGTCAGAACCCCGACAACCCCAAGCCGATGAACGATATGCCCGCCCTGTTCTATGACGAGATGGTAGAGGCTGGTGTTCTCGGTTTCATTCAGCCTACGGCAGTGCCCATCCGCACGCTGTACGACCGCAAGATGCTCAACGAGGGTAAGGTAACCTTCGAGACTCTGCCCACCGTGCCCGACATCAAGCTGGACGAGGCGCAGTTTGAGCGTATCTACAAGCTGGCACAGCAGCGTCGATATGTTGAGCTGGAGTTTGACATCCGCAACTACTTCTCAATGGGTCCCGTGCCATACCACAACATTGTCGCAACGATCAAGGGCTCGAAGAAGCCTAACGAGTATGTTATCATGGGTTCTCACCTCGACGCTTACGACGTAGCAACAGGTGGCGTGGATTGCGGTTCAGGTGTATCGGCTATGATGGAGGCTGCACGTATGATTGCTCAGTCAGGCGCGAAGCCCGAGCGTTCGATCGTATTCATCTTCTTCGCTGCCGAGGAGTTCGGCTTGTACGGTTCGCTGGCATGGGTTCGCGACCACAAGGATAAGTGGGAGAAGATCACTAATATGTTCAACCGTGACGGTGGCCCGTTGGCTTACACCGCATTCTCTGCCCCCGCATCGCTCGTGGATGAGTATGAGAAGATCGCAGAGCCTATTCAGGAGCTCTACCCCGACTACAACTTTACGGTTAGAAAGCTGGAGCCTCGTGCGAAGCCCACGCAGACGGGTGGTAACGACTCTACATCATTCATGGTAGAGGGTATTCCCGCATTGCAGATGTCGGAGAGCGACCCCTCGGGTTACAACTTCCAGTATCAGGAGATCTGGCACACCGAGCGTGACCTCTACAACAAGAGCATCCCCGAGTATCAGAAGCAGGCCGCAACAGCATTGGCTATTATGGCATTGGGTACGGCTAACCTGCCCGATATGCTTCCCCGCAACGAGGTTTATAAGTAATAAATATGTGCGCATAGCGCATACTTGTCGTAACCTTGACCGACGCTGCCTCACGGTGGCGTCGGTTTTTTCGTGTGTGGAAATATTAAAAACGGGGCTTTGCGAGGAGAAAAATTTTACTTATTCGGTCAAAGAGGGCGATTTTTTGCCAAAGGATGTTGGAGATTAAAAAAATCTTCGTAACTTTATGAAATGAACGCGCAAGCGAAAAACGGCCTGCGCAGAGTAGCAAAACAGAAACCTACTTAAAAGTAAAACCTATAAAACTTCACGAATATGAAAAAATATTCAGCAAAAGAGATTAAGAACATCGTTCTCATTGGCGCTCCCGGCACGGGAAAAACTACCCTTGCCGAAGCGATGGCTTATGAGGGTAAAGTTATCGACCGCAGGGGTAGTATCGAGGCGTGCAACACGCTTTCAGATAACACCGACATCGAGCACGAGTACAAGCGCTCGATCTACTCGACGACCCTTTTCACCGAGTTTATGGGCCGCAAGCTCAACATCATCGACTGCCCCGGCTCAGACGACTTCTGTGGTAACCTCTTCTCTGCCTTCAAGGTAGGTGACGTAGGTATCATGGTTATGAACGCACAGAACGGTTGGGAGGTAGGTGACGAGATTCAGTCACGCTACGCTCGCATCCTCAACAAGCCTCTGATTGGTGTTATCAACCAGCTCGATGGCGATAAGGCTAACTTCGACGCAACATTGGAGGGCATCCGCGCCGCTTCATCGGTAAAGCCCGTAGTTGTACAGTACCCCGTAGAGCAGGGTCCTGGGTTCAACGCATTCATCGACGTACTGATGATGAAGATGTACCGCTTCACCGACGAGAACGGTACCCGCGAGGAGTTGGATATTCCCGAAGATCAGTTGGAATATGCACAGGAGTTGAATCAGGAGCTCTCGGAGGCTGCTGCAGTATATGACGACGCATTGATGGAGCTCTACTTCGAGAAGGGCGCCCTCACACAGGACGATATCCGCTCAGGCTTGAAGCTCGGCGTTGCTAACCGCGAGATTATGCCTATCTTCTGTACAAGTGGTAAGCGCGACATCGGCACAAAGCGTCTGATGGAGTTCATCATCAACGTTGCTCCGGGCCCGACTACGCCTACAACCGCTCCCAAGTTTGTATCTATCGAGGGTGAGGAGCTCGTAGCTGACGAGACACAGCCCGCCGTAGTATTCGTATTCAAGAGCCAGATCGAGCAGCATATCGGTGAGATCACCTACTTCCGCGTAGTACGTGGTAAGATCGCTGAGGGTCAGGAGTTGGTGAACAGCCGTACGGGTAACAAGGAGAAGCTCTCACAGCTCTTCGCCGTGGCCGGTAAGAACCGTATCAAGGTTACGGAGTTGTCGGCAGGTGACATCGGTTGCACCGTTAAGTTGAAGGGTACTCGCACTAACGATACGTTGGCTGCTGCCGGCGCACACGTTAAGGTTGAGCCTATCGTATTCCCCGAGCCTCGCTACCGTGCAGCCGTGAAGGCAAAGGAGCAGGGTGATGAGGAGAAGTTGGGTAAATTGCTCAATGACCTGAAATATGAGGATCCTACTATCCTTGTTGAGTACTCAAAGGAGTTGAAGCAGACCATCATCCAGGGTCAGGGTGAGCACCACCTCAACATCGTGAAGACACGTCTGGCAAACGACAATAAGCTCGAGATCGAGTACTTCGCTCCCAAGATCCCCTATCGTGAGACCATCACGAAGGTGGCACAGGCCGACTACCGCCACAAGAAGCAGTCTGGTGGTGCTGGTCAGTTTGGTGAGGTACACATCGTTATCGAGCCTTACTACGAGGGTATGCCCGAGCCTACGAAGTACAAGATCGGCGGCAAGGAGGTTACCGTGAATATCAAGGGTAAGGAGGAGTACGACCTGGATTGGGGCGGCAAGTTGCAGTTCTACAACTCAATCGTTGGTGGTGCTATCGACGCACGCTTCATGCCCGCTATCCTGAAGGGTATCATGGAGAAGATGGACGAGGGTCCCTTGACAGGTTCTTATGCACGTGACATCCGCGTTGTATGCTACGACGGTAAGATGCACCCCGTAGATTCAAATGAGATCTCGTTCAAGTTGGCGGCTCGTAACGCGTTCAAGGATGCGTTCCGCAACGCTGGCCCGAAGATTATGGAGCCTATCTACGCTGTGGAGGTACTTACCCCGAGCGAGTATATGGGTGCCGTGATGAGCGACCTGCAGAACCGCCGTGCAATGATTATGGGTATGGAGTCTGACAAGGGCTTCGACAAGCTGAACGCTCGCGTGCCTCTGGCAGAGTTGTATCGCTACTCAACATCGTTGTCATCGCTCACATCAGGTGCTGCTACATACACCATGCAGTTTGCATCATACGAGCAGGTGCCCGCCGATGTACAGGATAAGCTTCTGAAGGCTTACACCGACACCGACGAGGATTAATCCCGCCAATGGTTGAGAGCATTTTGCTCCGACAGATATTTGAAAAACGTCCCGCTTGCGAGTGGGGCGTTTTTTTTGCGCTGATCGTTGAACGTTAGCGAACCAGGTCCATAGCCAACGTAGCAAAGAGGATAATTATAGTAGCCATCGTAAAAAACTCACCGTCCAGACTCGATGACGGTATAAATATAAACAAAGAAAGTGCGAGCCTGTTAATCCAACGGTAGGCCTTCGACTGCCCTATGGTAGATATAACGACTCACACTTTGGCGGTATATGTCTGATGAACATAATACATACCAAAATGAGCGCTCGTCATCCCTACCATAATGAGTTGTCGAAGTTCACCGTTGAGGAAGAAAACGCTTTCTAAAAAATATGTCTGTCGCACGGGGCGACTACTACAAAGGTAAGAATAAATTTTTATTCTGCCCGAATATATTGATGACTTAATTGATATATCTATCAGCAAGGTTGTTTCGACAAAGGTAGATTGCCACGGAATTGCATAGTGTGTTATTAGTATCAGTATTGCTTGCCGATGCAATTCCTCGCAATGACGCTATATATTATTTTAGCAGTCACCTACCATACTTTTCAGCAAACCGATTTACCCATTCTCCGCAACTTCGCCCCCCACCACAACAAGGTGGGGCGTTTTTATTGGCGCAGGGGAGATATTGTTATAAATAACTTTTAGAGCACCTAATACACTACCACAAAATCACAGAGAGTGAAGAAATTTTAGGCGCGCGAAGGGCTTGAAAGCGGAGCATACTTGAGGTATGTGAGCATTTCAAACCGAGCGCAACGAGAAATTTACCACTCTATGTGGTTTTGCACAAAAAAAAGACCCACTCCCTTGCGGGGGCGGGCCTTCTCAGTAATATAATGTAAAATTACATCTTCTTACCTACGTTGGTCTTCTTAGCTACGGGAGCAGCCTTAGCCTTTGCTGCCGTTGCCTTGGGAGCCTTAGGAGCCTTTGCCTTCTTCTCGGCTACTACGGTTGCGTCCTCAACAGCGTCGGTTGACTTCTTGCGTGAACGACGTGTCTTGGGCTTAGCCTCCTCAGCGGCTGCTGCGGGAAGCTTACCGAGTGTGTAAGCCTCGTTGAAATCAACGAACTCGATGATGCACATATCGGCTGCGTCACCCAGACGGAAGCCCGTCTTCAAAATGCGGGTGTAGCCACCGGGACGCTCTGCGATCTTGGGAGCGATGGTGCGGAACAACTCTGTTACGGCCTCCTTCTGCTTGAGGTATGAGAATACTACACGACGTGAGTGGGTAGTGTCCTCCTTAGACTTGGTTACCAGAGGCTCAACGAACTGCTGTACGGCCTTTGCCTTTGCAACAGTGGTCTCGATGCGCTTGTGCATAATCAGCGATGACGCCATATTTGAAAGCATAGCCTTGCGGTGACCTGCCTGACGACCGAGATGGTTAAAATTCTTATTGTGTCTCATAATTATTCTTTATCAAGTTTGTAGAGTGATACATCCATTCCGAACTTCAGGTTGAGTGATGCCAGCAACTCGTCCAACTCGGTGAGCGACTTCTTACCGAAGTTACGGAACTTCAGCAAGTCGTTACGGTTGAGCTTAACCAAGTCACCTACGGTATCAACATCAGCAGCCTTCAAGCAGTTCAAAGCGCGAACGCTCAAATCCTGATCTGAAAGCTTGGTCTTCAAGAGCTGACGCATACGCAATGCCTCATCGTCAAGCGTATCGTTCTCGCTCGTGTCGTCCATATTGATGGTGATCTTCTCGTCTGAGAAGAGCATAAAGTGCTGAATGAGAATCTTGGCAGCCTCCTTCAACGCCTCCTTCGGATGAATAGAACCGTCGGTAGTAATCTCCAAATTCAACTTTTCGTAGTCAGTCTTCTGCTCGACGCGGTAATCCTCGATCGAGTACTTGACATTCTTGATGGGTGTGAAAATAGAGTCAATCGGAAGTGTATCCAGCTCAGTAGCGTAGGGTGCATTCTCCTCCGAAGGCACATATCCGCGGCCCTTACCGATCGTGATTGTAAGCTGCATCTTTGTGCCAGGGGCAAGGTGGCAGATTACAAGTTCGGGGTTCAGAACCTTGAACGACGAAAGGTAGTTAGAGATATAACCTGCCGTAAGCTCGGTGACGCCTGCTACGTTCACGGTGATCTTCTCAGAGTCCTGATTGTCAACCGTGCGAAGGAAACGTACCTGCTTCAGCTTGAGGATAATATCCATCATACCCTCCATCACACCCGGGATAGCGGCAAACTCATTGTTCACTCCGGCTACCTTTACGGTCGTAATTGCATAACCCTCCAACGATGAGAGCAAAACGCGTCGCAAAGCGTTGCCGACAGTCATACCGTAGCCAGGCTCCAAGGGACGGAACTCAAACTTTCCGAACGATGCCGTGGCTTCGAGCATAATAACCTTTTCAGGTTTCTGGAATGCTAAAATTGCCATAAAATTATTGAATTTGAATTAATTACTACTTCGAGTACAGCTCGACGATAAGCTGCTCCTTGATGTTCTCGGGAATCTCCTCGCGCTCGGGCTTCTGAAGGAACTTACCGCTCATTGCGGCGCCGTCCCACTCAAGCCAAGCGTAGCGGCTGCGGGTAGAACCCGATACTGCAGTAGTGATTACCTCCAAACTCTTTGACTTCTCGCGTACTGATACTACGTCGCCAACCTTGAGCTGGTATGAAGGAATGTTAACTACAGAACCGTTTACGCAGATGTGACGGTGAGAAACCAACTGACGTGCTGCTGCACGGGTAGGAGCGATACCAAGACGGTAAACTACGTTATCCAAGCGGCACTCCAAGAGCTTCAACAGGTTCTCACCTGTAATACCGCCCATACGTGCTGCAGCCTCGTAAGTACGAGCAAACTGCTTCTCCAGAATACCGTAAGTGTACTTTGCCTTCTGCTTCTCTGAAAGCTGCTCGCCATACTCAGAGTTCTTCTTACGCTTGCGAGCAAGACCGTGCTGTCCGGGAGGATAGTTACGCTTCTCAAGCACCTTATCCGCACCGTAAATAGCCTCGCCAAACTTACGGGCGATCTTTGACTTAGGTCCAATATATCTTGCCATTGTTTTTTACTTTTTTTTGTTTTAAAACTCTTTGTTAAAGTCTGTAAATGTGCTATGTTCCTTATGCGCACCGCGAATTATACGCGACGGCGGTTAGGAGCACGGCAACCGTTGTGGGGCAGCGGAGTAACGTCGATAATCTCCATTACCTCGATACCTGCACCGTGGATAGTACGTACGGCGCTCTCACGACCCTGACCGGGACCCTTTACATAAACCTTAACCTTACGCAAGCCCATATCGTAGGCAACCTTAGCGCAATCTGCTGCTGCGGTCTGCGCTGCATAGGGAGTATTCTTCTTCGAGCCGCGGAAACCCATCTTACCGGCTGAAGACCAGCTGATAACCTCGCCAACCTCGTTGGTGATGGTGATGATTACGTTGTTGAAAGTCGAGTGCACGAAAGCCATGCCCTGGGCACCAACCTTAACAACCTTCTTCTTAACTGTTCCAGTTTTCTTTGCCATAATAACTTCCTATTTATTACTTCGTTGCCTTTTTCTTGTTTGCTACAGTCTTCTTGCGACCCTTACGAGTACGTGCATTGTTCTTGGTTGACTGACCACGAACGGGAAGACCAAGACGGTGACGGATACCACGGTA
>JAFUOK010000011.1 GCA_017481925.1 Alistipes sp.
CTGTCTATGCTGTCGAGAATGAGCTCTTCATGAAAAACTATGCCACATACCTCAATGCCGGTCTCTCGGTGGCGTGGCGACTGTTGTCGCTGGGTGTGGAGTACCGCACGGGCAAGACGTCGTATGACGATCTGGGCGAGTTGAGCGAACTGATGCCGGGCGTGGCGATAGATCTCAACACTACCTCGTGGCGAATGTACTTTGGATTTCGCTTTTAGGCGGTGAAGCCGCAAAAGGGGAATATACCCACAATGAATAAAAAGGTTGTCACAACTTGCGAGTTGGACAACCTTTTTTATCTCTCTTTTACGCTGACCGTTCGTGTCTGAGGGTCAAACTCCACGATTCCCGTAGTGAATAGTCGTTCGATATGACCACTACGCACCATCTCGTCGGTGGGCAGGATATGCAGCTCGGGAGGTGCTATGAGCGCTATGGCATCACATAGCGAGAGGGCTATATCCAGTTCGTGCGTCGAGAAGAGTATGCACTTCTGCTCCTCGTGTGCCAGGCGACGTAGCAGGGTGCAAAGCTCATAGCGGTTGGGCATATCGAGGAATGCCGTGGGCTCATCCAGAAGGATTATGGGCGTCTGCTGCGCCAGGGCGCGGGCAATCATTATTCGCTGACACTCGCCGTCCGACATCCTGTCCATCGTCTTGTCGGCGTAGTCGGCCATGCCTACCGCCGCGAGCGACTGCTCGACAATCGTCTTGTCCTGCTGCTGCATGCGACCTATCCAATTGGTGTAGGGGGCACGACCCAGCGCCACCACATCACGACAACGCAGGTTGGCAATACGCACCTTGTCGGTGGTGACGAAGGCCACCAGCGAGGCCATATCCGAGGGCGAGAGTGTCTGCAGTGAACGGCCATCGAGCATAATATCTCCTCCCAGTGTCTCGCCCAGCTGCGCTATGGCGCGTAGCAGGGTGCTCTTACCCGTGCCGTTGCGACCCACCAGGGCGGTGAGTTGTCCACGATGCAACTCGGCCGATAGGTTTTCGATCAGCGTGCGGGAGCCGTAGCCCAGACGTATGTTGTCAAAGCGAATCATCCTATACTATATTCTTGTTACGCACAACGACCCACACCACGATGGGTATGCCCAGCAGTGCCGTGATGGTATTAACGGGCAGCGTGAGCAGTTTCGATACTATGTCGCACACGAGCAGCGCCACGGCACCCGTCAGTGCGGCGGCGGGCAGCAGCGTGCGGTGGTCGGCATCGCAGAAGAGGATGCGTGCGACGTGGGGTATGGCGAGGCCGATAAAACCGATAGGGCCACAGAAGGCCGTCACGGTACCTGCCAGCAGGGTTGTCGAAAGTAGTATGAGCGAGCGTGTGCGACGGATGTTAAGACCCATCGTGCGGGCATAACCCTCGCCCAGGAGCATCAGGTTCAGGGGTTTTATTACTGCCACGGATATTACCAGTCCCGCAATGATTGCAGGGGCGACCAATGCAAGTTGCTGTGTGGTCACATCGCCGAGCGAGCCCATTGTCCAGATGACAAAACTCTTCAACGCCTCCTCGGCGCTCAGGTATTGCAGAATCTGCACTATGGCGCTCACGCCCGAACTTGCCATCATACCCAAGATAAGTATCACCATTATATCCTTTATCCTTTGGCTCACGGCCGCTACCACGGCCAGGATAGCCGCTGCACCTATCCACGCAGCGCCTGCAACGCCCACGGTTGAGAGCCACGCCGACGATGATATTCCGAGCAGAGGTGCCCCCAGGATAAAGAGTGCCACGCCGAGACTTGCGCCCGAACTTACACCCAAGACGTATGGACCAGCCAACGGGTTGCGGAACAGAGTCTGCATCTGCAAGCCACTCACCGAGAGTGCCGCACCCGCTAGGATTGCCACCACGGCCTTCATCAGACGTATGTCGATAATGATCTTGCGCGTTATGGGGTCACACTCGCCACCCGTAAGTGCTGCCCACACATCTCCAGCGGCAATGCCCACCGAGCCGACCATCATATCGGCGGCAAAGAGCACTACCACAAGCGTGGCGAGCACGGCAAAGAGTATCTTCGAACGGCTTCTCATACTATCGTTTGCGTATATCCTGGTGTATGGTTTGTACTATGGCCTTGCCTCGGGTTTCGTAATGCGAGGCTTCGCCCTGTTGTGAGGTGGGGGTGTTACCCGTGAGGTCATATATCAAGTGACCATCCTTATCGGCCATACCGAACGAGTTGTTCCACGTCCAAAAGGCGTAGTGAGGCTGTCGCTCATCAAAGATGTCGTGGCTGAAAAGGAAGTCATCGTGCGCTATGCCCATCTGCGAGAGAAGCGTAGCCGCCAGGTCAGCCTGCGAGCAGAAAGCGTCCACCTCAAAGCCACTTCGCTCAAGTGCGCCTCCCGTCCATATCATCGGTATGCGCTGACGCTCGCGAGAGCCCGTAGTGAGCGACGAGGGGTAGGGCATGCCGTGGTCGGCAATAAGTATGACGAGCATATCATCCCACGCAGGCGTATTGCGCCAGCTATCGATCATCTTGCCTACGGCCTCGTCGGTGTAGGCGACCGAGTTGAGTATCTTATCCTCGAATGCCGAGTAGGGTACATCGAACGGCTCGTGTGACGAGAGGGTGAGCAGCGTAGCAAAGAAGGGCTTATCCTGCTTCGAGAGCGAGAGCACCTCATCGGCAAAGTAGGGGCAGACTACATCATCGGCATAGCCCCACTTGTTTGTCGGGGCGTCGAACGATAGTTGCGCCTTGTCGGTTATGCGCTCTACGCCCGTGCCGTAGAGGTAGGATATGGTGTTGGTGAAGTTGGCGTCGCCTCCATACATAAAACTTGTGGCGTAGCCCTCTTCACGCAGCGAACGTGCTATGGCGGGCAGGGTGTGGGCTTTCTGCGGATACTTCATCACCGACACCACGGGGTGAGCCGCATAGCCACTCATCACGGCCACCGTGCCTCGGTCGGTGCGGTAGGAGTTGGCGTACATATTCTCAAACCAGATACCCTCGCTCTTCAGACGTTGCAACGAGGGTGCTACGGCTCGGCCATCGACCACCTCGTCCATTACGGTGCGACCTATGCTTTCCAACATTATGAGCACTACGTTGGGTCGCTCGATGCGGAGTAGTTTCTCGCTGCTTGCAGGCGTAGTGTTGCCTGCGAGGGTAGAAAAAATCTCTTCGCACTCCTCGTCCGTGAAGTAGCGGTAGTCGCTGTCTTTGAGTTCAGAGCGTGCTGCCGACGAGAGGAACGAGAAGATGGGGTTTGTAGCCGCCTGATTCAGAAACATATTTTCGCTGAAATAGACCTTGCTCACGTTCGCCGGTGCGGTGTCCAGGCCTCCACGTATGGCAAGGAATAGCAAGCCTCCCGTAAGCAACATCACCGCCGTTGAGAGTATTCGCCCGCGCAGTGTCTGCTCAACCTTGCGGTATAGTCTGGCAATGGGTCGCCATGCCATAAAGAGCAGTGCGCCATACGCCACAAACAAAATCAGGGTAGGCCACACGTCGCCCCACGTAACGCTGGCGGCAGCCTCCTTGGGGGTACGCAGGTAGGGAATTATAGTGCTGTCGAGACGGAAATCCCAATGGCGGAACAGACCCATATCAACAGCAACGAGCAGCGATGCGACAAAAGCCATCACGGCAAAATATCCCACCATAATAGGGCGCATTACACGCTCAGGGATCTTCACCCATACGGCCACAAGCATCATAAGCCACGGCACCACGGTAAGATATGCCGCCGTAGTGGAGTCAAGCAGCAGACCATGCCACACAACACCCCACAACTCCGCACTCGTAGCCTCCGTGGCACGTGCAGCATACCACACAAGAAAGAGTGGTTTTTGCAGAGCCATGAGTACCGTTGTGAGCAGGTACATCAGAACGATTACAGAGATGTTGCGTCGCATTGGGTGAATCGAATTGGTTTATATGGTGCAAAGATAGCGATTTTGTGGTGGAAAAATCAATAAAAGGCTGTCTCAAATTTGGCCGATTGTGCAGAGTAGGTGAGAAATAAGTATTTTTCAGTATCTTTAACCGTGAGAAAATGAGTATATTTGCCGAAAGAAGTTACGAAAAGAGTGTAATTTATTGGAAATGAGCGTAGGTTAATTGCTCTTGATAGTAATAGGTTACGATTTAGTTAGTTATCTACTGCATTATCCTTCTGCGCGTTGCGTAACCTTCAAAGAACTCTTCGTATGCA